>NZ_JBEYVS010000018.1:50768-150403 GCF_040644095.1 Streptomyces sp. NPDC047028
GCTGCGGCACCCTGGAGTGCCGGTGAGCGGACCCACCGCCGGGCGGTCGCAACGGCACCCTGGCAGCGTCGGTGGGGGGACCCACCCCCCGGGTGGCTGGGCCGGTGGTCAGGAGATGCCCGCTGCCTTGCGTTCCTCTGGGGTCAGGGGCGGGCCCGTGAGAGGCGGCTTCAGGGGGCCTACTGCTGCGGCCAGCAGCATCGTGGGGGTCAGGAGGGTGTGCGCGCCGCGTTCCAGGGACGTCACGTCCGTGACGCGGCGCGCGATGCGGCCGTTGCCGGTCGCCGTGTACAGCAGGCGCCCCACATACGCCGACAGCACCCGGTCCCGTACCGTCGGCCCCGTCTCCGTCGCCCCCGGGTGGAACACGTCCGACCCGATCGCGAGGTCCCAGGCCGCCCGGACCGTACGACCCACCGCCCGCTGCAGGTGCCGGGAGAGACCGGGAGAGCCGGCACCCCGCTCGGCGATCACGTCCCGCAGGGCCAGCGCCGACTGCGCGGCCACCGACATGCCGTGCCCGTACACGGGGTTCAGCGCGCACACCGCGTCCCCGAGCACCACGAAGTTCTCCGGCCACACCGGCATCCGCTCGAAGAAGAACCGCCGGTTAGCCGTCGTCCGGGTCACCGCCACCTCGGTGAGCGGCTCGGCGCCGGCCAGCAGCTCCCCGATCACCGGGTGCCGCAGCCCCTCGTGGGCGTAGCGGACGAAGTCCCCCGCGTCCGGGGCCGGTTCACCGCCCTGCCGGATGATCAGCGTGACCATCCACGTGCCGTCCTGCATGGGCATCAGCACGCCCCCTGAGCCGGGCCGGCCACCCCGCGGGTCCAGCTCGATGTTCACCACGGGGAACCCGTCCCGCGCCCCCTCCGGCGCCCGGAACAACCGGCTGACGTACATCAGCCGGGAGTCGACCTCGCGCCGCTCGGGCTCGGGCAGCCCCAGTTCCCGCAGCCAGTGCGGCGCCCGGGACCCCCGCCCCGTGCAGTCCACGACGAGCGACGCCGTCAGGGTCCGCTCCGAAACCTCGTCGCCGGAGGACGCCGGGCCGCGCAGCCGGACACCTGTCACAGCCCCGCCGGCCGAGCCGACGAGGCCCAGCACCTCCGTCCGCTCCAGCAGCCCGATCCGCCCGTCGGTCAGCACGAGCTGCCGTACCACCCAGTCCAGCAGGTCCCGGCCGGCCGGCAGCATGAACGCCGACTCGGCCCACCGCCGGTACCAGCCGTGCGGGGACAGCGCCACCACGTCCGTGGTCACCGGCACCCGGTTCACCCCGGCCGCCCGCAACCGCTCGGTCGCCCCGGGCAGCAGCCGTTCCATGGCCCGGGCCCCGCCGGACCACAGCTGGTGCACGTGCCGCGCCTGCGGCAGCCCCTTGCGCGGCGCGGGCGTGTCCGGCAGCGCGTCGCGCTCGACGACGGTCACCCGGAACCCGGCCTGGTCCAGGGCGCTCGCGGCGAGCAGCCCGGCGAGGGAGCCGCCCAGGACGACGGCGGTGGGTATTCGATCACTCATGTACGGCAACGCTCTCTGCTGGGGCGTCCGCACGTGCGCGGACCGCCTCGATGTCGTCGGGACGGCGGAGGGCTCGGGAGACGGCCCCGATCTCCTGGAGGAGGTTCGTGGTGTCGGGCCCGTCGGCCGGCTCGGCCGACTCCGGCGTACGGGCCTTCTTCTCGACGGCGTCGAGGATGCACACCGCGGCGGCCAGCGCCCGCGCCCGCTCCGGCGGATGCCCGAGACCGAGCGCGGCGTCGTACGACCGTCCGCCCAGCACGGTGTCGATGTGCCGGGACAGCGGCAGCAGCACGTCCCGGATGAACGTCTCCCGCCGGGTCAACCGCAGTTCGGGCGTCGCCCGCAGCACCTTCGGCACGCCGTCCCCGCTCGCCGAGCGCATCAGCCGGTACAGCGGCCGCAGTTCACGGTGGGCGAGCCGGATCCGCCAGCGGTCGTGCAGGTACTGCGCGGCGTGCGGGAGGATGAAGCCGACCGCGATCAGGATCGCCGACAGTGCGGCCACCGGCGGCGCGAGGTTCGTGCTCAGCCAGTCCAGGTCCCGCCCGCACCAGCGCGCGGCGACCGCGGTCAGCTTGGACGCGTCGAAGATCAGGTTCAGCACGTAGCCGACGCCGAGCAGCTTCAGCCCCCAGCGCAGCCAGAGGTCCAGTCCCTCCGTGCGCACCCAGTTCCACACCAGCCGGGAGGTGATCAGGACGGCGACGGCGTGCGCGACGAGGTAGAGGACGATCTCCTCGCGCATGAACGGGGTGTTGGCGTAGTACGTGTCCAGGTCGGTGAGCCGTTCCACGGGCGCGTCGGCGAGCAGGAACAGCACCCACAGGACGACGATCACCCCGGAGTACACCGACACCACCCAGCGCATCGCGCGCCGGGTGGCGGCCGAGCGGTCGGACAGGCCGTTGCGCCAGGTGATGATCAGCAGCAGACAGGAGCCGCAGAACGCGGTGAGGAGCGAATAGCACCACGGCGCCGAGATGTTGGTCACCCCGGTCAGCCGGTTGACGGCGGCGATCGTGGACGGCGCGCAGAACACGAACACGGCGCAGGCGAGGATCAGCAGACCGCCGACCGCGCGCAGCAGCGGGTCCCGCCACAACCGGATGATCGTGGGCAGCTTGATGACGAGCGCGGCGGTCAGCACCGCCGTGGGGATCCAGAACGAGATGTAGAACTCGCTGAGAAACCCCGAGGGGTCCAGCGCCAGCAGGGTCACCGCGCGGCTCCTCCCCGTCCGCGGTAGCCGAGGACACGCTGCACGGGGTCCAGCGGGGCGCCGGGCCCGGTGCCGGAGACGTGCGGCCGGAACAGGGTGGCGAGGCGGTGCCCGAAGTCGTCGGCCTCGGCCTCGTCGGCCTTCCGGGAGCCGTTGCGGGCGGCCACCGTCAGCGCGGTGTCCTGCCACTCGGAGGTGTCACCGAGGGCCCGGGCGACGGCCGCCCCCGCGAGGTGGTGGTGCCGGTGCCCCGCGTGCAGGTGCCACAACTCATGGCCCAGGATGACCAGTTGCTGCACGGCCTCGGCCCGCTCCTCCACGATGACCAGGTCGAAGTCCTGGAACTCCACGCACAGTCCGGTCACCTCGATCTCGTCCGGGAAGCGCTCGAACCGCAGTTCCAGCGGCCGTCCGGCGCGGCGCGCGCTCATCTCCTCGCACAGCGCCCGGCACACCTCCCGCACCCCGGCCGGTGGTTCGGGCCGGGCGTGGACCGCCGCGGCGAGGTCGGCGGCGAGCAGCCGCTTCGCCGAACCCGGGCGCAGCGGCTTCTCCGCACCGGGACGCGGTATTTGCGCCGCACCCGGACGGACGTGACGCAGCCGTGCGGTCAGCCGTGCCGCCCGCTTCCGCGCGCCCGCGATGGTCATCGCACCCCCTCATCACCGCCGGTCTGCGGCTGGTTCGAGCGTACGCGCCCGGATGTGTTCGCGTCATGCGATCCGGTGACCGTGGTTCAACCGGGAACGACCACAGGCGCCTCAGTGACCGGGGGAGGGCACCGGGGTCACCGGGGTCCCGCCGGCCGCGTGGCCCAGCAGGGTCAGGCGTGCCGTGCCCGGCCCGGACAGCGTGGTGAACTCGGAGAGGACCGCCAGCGCCAGGGTGTTGTCGCCCCGGGTGCGCAGGATGCCGCCCGGCAGCACGAACGTGTGCTGGGGACCCACGTCGTTGATGTACTGGCCCAGGTTCCAGCCGTTGATGAAGATCTGCGCGCGGTAGGCGCGGTACCGGTCGTCCTCCAGCACCAGGCCGACCGAGGCGTCGACATCGCCCGGCACGGACAGTCGGAAGGACGTCCGGTACCAGGTCACGCCCTGCCGGCGCTCGGACCGCGGGAACGTCACCTTCTCCCAGTCCCGGTCGTCCAGGCCGGGCAGGTGCCAGCCCTCCCGCTCGCCGTACAGCCCGCCGTTGTTCATGGGGCCGCGCACCGGGTCCGGGGCGGCCTCTCCCTGAATCCGCCACCGCACCTTCGGCGACGCGCCCTCGAAGGTGACCCCGGTGAGTCCGCGTGCCGCCTTGTGGGTGTCCTGGGCCTTGCCGTCCTCGTCGTGCTGCATCCGCCGCACCAGGACCGACAGCACATGGCGGCCCGGTGAGCGCAGCCGCTCCCGCACGTCGAACACGGCGGTCCCGGCCCACGTGCCCTTGCGGATCGTGGTGTCCTTGTCGGGCACCGGCATGCGGTGGGTGCCCAGCGGCTCCCCGTCCAGCCACGCCATCAACAGGCCCTGCGTGCCGGTGCTGTGGGCGAGGGAGACCCGCTCGACGGCGGACGAGTCGGTGAACTCGCCCCGGTACCAGACGTCGCCGTAGTGGAAGCCGTAGTCGTCCGCGAACAGCACCGGCTGCCCCTTCGGCACGGGCGTGGTGCTGTACGACGACGTCTTGTCGGCCGGCTTCCAGCCGGAGTCGTCGAAGCCGGGCCCGGCCTCCGGGTTCTCCGTCCGCATCCGCCAGCCGCCCAGCTTCGGCAGCCGCACCTCGGGAGCGGCGGGCAGCATCGCGGTGGACATCATGCTGCCCGACCGGGTGACCCGGGTGGCCACCGGGCGGCCGTTCCAGACGACGCTCGTGACCGCGCGCGGCCCCCACACCTCCAGGGTCGTCGCGCCGATGACGTCACCGGTCAAGTGCACCTCGGAGCCGCGTACTTCGGCGTGGCGCAGCAGCGCCGGGCCGTACACGAGGAGGGTGCCGGACGGGGTGTCGTACGGGAAGATCTGGACGGCGGTCGGGTCGTCGGCGAAGAGGAGCAGCAGCGGGACCTCGCTGTCGCCCTGCTCGACCATCACCCGGGTCAGGCCGCCCTTGCCCAGCGGCACGTTCACCCGCAGTTCGTCGCGGTCGAACACCCAGGCCGCCTCGGGGTCGAGCCGGTTGACGACGGGCTCCTGCCGGCACTTCAGGACCAGCTCGGCCATCTCGCCGGTGCGCCCGGTGAACACCGCGACGTCCAGCCGCCCGGTGTTCAGGCGGGTCATGGGCTGCGCGTTGGAGTACTTCAGGCTCCGCCTGCCCAGCGACAGCCCGGTGGTCAGCAGCCGGGCGTCCTTGCCGGGCACTGTGAGCCGGACGGCGCCGGCGGCGGTCGGCAGGTCGGCGGTGACCGCGTCCGTGCCGTCGTTGCGGGCCACGTACACGTGGGCGCCGGTCTCGGGGTTCCTCAGGTGGTACACCTTCAGCCCCTTCGCCTTGACGTCCGCCGCCTTCTCCAGCCGGGCGAAGTCGGGCACGCGCTGCAGCAGATGCCCGAGGGTGTGCATCGGGGCGATCTTCGGGGTGACGTTGCGGGCCTCGTCGATGGCGGCGCCGTAGTCGTACGACGTGTAGACGACCGGCGCCGGGAGCCAGCCCCACGAGGTGCCGCCGAACGTCATGTAGACGTTGTGCAGGGTGAGACCGTTGGCGAGGTTCGTCAGGTAGAAGCGGCGCTCGTAGGCGGCGTCCCGGGTGCGCCGGGCCTCGGCGTACCCCTTGCCGTCGAACCAGGCCCCGCCCCACGGGTCGAACCAGCCGCCCCCGAACTCGGGCACGAACCCGGGCGTGTCCGGCGAGGCACTGGCCCCGCCCTTCGCCCCACCGGGCCCGAACAGCCCCCAGTCCGGCGGGGTCGTGGACGGCGACGGGTACCCGTCGAAGCCGTACAGCCAGCCGCCCTTGTCCCCGCCCGTGTCGAACGAGCCGGGCACCCAGTAGCCGTTGCGTCCCTTGTCGTTGTGGAACAGGGGGACGTCGATCCCGTCCCGCCGCACCTTCTTGTACAGGTGGGACATGTAGTCCCGGCCCGTCGGCTCGCCGGTGTGGGAGTCGTACTCGTTCTCGATCTGGTAGAGCAGGACGGTGCCCCCGCCCCGGGTGAACAGGTGCCGGCGGGCGATCCGGTTCACCTCGGTCAGCCAGGCGTCGACGTGCCCCAGGTAGGTCGGGTCGGCGGTGCGGGCCGTGCCCTTCGTCGCCGACAGCCAGCCCGGGAAGCCGCCGCCGTCGACCTCGGCGTTGATGTACGGGCCAGGCCGCAGGATCACGTACAGCCCGGTCTCGGCGGCCGTGCGCAGGAACAGGTCCAGGTCGCGGACACCGGTGAAGTCGTACTGCCCGGGCGCGGGGGAGTGGTAGTTCCAGGCCACGTAGATGCTGACGGCGTTGAAGCCGTGCGCCCGCATCTTCTGCAGGACGTCCCGCCACAATGACGGGCTCGGCAGCCGGAACGGGTGCATCTCGCCCGACCACAGCACCAGGCGCCGCCCGTCGACCAGCAGCGAGTGCCGGTCGTAGCCCACGGTGTGCCGCTCCCCGTCGGCCTCCGGCGGACCGGACAGGGGGCCGGCGGGGCCGCCGCGCGCGGCGTAGGCCGAGGGCGCGCCGGTGCCGCCGCTGCCGCCCAGGGCGAGGCCGAGCGCGGCCGAGCCGGCCAGGGCGGTGAAGGTACGTCTGCTGAGCGCCAAGGGATCCTCCCGGGCGATCTTACGGGGCGCGGGCCCGGCCATTCTCCACGGAGGTACGGCCCACAATGGACGCATGAGGATCTCGGCACGCGCGGATTACGCGGTACGGGCGGTGGTGGAGCTGGCCGTACGCCAGGACGACGGCCCCGTGAAGGCGGAGGAGATCGCCTCCGAGCAGGACATTCCGCACAAGTTTCTCGAAGGGATCCTCGCCGACCTGCGGCGCGCCGAGATCGTGCTCAGCCGGCGCGGCGGGGGCGGCGGCCACCGGCTGGCCCGCGACGCGGCGCGGATCACCGTGGCGGACGTCATCCGGGCGGTGGACGGCCCGATCGTCTCGGTCCGGGGCGAACGCCCCACGGGACTGTCGTACACCGGCACCGCCGAACCCCTCCTGCCGCTGTGGATCGCCCTGCGCGCCAACGTCCGCCGCATCCTGGAGGGCGTCACCCTGGCCGACCTCGCGGCGGACCGCCTCCCGGAACCGGTACGGCGGCTGGCGGCGGAGCCGGCGGCCTGGGAGAACCCGTAGGCGGCCGGCCGCGGCTGGGTGAGAACACCGAAAACGAAGTGAAAACAGCGAAGTGAATGGCCGGAGTTGGCCCTGCCGTGCCGTCCCACGGCTTCCTACGATGCGATCGCCTCCCGGTCTTCACAGGTTGCGCACAGTTCCTCCCCTGCACCACGGCACTCCTGGTGGGCCGGAGGCCGACCCCCCACTCGACGACAGGGAGAAACCCATGGCTGGAGGCCTGCTCGCAGGCGCGGGAGCGCTCGCGGCCCTGCTCACCACCGCGATGCCCGCACAGGCGGCGTCCCCGGTGGTGGACAACCCGCCCCCGGACAAGATCGTGATCGACATCGCCACGGTGAACGGCTCGGGCTGCCCGCAGGGCACCGCCGCGGTCGCCGTCTCACCGGACAACACCGCGTTCACCGTGACCTACAGCGACTACCTCGCCCAGGCCGGAGGAGACTCCGAGCCCACGGCGTTCCGCAAGAACTGCCAGCTCAACCTGATCGTCCACGTCCCCCAGGGCTTCACCTACGCCATCGCCAGCGCCGACTACCGGGGCTTCCTCGCGCTGCAGCCGGGAGCGTCGGGCACCCAGCGGGCCTCGTACTACTTCCAGGGCTCCTCGAGCACCGCGTTCAAGACGCACCCGTTCAGCGGGCCCTACAACGACGACTGGGAGGCCACCGACAGCACCGACTGGGCCCAGTTGGTCTGGGCGCCCTGCGGCGCCCTCCGCAACTTCAACATCAACACCGAACTGCGCGTGAAGGCGGGCACCGACACCGACAAGGTCAGCTTCATGACCATGGACTCGACCGACGGCGACATCAGCACCGTCTACCACATGGCCTGGAAGGAGTGCCCCGCGAACTGATCCAGGGGGCCGGCCCGCGGCACCGCCGCGGGTCAGCCCGTCTGCCCCATCCCCGCTGCGTTCGGCCAGCTCTGGGCATCGGGCCAGCTCTGGGCGTCGGAGCGGCCCTGCGCGTGGGGCCAGCCGGTCGCCGGAGCCGGGGTGAGGCCGGCGGGCGCGGCGGGAACGGGCGAGCCCGGAGCGGTCATCCCGCGAACCTGGGCGGCGGTCAGACCACCCCGGGCGGGAACACCTACCGGGGTGGGGCCGAGGGCGACGGCGGGCGCCGGGACCGGAACCGGCGGGGATACGGCCGGTACCGGCCGGGATACGGGTACCGGGACTGGCGCGGGCACGAACGCCGGGACCGGCGCGGGCTGCTGGGCCGCCGCCACGGGTTGCGGCACCTGGGGCGCCGGCTGCTGAACCGGTGCCGGTGTCGGTGCCGAGGTCGCTGCTGGTGCCGAGACCGGTGCTGGTGCTGCCGTCGGCAGCGGCATCCCTGGTGCCGGTGGGGCGGCGGCGGGGAGCGGCATGCCGGTGCCGACGGCCGGAGGGGGAACGGCCACGGTGAGGCGCAGCCCGGACCCGTTGGACTCGTTCACCAGCCGGTCGACGGCCGCCGTACCCGAGCTGTAGCTGGTCCCGGTGCCCGGCTCGGGTACGGCGGCTCCCCTCCTGGTCCCGTAGAGCACCTGCTCCAGGCCGGACACCAGGCGACGCACGTCGGCCTGGGGGCGCACCACGAGTCTCAGGAAGCGGCTGGACGAACCGATCTTGTTGCCGCACTCGCGGACCAGGATCCGGTGCTCGGCGAGCATCCGGTCCCGGACCACGGTGCCCTCGGCGCCGACGGGAAGGCGCACGAAGAGGAAGTTCCCCTGCGAGGGGTAGACGGTGAGGCCGGGCAGGGCGGACAGTTGGCCGGACATCTCCAGGCGGTCCCGGCGCACCTGGAGCAGGCTCTGCGCGTACTCGGGCCCGTGCTCGCGCAGCATGAACACCATGTGTTCGGCCAAGGAGTTGAGGTTCCACTTCGGCAGCATGGAGCGGACCCGGCCCGCCAGCGCCGGGTTGGCCACCAGGTAGCCGAAGCGTATGCCGTGCAGGCCGAAGTTCTTGCCGAGGCTGCGCAGCACCACCACGTTGGGGCGCAGCACGGCCTCCTGGACGACGCTGGGTTCCGTCTCCGCGTCGGCGAACTCCAGGAAGGACTCGTCGACCACGATGAGGTCCAGGTCGGCCATCGCGTCCATGAACTGCACCACCGACTGCCGCCGCAGGCAGCCGCCGTCGGGGTTGTTGGGGTTGCAGATCACGGCGGCGCGGGTGCCCCGGGCGCGGATGAAGCCGGCGTACTGGGCGAGGTCCAGGGCGAAGTCGCCCGCCTCCTGCAACGGGAACATGTCGACGCGTTTGCCGGTCTCCATCGGCTGGTCGGTCCAGCGGCCGAAGCTGGGGACCGGGACGGCGAGGGACTCACGGACCAGCAGGTGGTCGATCCAGGTGATCAGCTCCGTGGCACCGTTCCCCATCGCCACGCACTGCGGCGGCAGTTGGAGCAGGTCGCACAGCTCGGCGGTGATGGTCCCGGCGTCACTCGGGTAGTACGTGACGATCTCCCGCAGCCGGCCCGCCATCTCCTCGAACATGTCGGGGGTGGGGAAGTACGGGTTGCACGGAACGCAGAAGTCGACCGGGTCCGCCGCAACGGCGTCACGGAACAACGAGGTGACGTTCCCGGCCAAGAGGACCTCCGCTCAAGGACGACCCGCGCGGAGAAGCACGGGCCGCCCTTGTATACGGAGTCATGGCCGCACATGTTCAACACGGCTCAGCGGGGCGCCCCTTAAGGGGCGCGGAGCTGTATCGATGTGCGGCTCCGCCGCGTGGGCGCGACAAGCCACAACGCACCCGCAGATGGTCAGGCACCGAACGAATGCACCGTCGTACTCCGATAAACAGCCCCCGGCCTCAGCACGGTCGAAGGAAACCCCCCATGGTTGGGCGAGTCCGGAAAGTGCTGCGTCTCCAGCGCAAGCGCATCCCCCTGCCGATAGGCACGCCCCCCGGTCCCGACGAGCGTCCCGTCAAGAAAGTTCCCACTGTAGAACTGCAGCCCAGGCTGATCCGTAGCGATCTCCAACACGCGCCCGGAGCGCGGCTCCCGCAGCCTCACCACGCGCTCCGGCCGCTCGGTAACCCCCTTGTCCAGCACCCAGTTGTGGTCGAACCCCTTCGCCTGCACCTGCTGAACGTGCCCCGCCCGCAGATCCCGCCCGACGGGCTTCGCGTGCCGGAAGTCGAACGGCGTGCCGGCGACGGCGGCGAGTTCCCCGGTGGGGATCAGGCCCGCGTCCGTCGGGGTGTAGCGGGACGCGGCGATGCGGAGTTCGTGGTCCTCGATGCTCCCGCTGCCCTCACCGGCGAGGTTCCAGTACACGTGACTGGTGAGGTTGACGATCGTCGGCTTGTCGGTGGTGGCCTCGTAGTCGATCCGCCACTCACCCCGCCCGTTCAGGGTGTACGTCACCCTCACCCGGAGCGTGCCCGGGTACCCCATCTCGCCGTCGATGCTGGTGTAGTGGAGGTGGAGGCCGGCGTCGGGGCCGTCGGTGAACGGCTCGACGTCCCACACGTGCTTGTCGAAGCCCTTCGCCCCGCCGTGCAGGCTGTTGACGCCGTCGTTGACGGAGAGCTGGTACTCCTTGCCGTCGAGGGTGAACCGGCCCTTGCCGATGCGGTTGCCGTAGCGGCCGATCAGGGCGCCGAAGTAGGGGCTCTTGGCCACGTAGTCGTCGAGGTTGTCGAAGCCCGCGACCACGTTGGCGGGCCGGCCGTGCCGGTCGGGGATCTCCAGGGTCTGGACGATGCCGCCGTAGGAGAGGACCTTGAGGCGGGTGCCGCCGTTCTCCAGTGACCAGCGGTGCACCCTCGTGCCGTCGGCGAGCCTGCCGAAGGGCTCCCGCACCGGCTTCCGGCCTCCGTGACCGGTGCTAGCCCGGGCCGTGCCCGTGCCGAGGGCGGTGGTGGCGAGGCCCGCCGCCGCGGCGCCCGCGATGACCGTGCGTCTGTTCAGTTCCATTTCAGCTCCCTGTCGTCGGGCCGATCACGAACCGGACTTGCGCTTGTTCCACACGTCGAAGCCGACCGCCACCAGCAGGGCGAGGCCCTTGATGACCTGTTGCCAGTCGGTGCCGACGCTGAGGAGGTTCATTCCGTTGTTCAGCACGCCGAGGACGAGGCCGCCGATGATCGCGCCGAGGACGGTGCCCACACCGCCGCTCATCGAGGCGCCACCGATGAACGAGGAGGCGATGGCCTCCAGTTCGAAGTTGACGCCCGCCTTCGGAGAGGCCGCGTTCAGGCGGGCGGCGACCACCAGACCCGCCAGGGCCGCGAGCACGCCCATGTTCAGGAAGACGTAGAAGGTGACCTTCTTGTCCTTGACGCCGGACAGCTTGGCCGCCGGCAGGTTGCCGCCGATCGCGTAGATGTGCCGCCCGAACACCGCGTTGCGCATGATGTAGCCGTAGCCGACGACGAGCGCGCCGAGGACGATCAGGATGATCGGGGCGCCCTTGTAGCTGGCGAGCAGCAGGGTGAGGACGAGGATCGCCGCGACCAGGGCGGTCAGCTTGAGCAGGAAGAGCCGGGCGGGCAGCACGTCGAGGGCGAACTCCTGCTGCCGGCGCCGGTCGCGGACCTCCTGCCACACCACGGCCGCGATCAGCACCAGGCCGAGCAGCAGGGTGAGGTTGTGGTAGTTGGTGTCCGGTCCTGTCTCGGGCAGGAAGCCGTTGCCCATCTTCTGCAGGCCGTCGGGGAAGGGGCCGAGGGTCTGGCCCTTGAGGAGGATCTCGGTCAGGCCGCGGAACAGCAGCATCCCGGCGAGGGTGACGATGAACGACGGTATGCCGAGGTAGGCGATCAGGAATCCCTGGAGCGACCCGGCGACCGCGCCCACCAGCAGACAGGTGACCAGGGCGATCGGCCAGGGCACGTGGTGGCTGACCGTGAGCACGGCCGCGAAGGCGCCGACGAACGCGGTGAGCGAGCCGACCGACAGGTCGATGTGCCCGGCGATGATCACCAGCATCATGCCGATCGCGAGGATCAGGATGTAGCTGTTCTGCAGCACCAGGTTGGAGACGTTGCGCGGCAGCAGCAGGTCCCCGTCGGTCCAGATCGCGAACAGCACCACGATCAGGCCGAGCGCGATCAGCATGCCGTACTGGCGCATGTTGCGGCGCAGGCCGCTCAGCAGGACGCCGAGCAGTCCGGGGCCGGCGGCCGCCGGGCCGCTGCCGCCCGGCGGCGCGGGGGCCGGGCTCTTGGCGGTCACATCCGTGCTCATCGCGACACCTCTTCGTCCCTCTGCTCCTGCCGGTCCTGCCGGTCCGTCCGGTTCTGCTGGTCCTTCGTCATGTGGCGCATCAGCACTTCCTGTGTCGCCTCGGCCCGCGGCACCTCACCGGTCAGCCGCCCGGCGGCCATCGTGTAGATGCGGTCGCACATGCCGAGCAGTTCGGGCAGCTCGGAGGAGATGAAGACGACCGCCTTGCCCTCGGCGGCGAGCCGGTCGATGACCGTGTAGATCTCGTACTTGGCGCCCACGTCGATACCGCGCGTCGGCTCGTCCAGGATCAGCACCTCGGGACCGGCGAAGATCCACTTGCTGAGGACGACCTTCTGCTGGTTGCCGCCGGACAGCCGGCCCACCGGCTCGAACACGGTCGGCGCCTTGATGTTCATCGACGTGCGGAAACCCTCGGCGACCTGCCGTTCCTCGTGCTCGTCGACCACGCCCCGCCGGGCCACCTTCCGCAGCGCGGTCAGCGAGATGTTGCGGTTGATGGTGTCCATCAGGTTCAGGCCGTAGTGCTTGCGGTCCTCGGTGACATAGGCGATGCCGTGCCCGACCGCCTCCGCGACGGTCCTCGTACGGATCTCCCGGCCGTCCTTGAGGACCGTGCCGCCCGCGTACCGGCCGTAGCTGCGCCCGAAGACGCTCATCGCGAGTTCGGTGCGGCCGGCGCCCATCAGGCCCGCGATGCCGACGATCTCCCCGCGGCGCACCTGGATCGACACGTCGTCGACGACCCTGCGCTGCTGGTCGATCGGATGGCGCACGGTCCAGCCCCGGATCTCCAGCGCCGGTGCCGCCCCCTCCTCGGGCTCGTGCGGGGTGCGCTCGGGGAAGCGGCTGTCGAGGTCCCGGCCGACCATGCCGGCGATGATCCGCTCCTCGGTCGTCCCGGAGGCTTTCACGTCCAGGGTCTCGATGGACCGGCCGTCCCGGAGGATCGTCACCGAGTCGGCGACCCGGCGGATCTCGTTCAGCTTGTGCGAGATGATGATCGAGGTGATGCCCTGCTTCTTCAGCTCCAGGATCAGGCCCAGGAGTTTGCCGCTGTCCTCGTCGTTCAGCGCGGCCGTCGGCTCGTCCAGGATGAGCAGCTTCACCTGCTTCGACAGCGCCTTGGCGATCTCCACGAGCTGCTGCTTGCCCACGCCGATGTCGGCGACCCGGGTCTCCGGGTGCTCGTCCAGACCGACCCGGCGCAGCAGTTCGGTGGCGTGCCCGAGGGTCTCGGTCCAGTCGATGAGCCCGCGCCGGGCGTGCTCGTTGCCGAGGAAGATGTTCTCCGCGATGGAGAGGTACGGCACCAGCGCCAGCTCCTGGTGGATGATGACGATGCCGCGCCGCTCGCTCGCCCGGATGTCCCTGAACGCGCAGGGAGCGCCCTCGAAGAGGATGTCGCCGTCGTAGCTTCCGTGGGGGTGGACGCCGGAGAGCACCTTCATCAGGGTGGACTTCCCGGCGCCGTTCTCCCCGCAGATGGCGTGGACCTCGCCCTGCCGGACGGTCAGGGTGACGTCCGACAGCGCCTTGACACCGGGAAAGGTCTTGACGATCGCGCGCATTTCCAGGACGGGTCCCGCCATGGTCGTGCCTTCCAATCCGTAGGGGTGGCGGCTTACTTGAGCTCGGAGGCGGTGTAGTAGCCGCCGTCGACCAGCACCTTCTGGTAGTTGGACTGGTCGACGCTGACCGGCTGCAGCAGGTAGGCGGGCACCACCTTCGCGCCGTTGTCGTACGTCTTCGTGTCGTTGACCTGCGGCTTCTTGCCCTTGAGCGAGTCGTCGACCATGCTCGCGGCGACCTCGGCGAGCTTGCGGGTGTCCTTGTAGACGGTCTGCGTCTGCTCACCGGCGATGATCGACTTGACCGAGGCCAGCTCGGCGTCCTGGCCGGTGACGACGGGCAGCGGCTTGCTCCCGGAGCCGTAGCCGTCCGACTTCAGCGAGGACAGCACGCCGATGGAGATCCCGTCGTACGGCGAGAGGACCGCGTCGACCCGCTGGGACTTGTACGACGAGGTCAGCAGGTCGTCCATGCGCTTCTGGGCGGTGGCGCCGTCCCAGCGCAGGGTGGTGACCTTGTTCAGCGCGGTCTGTCCGGAGCGGACGACGAGCTGCTTCTTGTCCAGGTACGGCTTCAGGACGCTCATCGCGCCGTTGAAGAAGTACTTGGTGTTGTTGTCGTCGTTGGAGCCGGCGAACAGCTCGATGTTGAACGGGCCCTTCTTTCCGCTGTCCAGGCCCAGCTTGTGCACGATGTACGTGCCCTGCAGCTCGCCGACCTTCTCGTTGTCGAAGGAGGCGTAGTAGTCGACGTTCCTGGTGCCGAGGATCAGCCGGTCGTAGGCGATGACCGGGATGTGGGCGTCCGCGGCCTCCTGGAGCACGTTGTTCAGGGACTTGTTGTCGATGGCCGCGATGATCAGGCCCTTGACGCCTTGTGTGATCAGGTTCTCGATCTGCGAGACCTGGGTGTCCGGGTCGTCCTCGCCGTACACCAGCTTCGTCTTGTAGCCCTTGGACTCAAGGTTCTTGACGACGTTGTTCCCGTCGGATATCCAGCGCTCGGAGGACTTCGTCGGCATGGCGACGCCGATGGTGGCGCCCTTGACGTCGCCCGTCTTCGCCTTGCTGCCGCCGTCGCTGTTCTGCCCGCAGGCGCTCAGCGTGAGGGCGAGCGAGACGGCCGCGGCCGCCGCGGCGAGTGCTGCTCTGCGGTTGCGCATGATGATCAGTCCTTGTCGGTGTCGACGTCGATGGGGGACCGGCCGGTGGTGCCGCCCGGGTCGGGGAAGCGGTGGAGCGGGCCGGGGAGGCGGGAGCCCAGCGGGGCCATGCCGGTGTCCGCGCCGTGCCGGGCGAGTAGGTCCAGGGCGAGCCGGCCGCGCCGCACCCGCTCCCGGGCGGTGTCCAGGGTCAGGTCCCGCAGATGCCTGCCCCACGGGTAGATGCCGGGCGCCTTGGACAGGCCGAACTTCAGATAGAGCGGTGCCCCGCGCCGGATCAGCTCGGCGACCTCGTACATCCGGACATAGCCGCCGAGGTCGTCCGGGGCCTCGATGTACATGTCCATGGGGGCGCCGGACACCCGTCGGATCTCGGTGAGGTGAGCGGGCGTCAGGTCGCTGGGCACGTTGACCGAGTCGGCGCCCAGCCGCTCGTACACCGCGTACGACGCCGGGTTGACGGGGCCGATCAGCGCGGAGACCTTCAGCGTGGTGGCCGCCGGGATGATCCCCCGCTGCCGGGCCCGGTGCAGCGTCCACAGCACGCCCTCGTCCGCGACCAGTAGACAGGTGACGCCCAGCTCGGTGGCCCGGACGGCGTCCTCGACGCAGCCGGCGACCCCGTCGTGGCCGCGCACGCGCAGTCCGGCCCCGCGCGAGTCGGAGCGCACCGAGCCACCGATGTCCCAGGTGCCGCGCGGGCCGGTGAACAAGCAGAGTTCGATGTCGCGTTCGGCGGTGGCCTCGACCATCTCGGTGATCTCGGCGTCGGTCAGCATCCACACGCCGCTGCCCTGACTGATCCGGTGGATCGGCACGTCCAGGCGCGAAGACTCCTTGAGGACGACCGCGAGCGCCTCGGGCCCCTCGCACGAGGGGACCTCGGTGCGCCAGCGGCCGCCGCCCGGGAAGCTGTGCGGGGAGGCGTCGGCGGGGTCGAGGGCGGGCGCGCCCAGACCGAGCGCGGCGAGCACCTGCTCACCGGGTCGGCGGGCCGCCGGGGCGGAAGCGTCGGTCGTCACTGGCTGTCCTTCGTGTTCGGAAGAGCGTGTTCGATATGTCGGACGTCGTTCGCGTCTTTGGGCAGGGAAAAGGTCCAGAGCCTCGTGGTGAGGAAGGCCCTACGGCCGGAGCAGCACCTTGCCCACCTTCGGGTCACCGGCCCCCACCAGCTCCATCGCCTGGGCGAACTCGGTCAGCGGCAGCTCGTGCGTGACCAGCGGCAGCGGGTCGAGCAGCCCGGCGCCGAAGACCCGCACGGCATGCGCCCAGGCGGCCGGCGGGGCGCCGAAGACGGTGTGCACCTCCAGCTGCCGTACGACCAGAGCGGTCGGGTCGAGTCCGCCCGCGCCCGGCGCCGGGATGCCGGTCAGGACCAGCCGGCCGCCCCGGCGCAGCAGTGCGGCGGCGGTCCGCGCGGCGGACGCGGACCCGGCGGCCTCGATCACGACGTCCAGGTCGTCCGGCAACTCCTCGCCGGTGAGCCGGAAGTCGCTCGCCCCGAACGAGCGGGCCGGAGCCTCCCGTTCGCGGCCGGTGCCCACCACCAGCAGTTCGGCGGGGGACACCGCCCTGAGGAACCGCACGGCGAGCATGCCGAGCGTGCCCGTGCCGACCACGCCCACCCGCTCGCCCGGTCGGGCGGCCGCCTTCAGGGCGGCGGCCGCGACGCAGGCGGCCGGCTCCAGCAGGGCGGCGGCGGTGAGATCGGCGTCCTCGGGCAGGACGTGCAGCAACCGGGCCGGCAGGGTGAGCGTGCCCGCCATGGCGCCCGGCTGGGTGAAACCGGTCTCCTCGTAGCCGGCCGTGCACAGCGTGGTCTCGCCCGCGTGGCAGCGGGCGCACACCTGGCAGTTGCGGAAGCCCTCCCCGACGGCCTTGCGGCCGACCAGGGCCCCGGGCACCCCGGCGCCCACCGCCCGCACCGTCCCGGACCACTCGTGGCCGGGCGTCAGCGGGTAACGGATGTAGCCCTCGGGCCGGTTGCCCCGGTACACCTCGCGGTCGCTGCCGCAGACGCCGACCGCGTGCACCGCGACCAGCGCCTCCCCGGGACGGGGATCGCGGGGCGTGTGCTCGGCGATCCGGTGCCGGCCCGGCGCCTCGACGACGACGGCGACGCTCACCGCTCGCCCTTCGGGGCGCGCTTCTCCCAGCCTTCCGCCCACAGGTCGAAGTGGGCGCGCTGCTGCGGGAACTCGGCGGCCGCGTCGACGTCCAGCTCGACGCCGAGTCCCGGTGCGTGGGAGAGGTGGAAGCAGCCGTCCTCCGGGTTCACCCGCGGGGCGCCCTTGACCACCTTCTTGATCTCCGCGTCCGCGAAGTCGTTGAAGTGCTCAAGGATCTTGAAGTTCGGTGAGGTGAATCCGACTTGGAGCGAGGCCGCGGTGAGCACGGAGCCGCCGACGTTGTGCGGGGCGACCAGCATGTAGTGGGTCTCGGCGGTCGCGGCCAGCTTCCGGGTCTCCCAGACGCCGCCGATGTGTCCCACGTCCGGCTGGATGATGTCCACGGCCTGGCTGTCGAACAGTTCGCGGAACTCGATCCGGTCGTGGATCCGCTCACCGGTGGCGACCGGGACGTCCACCTTCGCGGCGACCTTCTCCAGCGCCTTCAGGTTCTCCGGCGGGCACGGCTCCTCCAGCCAGGCCGGGGTGAAGGGCGCCATCTCCTTGGCCAGCCGCACGGCGGTGGCGGGGGAGAAGCGGCCGTGCATCTCCAGCATCAGCTCGGCGTCCGGCCCGATGGCGTCCCGCACGGCCTCGATCAGCGAGACGGCGTAGCGGGTCCGCTCGTGGTCCAGCTCGAAGTGCCCGGTGCCGAACGGGTCGATCTTCAGCGCCCGGTACCCGCGCTCCATCACGCCCCGCGCGGCCTTGTGGTACGCCTCGGGCGTTCGCTCCGTGGTGTACCAGCCGTTGGCGTACGCCTTGACCTTCTCGGTGACGCTGCCGCCCAGCAGCTGCCAGACGGGCACGCCCAGCGCCTTGCCCTTGATGTCCCAGCAGGCCATCTCGACGACGGCGATGCCCGACATCACGATCTCACCCGCGCGGCCGTAGTCGCCGTACTTCATCCGGCGCACGAGGTCCTCGGCAGCGAACGGGTCGGAACCGAGGATGTGGTTGGTCTCGGCCTCCCGGAGGTAGCCGAGCAGCGCGTCGGTGTGACCCAGCATCCGGGTCTCGCCGACGCCGGTGATCCCCTCGTCGGTGTGCACCTGGACGTACGTCAGGTTGCGCCACGGCGTCCCGACCACGTGCGTGCTGATTCCGGTGATGCGCACGGCAGTTGCCCCTCAGCTGTTCGACGGTGCTGTTCGGTGGTGTTCGATATTTCGTCACTCGTTCGAAATGTTGGCGTGACAGTAAGGAGGGTGCTGCGGGGGTGTCAATGGGGCGAACAGGTAACGGTTTCGGCAAGGCTTTCGAGAATTCGTTCGCTCTCCCACCAAACCTTCACAGCGGCACCTAGGAACGTGACCCGCGGGGAATCTAGTCTTCCGGCGTCATGGACTTCTGCCACCCGTGCCAACGGCACCTCAACGGCGCCCTGGCCTGCCCGGGCTGCGGCGCAGCGGCGCGGACCCCCGCGCCGGCCGAGGGTGTTCCGTTCGCGCAGGCGTACGCGGCCGCGAACCCCGAGCCGGGCCACGGCGGATACGGCGGGTACGGCGGGTACGGGGACTACGGCGCCCGCGGGGACTACGGCACGGGCGCGTCGTACGAGGAGTACGGCGGCCGGGCGGAACCGGATGAACGCCGTGAACCGGAAGCCCGCGAACCGCAGGAATGCCGTGAGCCGGAGGAGCGGCGGGGACCGGAGCCGGACCGCGAGCCGGAGACGCGGGAACCGGAGGTGACGGGCGGCCGGGCCGCCGCCCGGCGCCAGGCCCGCGGCCGGACGGACGCCGGGAGTTTTGCCGCTGCCGCCGAGGCCGGCCGTCGCGACCGCAAGGCCGCCGCACACCGCCGCCGGCGCCGCCGTACCGTGTTCATCGCCGCCGGCCTCGTCCTGGCGGCCGGTGCCATGAGCGTCGCCGAACTCGGCATCGACACGCCCTTCTCCGACGACAAGCCCGCCGCGGCCGGGGACACCGCGCCGGACGGCACCTCGTCCGACACGGCCCCGGCCCACACCGCGTCCCCCCTCGACGACACGGCCGGGGGCGGCGCGGCCCGCCGGCACGGCTCGGCCTCGCCCGGTGCGTCGGCCTCCGCCTCCGCGTCCGCCTCCACGTCCGCGAAGCCCGAGGACTCCACGTCCCCGGACCCCCGGGGCAGCGGGCAGCCCCAGCAGTCCGCCGGCACCGGTCCGGGCCCGACCTCCGGCCCCACCGCGGCTCCGGCCCCCCAGCCGAGTTCCGCCCCCGCCTCCGCCCCCGCGACCTCCGCCCCGCCGCCGCAGCCGACACCGACGAGGACGAGGTCCTGCGACCGCTTCCTCTGGTGGTGCACCTGACCCCTCTCCCGCCTGGAGCTACGCCCCTCCGTTGAGTCGAACGGGCGTCTGGCGCCGTACCCGTTCCCGGAAGTGAGGAGAGCGGATGAGGCAGGAGATCAGCGTCCACGGCACGGTCGCCGAGGGCTTCGAGGCGGTGCGCGAGGAGTTCACCGCGTTCGTCGCCTCCGAACAGAGCGACTACGAAGGCCAGTTGTGCGTGTACGTCCACGGCCGGCGGGTCGTCGACCTGTGGGCCGGCGAGGGTGCGGACGCGGACTCGCTGTACGGCGTGTTCTCGTCCACGAAGGGCGCCGCCCACCTCGTCGTGGCCCTGCTGGTGCAGGACGGCACCCTCGAGCTGGACCGCAAGGTCACCTACTACTGGCCCGAGTTCGCCGCCGAGGGCAAGGGCGCGCTGACCCTGCGCGACCTGCTGGCACACCGCGCGGGCCTGGTCGGCACGGACACCGGGTTCACGCTGGCCGAACTGGCCGACGACCGCGCGATGGCCGAACGCCTCGCGGACCAGCGGCCGTTCTGGCGGCCGGGCACGGCGTTCGGCTGCCACGCCCTGGTCCTCGGCGCACTGACCGGCGAGGTCGTCCGCCGCGCGACGGGCCGTACGCTCCAGGAGGTGTACGAGGAGCGGATCCGCGCCCCCTACGGCCTGGACCTCCACCTCGGCCTGCCGGCCAGGTCGGACCACCGCTACCGCAGCGTGCGGGCCATGCGGCCGACCCCCGTACAGCGGGCGGCACTGGACGCGCTGCCGTCAGGCCCGCACACGCTCGCGTCGATCGCCCTCAACCGGCACACGGCCGCCCCGACCGACCTTGCGAACCTGCCCAACGAGCCGCTGATCCGCGCCAAGGGCCCCGCCTCGTTCGGCGCGGTCGCCTCGGCGCGCGGTCTCGCCGGCATGTACGCGGCGATGATCAGCGAGGTCGACGGGCGGGCTCCCCTGCTCAAGCAGGACACGGTCGCCGAGTTCGGCCAGCCGCACTCCGTGGGGTACGACCTGGTGGCCCGCGCCCACAGGTCGTACGGCCTCGGCTTCCAGGCCACCTCCGACACCTGGTACCCGTTCCTCGGCGCCGGCGCGATCGGCCACAGCGGCGCCTCCGGCTCCCAGTCCTTCGCCGACCCCCACACCGGCCTCACCTACGCCTACACCCGTCGCACCTGCGCCTACCCGGTGGGCCCGGCCCCTGAAAACGCCCGCCTTGCGGAGGTGCTGCACAAGGCAACACTGGCCAACTGAAACGCGCCCGGTAGGGGCGCGGGGCTGTATCGATGTGCGGCTCCGCCGCGCGGGCGCGATCAACCACCACGCACCCGCGCCCCGAACTCAACCGAACCCGGCAGCGGCTCCCGACCTCAGACAAGCGTCACCGCAATTCAGACCAGCGTCACCGTAATGTTGCCCCGGGTCGCCTTGGAGTAAGGGCACACCTGGTGCGCCTTCTCGACCAGTTCCCGAGCCGCCGCAGCGTCCACCTTCGGGATGCTCGCCGAGATCTCCACGATGATCCCGAACCCCTCCTCGTTCTTGCCGATCCCGACCTTCGTCGTCACCGTCGACCCGGAGACGTCCGCCCCCTCCTGCCGCGCGACGACACCGAGCGCGCCCTGGAAGCACGCGCTGTACCCCGCCGCGAACAGCTGCTCGGGGTTGGTGCCGTCGCCGTTGCCGCCCATCTCCTTGGGCGGGTTGACGACGACGTCGAGCTTGCCGTCGTCGGTGGCGACCCGCCCGTCGCGGCCGTTCTCGGCGGTGGCGACGGCGGTGTACAGGACGTCGGACTGCTGAATGGGCATGCGGTTTCTTCCTCCTAGGTCCGCCGCGACTCGCGCCCACGATCGGCGACGGATTTCGGAAAGAAGTTACCGCATGCCGGAAACGACACGGAAGCCCCTGCCGGCATCCGGGCCGGGATCACAGCTTGACGATCATCTTCCCGGTGTTGTCCCCGCGCAGGACCCCGAGGAACGCCTCCAGGTTGTTCTCGATGCCCTCGACGACCGTCTCGCGGTACTTCAGCGCGCCCGAGGCGACCCACGGCCCGACCTCCTGGACGAACTGGGGCTGCAGGTCGTAGTGGTCGCCGACCAGGAAGCCCTCGATGCGGCCGCGGGTCTGGATGAGCCGGGCGAGGTTGCGCGGGCCGGGGGCGGGCTCGGTGTTGTTGTAGACCGAGATCATGCCGCAGACCGCGATCCGGCCGCCCTGGTTGAGCGAGCCGATGGCCGCCTCCAGGTGGTCGCCGCCGACGTTGTCGAAGTAGACGTCGACGCCGTCGGGAGCGGCGGCCCGCAGCTGCTCGCCCACCGGCCCGTTCTTGTAGTTGAACGCGGCGTCGAAGCCGTACTCCTCGACCAGCAGCTTCACCTTCTCGTCGGAACCGGCCGAGCCGATCACCCGCGAGGCGCCCTTGAGCTTGGCGATCTGCCCCACCTGGCTGCCCACGGCGCCGGCCGCACCGGACACGAACACGGTGTCGCCCTCCTTGAAGGAGGCGGTGCGCAACAGGCCCGCGTACGCGGTCAGACCGGTCATGCCGAGCACGCCGAGGTACGTCGACAGGGGGGCGGCACCGGCGTCGACCTTGACGGCGTGCTGCGCGTCGAGGGCCGCGTACTCGCGCCAGCCGAAGAAGTGCAGCACATGGTCGCCGACGGAGATCCCCTCGGCGTTCGAGGCGACGACCTCGCCGACCGCACCGCCCTGCATGACCTTGCCCAGCTCGAAGGGGGCGGCGTACGACTTCGCGGCCGACATCCTGCCGCGCATGTACGGGTCCACGGACAGGAACAGGTTCCTGACCAGCACCTGGCCCTCGCCCGGGGTCGGCACGGGCGCCTCGACCAGCGCGAAGTCCTCGGGCTTCGGCCAGCCGACGGGACGGTTCAGCAGGTGCCACTCGCGGTTGATCATCGTGGTTCCTCTCGGGTGGTTGTCTCAGGTGGTTGCCAAATTACTTCAGTAGCTGAAACAACAGTGCATCTGAATATTTCATGTTGTCAAGTAAAGAGGTATCCTGGAGGCATGGCCACACCGCACATCACCCGCCCCGACCAGCTGACCGTCGAGGTCGTCGAACTGATCGCCGAGGTCGTGGCCCGCTACCACGCGGACTACGACGAGGCCGCCGCCGGCCACGCCCTCACCGGCGCCCAGGCCAAACTGCTCAGCCTGCTGTCCCTGGAGCCGCTGCCCATGCGCAAGCTCGCCCAGAAGCTCAAGTGCGAGCCGTCGAACGTCACCGGCATAGTGGACCGCCTGGAGTCCCGGGGCCTGGTCGAGCGCCGCCCCGACCCGGCCGACCGCCGGGTCAAGCTCGCCGCCCCCACCGAGGACGGCCTCCGCGTCGTCCGGGAACTGCGCGAGGGGCTCCGCTTCGCCCACGCGCCGCTGGCCGGCCTGTCCGACGAGGAGCGGCTGTCCCTGCGCGACCTGCTGCGCCGCATGCTGGAATCCTGAGGCTGGGTAAAGTCCTCCCCATGCGTGATCTCGGGGTGGGTTTCCAGTACCTGGTGGAGGGCCAGCGCTGGGTCGGCCGGCACGGCCGGAGCTACGGCTTCGGGCTGCTGCCCGGCCTGATCACCCTGGTCCTCTACGCGGCGGCCCTGGTCGCCCTCGCGGTGTGGGGCGAGGGCGCCGTCGCCTGGGCGACCCCGTTCGCGGACGACTGGACGAGCCCCTGGCAGGGCCTGTTCCGCGGCTTCCTCACCGCCGTCCTCTTCGCCCTCGGCCTGCTCCTGGCGGTGCTCACCTTCACCGCCGTCACCCTGCTGATCGGCCAGCCCTTCTACGAGAACCTCTCCGAGAAGGTCGACGAGGACGCCTCGCCCGACGGTACCGCGCCCCGCTCCGGCCTGCCCCTCTGGCGCGAGCTGTGGATCTCCGCGCGCGACAGCCTGCGCATCGTGCTCCGCGCCGCCCTGTGGGGCGTGCTGCTGTTCGCCCTCGGCTTCCTGCCCGTCGTCGGCCAGACCGTCGTGCCGGTGATCGGCTTCTTCGTCACCGGCTTCTTCCTCACCGAGGAACTCACCGCCGTCGCCCTCCAGCGCCGAGGCGTCGAACTCCGCGCCCGCCTCAGCCTGCTCCGTTCCCGCAAGACCCTCGCCTGGGGCTTCGGCACCCCGCTCGGCCTGGCCTTCCTGGTCCCGTTCGTCGCGGTGTTCCTGATGCCGGGCGCGGTCGCCGGCGCCACCCTGCTCGCCCGTGACCTGCTGGACGAGGAGACCGCCGACGCCGAGCCCGACCGGCAGGGTGCCGACGAGCCGGTCACCACCGGGGGCGCCGACGGGCCGGTCATCCCCTGAGCGTCGCCTCCGCCGCCACCCGCACGATCGCCCGCACCTGCTCCACGATGTCCACCCGGTTCCGCACGAACACCGGGTCCGTCACCGACCCCGACGCCGGGTCCGTGTTGCCCGGGCCGAACTCCAGCACCGGCGTGTGGACATGACCGCCGGGCAGCCGGCCGCGCAGCCCCAGCCGGTCCCGCAGCAGCGTCGCCCGGTAGGCGATCTCGTTGGAGAGGTAGTCGCCGCCGCCCCCGGCCCGCGCCGTCGAACCGGGAGTCGGGCCGTCCGGCCGTACCACCGGCTCCGTGCCACCCGCCGGGATCTCGGTCACCTCCGTGTGGTCGTACACCGGGAAACGGCCCGTGCGCGCGGCCACGATCGCGCCGTACGGCAGGGTCGTCGTCGTCCACTGGGGCTGCGAGGCCGGGTCGGCGACCGGCACGGTCTCCGTGCGCGACACGCCGTCGTTGTCGGGGAACCCGCCCCGCCACGCCCCGTTGGTCCGCTCCACGTCGAACCGCCCGACCCGCCCCTGGCTCACCGTCGTGAACAGGTCGACCTGCGGCAGGTACGGCCGCAGCGCCCGCTCGACCACCCCGTCCGCGAAGTCCCGCCAGCGCACCGGGAACACGGCGGTCTCCACCCGCACCGGCCCGCGCGCCGTCTCGATCACCGTGCCGTCCAGCGCGAGCGCGGCCGCCCCCGACGGGTTGGAGATACGGATGTCCCGGTCCAGGGTGAAGGGATCGAAACCGGTGAGCAGCACCCGCCGCAGGTGCGGCCGGCGGGGGTAGCGGATGTCGGTCTGGCCGCGCGAAGTGCGCTCCAGCCCGTCGAGCAGCGCCGTCCGCCGGGACTGAGGGAGCCCGAACCGCGGCTCCCACGTCCGTACTTCCCGCGTCATCCCCAGCCGCGCCCAGTACAACGGCCGGTCGTCGTCCCGGCTCAGGCCCTCCCGTCGCCCACCACCACCCTTGCAAGGAAGCGCTTCGCGCCCTTCTGATTCCGCCGGACCCCGCCCCTGCGCCCGGTCCACGGCCCGCCGCCACAGCGCGGTCCCCTCGCGTACGACGACACGGCGGGCCTGAGCATAGGAGCGGGCGTGCTCCAGCGCGCGCGTGAACTCCGGGAGCACGGCGTCGAATCCGGAGCGCCGCAGGATCTCCTGCGGTACGGCCCCGTCGAGCCGCTGCTCCTCGACGGTGGGGGAGAGGGCGGCCGCTTCGGCCGCTGAGGCTGTCGTCGTGGGAGCCGTCATCCCGGCCAGCAGGGCCAGACCGAGTACGGCGGTGCGTATACGCAGACCAGTCAAGGGAGTTCAGGTCCTTCCGTCGCTGTGGGGCGCGTGGTGCGGTGGACGTCAGGCAGTATTCCGTGCCGGCGGCGGCCGGACGAGGGCGCGCGCCCGTTTGTGAAGGCTTCGTACGAACTCGCCGTGGACCGCTCCCACGCAGGCCGCGAGCCCGCCGCGCCGATTAACGTCAGTTCCGGGACAAGTCCCCCACGAACAGCCCCGGTCCGGGACCTGACCCCTGGACCGGGGCTCGTACCCCCACCCCCGCTGCCGTTCGGCCTGGGCCTGGCCGCCGCGACCACCGTCCCGCAGCTGCTCCGGGTGATCCCGGCCGGCGCCAGGGTGGGCCAGAGCCTGTGCGGGGTGATCTTCGTCCTGGCGACCACGGTGACCGGCGAGGGCATCAAGGCGGGCGCCCTCGCCCCGGTCCTCACCGGCGGCGGGGTCCTCCTCGTCTGCGGCACCGCCATGGCCCTCCTGGGCAAGGCGGTGAAGCGGATGCGCGGCGAGGCGGTGTGAACCGTCAGCGCGCCGAGAAGCCGTACACGGTCTCCGAACGGAACACCCGTCCCGGCCGGAGCACGGTGCCCGGGAAGCCGGGGTGGTGCGGGGAGTCGGGAAAGTGCTGGGTCTCCAGGGCGATGCCGTCGACCGGGGCGAACGGGGCGGTCAGGTGGTCGGCGGTGTAGAGCTGGAGGCCCGGCTCGGTCGTCGACACCGTCAGCGTCCGGCCCGACGCCGGGTCGTGCAGCTCGGCGACGGGTTCCGGACTCTCCGTCAGCCCCTTGTCGAGCACGAAGTTGTGGTCGTAGCCGGCGCCGGTCTCCCGGGGCTCACGGAAGTCGAAGCGGGAGCCGGCGACGTCCTCCAGCGCGCCCGTCGGGATCAGGCCGGCGTCGACGGGCGTGTAGCGGGAGGCGGCCAGCCGCAGTTCATGACCGCCCGCGTACCCCGAGCCGGCCAGGTTGAAGTAGCTGTGGCTGGTGAGGTTGATCACCGTCGGCGCGTCCGTCACCGCCTCGTAGGCGATCCGCAGCCCGCCCGACGCGTCCAGCGTGTACATCGCCGACACCTCCAGACGGCCCGGGAAACCCTCCTCGCCGTGCGGGCTGACCCGGCTCAGCCGGACCCCGTGCGCCACCGGCTCCGCCGCCCACCCCCGCTTGTCGAAGCCCCGCTCCCCGCCGTGCAACGAGTGGGGACCGCTGTTGGGCACCAGCGCGTACGTGCGGTCGTCCAGCGGGAAGCGGGCGCCCGCGATCCGGTTCGCGTACCGCCCGACCAGCGCCCCGAAGTACGGCTCCGGGTGCGCGAGATAGCCGTCCAGATCCGCGAACCCCAGCACCACGTTCGCCGGACGGCCGTCCCGGTCCGGGACCTCGGCGGAGCGCACGATCCCGCCGTACGTCAGCACCTCCACCCGCGTCCCGGCGCGCTGAAGCGTCCAGCGGTGCACCTTGGTGCCGTCGGAAAGTGTGCCGAAAAGTTCACTCATGTGGGAAACCCTAGAGCAGGGCTCACCACTTGGCCGCGGTGATCGTGCGGTACGCGATCGCCGCCAATCGGGCCTGCCCGTCCTTGCTCGGGTGGAACCAGTCCCAGTGACTGAGCTGGTCGGTGCTGAACCGGTAGTCGTGGACCGCGTTGTCGTCGAAGCGGCAGTAGCGGTCCTTGGCGCACACCTCCTTCAGCACCGTGTTGTACGCCTCCACCCGCTGCTGCACCTCGCCCCGGCGCACCGCGGCCGCGCTCGTCAGGTCGTCCGCGTCGGCCAGCATCGACGGGCAGATGCCCAGCTTCCACACCTCCTTGCCCAACGGGTTCGTCCGGCCCTCGGACCACAGCCGCTTCAGGTTCGGCACGCTCGCCACGTAGACCTGCGTCTTCGGCAGCGCCGAACGCAGCGTGTCCATCGCCTCCTGGAAGTCCGCCCGGAAGTCGTCCACCGGGGTCATCGCCGACGCCGACGAACGGCAGGCGTCGTTCGCGCCGGCCATCACCGTCACCAACTGGGGGCCGCGGGTGGCCGCCTGCGCCATCTGCTGGGGCAGGTCCGACATCCGCGCCCCGGTCACCGCGTAGTTCCAGCTGCGCTCGGCCGCGCCCCGCACCCCGAGCAGCCGCACGGCCAGGCTGTCCACCCGCGCGTCACTGCCCGTCGCCCAGGACACCTCGGGGCAGTCCGACAGCACCGCGCACGCGTCGAAGCCGCGGGTGATGGAGTCACCGACCGCGGCGACGGAGTCCGGGCTGCGGTCCCACACCGGCGCCGCCTTCCGCGCCGAACGCGACGCACCGCCGCCCGTGTCCTTCGTACCGGAGGAGCCACCGCCGCCGAACGCGTCACACCCCGCCGTCGCCAGAACGGCCGTCACCACGACGGCCAGCGCGGCCCGCGCACGGTCGCTTCGGTTCCGCATCCCCTGGTGATCCCCTCGCTCGACGGTCAGTGCTCCCTCCCATAACAACGCGCGGGAGTTCCCACACCCGCCCCCTGGAACGGGGCACCCCCGTACAAGCGTCCCCCTGGGTGAATGGCAGAGGTTTCCTGGCACCGGGACCGACGGTACGTCACACTCCTCGCGCCCCCGCACGGTAGCCTCGCCATCAACGCGGCCGTCCCACCACTGCCGCCCCGCCAGTCCGCAAGATGTCCCGCTCTGCCCGGAGGTTCCGGTGACGACACGTGGAGTTCTGTACGTGCACTCCGCGCCGCGCGCGCTGTGCCCGCACGTCGAGTGGGCCGTCGCCGGGGTGCTCGGCACGCGCGTCAACCTCGACTGGATCCGGCAGCCCGCCGCCCCCGGCACCTGGCGCTCCGAGTTCTCCTGGCAGGGCGAGGTCGGCACCGCCTCCAAACTCGCCTCCGCCCTGCGCGGCTGGCACCTGCTGCGCTTCGAGGTCACCGCCGAGCCGTGCCCCACCGCCGAGGGCGAGCGCTACAGCTGCACCCCCGACCTCGGCATCTTCCACGCCGTCACCGGCATCCACGGCGACATTCTCATCCCCGAGGACCGCCTCCGCGCCGCCCTGACCCGCTCCCAGCGCGAGGAAACAGACCTCGAAGCCGACATCGCCAAACTCCTCGGCAAACCCTGGGACGACGAACTCGAACCCTTCCGCTACGCAGGAGAAGGGGCCCCGGTCCGCTGGCTCCACCAGGTGGTCTGACCCCAGCCTCTTGCCTCCCTGAGGCATGGCGCCCCCTGAGGGGCGCGGGGCTGTATCGATATGCGGCTCCGCCGCGTGGGCGCGACAGGCCACAACGAACCCGCACCAGACAACGGCGAAGGCCCGACCTCCACTCAAGGAGACCGGGCCACTCAACGCCGAGTAACTCAGACAGTCCTGAACGCCAGCACGACGTTGTGCCCACCAAACCCGAACGAGTCGTTCAGCACGGCAATCCGCCCGGCGGGCAACGCACGCGCCTCCCCGGTCACCACATCCGCGTTGACCTCGGGATCCAGCTCCGTCACATTGATCGTCGGCGGCGCGACCCGGTTCACCAGCGCCAGGATCGACGCCACGGTCTCGATACCGCCCGCCCCACCGAGCAGATGACCCGTCATCGACTTGGTCGCGGAGATGGCCATATGGTCGACGTCGTCGCCGAACACCTTCCGCAGCGCCTTGATCTCGGCGACATCACCCTGCGGGGTCGACGTGGCGTGCGCGTTGACGTGCACGATCTCCGCCGGCTTCAGGTCCGTGTTGTCCAGCAGGTTCTGCAGCGCGTGCGCGATCCCGTTGCCCGACGGCTCCGGCTGCGTGATGTGGTGGCTGTCGGCGGAGATGCCCTGGCCGACCGCCTCGACGTAGACCTTCGCGCCGCGCGCCTTCGCGTGCTCCTCGGACTCCAGGACGATCACGCCCGCGCCCTCGCCGAGGACGAAGCCGTCACGGCCGGAGTCGTAGGGACGCGACGCGCCCTGCGGGTCGTCGTTGTTCTTGGACATCGCCATCATGTTGCCGAACGCGGCGATCGGCAGCGGGTGGATGGCGGCCTCGGTGCCACCGGCGACGACGACGTCCGCCCGCCCGGTGCGGATCATCTCGATCGCGTAGCCGATGGCCTCGGCGCCGGAGGCGCAGGCCGAGACGGGGGTGTGCACACCGGCCCGCGCGCCCAGCTCGATGCCGACGTTGGCCGCCGGGGAGTTGGGCATCAGCATCGGCACGGTGTGCGGGGAGACCCGGCGTACGCCCTTCTCCTTCAGCACGTCGTACTGGTCGAGGAGCGTGGTCACGCCGCCGATGCCGGAGGCGATGACCGCACCCAGACGGTCGGGGTTCACGGCCGCGTCCTCACCGGCCTTGGCGGTGAAACCGGCGTCCTTCCAGGCCTGCTGAGCGGCGATCAGCGCGAACTGCGCGGACCGGTCCAGCTTGCGGGCCTGCGGGCGGGGCAGGATCTCGCCCGGTTCGACGGCGATCTGCGCGGCGATCTTCACCGGCAGCTCCGCCGCCCAGTCCTGCTCGAGGCGGCTGACACCGGACGTGCCGGCGACCAGGGCCTCCCAGAACGAAGCTGCGTCGCCACCCAGCGGTGTGGTTGCGCCGATACCGGTGACGACCACGGTGCGATTGGTCGGGCTCATCGGGAATTCTTCTCCAACGGAAAACGGGATTCGAACGGCGCCACCGCCGGGTGGCGGGGCCTTGCGGCCTGGGCCTGGGCCTGAGAGGCGCCCTTAGCCCTGGTGCTCGAGGATGTAGCTGGTCGCGTCGCCGACCGTCTTGAGGTTCTTGACGTCCTCGTCGGGGATCTTCACGTCGAAGCGCTCCTCGGCGGCGACGACGACCTCGACCATGGACAGCGAGTCGACGTCCAGGTCGTCGGTGAAGGACTTGTCCAGCTGGACGTCCTCGACCGGGATGCCGGCGATCTCGTTCACGATCTCTGCGAGACCGGCGACGATCTCTTCCTGGGTGGCGGCCATGTCAGGCGCTCCTTCTTCGATGTTCCAGACGGTTGGTGGCAATTGTCCCCGCTCCGGATCCAAGATCCGGCACGGAGTGCCTAGGGGAGGGTAACGACCGTGGCGGCGTACACGAGACCCGCCCCGAATCCGATGACGAGCGCGGTGTCGCCGCTCTTCGCCTCGCCGGTCGCCAGGAGCCGCTCCATCGCGAGCGGGATCGAGGCGGCCGAGGTGTTGCCGGTGGTGCGGATGTCACGGGCGACCGTGACGCGCTCCGGCAGTTTGAGGGTCTTCACCATCGAGTCGATGATCCGCATATTGGCCTGGTGCGGGATGAAGACGTCCAGGTCGTCCGGGCTGATCCCGGCCGCGTCCAGCGCCTGCTGAGCGACCTTCGCCATCTCGAACACGGCCCAGCGGAACACCGCCTGGCCTTCCTGGGTGATCGCGGGGAACCTGATGTTTCCGTCGCCGTCCAGGGGAAGTTCGGCGACGTCGCCGACCCGGTAGCGGTCCCAGGAGACGGTCTGCTTGATCGTCTGCGACTTGTCGCCCTCGGAACCCCAGACGGTCGGGCCGATCGCCGGCTCCTTGGAGGGGCCCACGACGACCGCGCCGGCACCGTCACCGAACAGGAAGGCCGTCGCCCGGTCCTCCAGGTCGGTCAGGTCGCTCAGCCGCTCCACGCCGATCACGACGACGTACTCGGCGCTGCCCTCCACCACCATGCCCTTGGCGAGGGTCAGGCCGTAGCCGAAGCCCGCGCAGCCGGCCGAGATGTCGAACGCGGCCGCCTTGTTCGTGCCCAGCTTGTCGGCGATCTCGGTGGCGATGGCCGGGGTCTGCGCGAAGTGCGAGACGGTGGACACGACGACCGCGCCGATCTGCTCGGCGTCGATACCGGCGTCGGCGATCGCCTTGCCGGCCGCCTCGATGGACATCGCGGCCACGGTCTCGTCGGGGCCCGCCCAGTGCCGGGTCTCGATGCCGGAGCGGGAGCGGATCCACTCGTCGGAGGAGTCGATCTTCTCCAGGATCACCTCGTTGGGCACCACCCGGGTCGGCCGGTAACCGCCGACACCGAGGATGCGCGCGTACGGGGAGCCCTTGCTGGGCTTGATCTTCGACATGATCTCTACGGCTCCTCAGGCGTCGGCGCCCGCTGCGGCGGCAGCGGCCTCGGTTACGGCGGAGACCAGCTCGCGGGCGGCGGCGAGGTCGTCGGGGCTCTTCAGCGCCAGCGTCCGCACACCGGGGAGGGCACGCTTGGCCAGACCCGTCAGCGTGCCACCGGGGCACACCTCGATCAGCGCGGTGACGCCCAACTCCTTGAACGTCTCCATGCACAGGTCCCAGCGGACCGGGTTGGCGACCTGGCCGACGAGCCTCTCCAGCACCTCGGCGCCGGTGGCGACGGCCCGGCCGTCCTTGTTGGAGACGTAGGCGACCTTCGGATCGGCGGGCGCGAGGTCCGCCGCCGCCTTGGCCAGGGTCTCGACCGCGGGGGCCATGTGGTGCGTGTGGAACGCCCCGGCCACCTTCAGCGGGACGACCTTGCGGACACCCTCGGGCTTGTCCTCGTTCAGCGCGGCGAGCTGCTCCAGGGTGCCCGCGGCGACGATCTGGCCCGCGCCGTTGATGTTCGCCGGCGTCAGGCCCAGCTTCTGGAGGTGCGCGACCGACACGTCCGGGTCACCGCCGAGCAGCGCCGACATGCCGGTCTCGGTGACCGCGGCGGCGTCGGCCATGGCCAGACCCCGCTTGCGTACGAGGCCCAGCGCGGCGGTGTCGTCCAGCACACCCGCGAACGCGGCGGCGGTGATCTCACCGACACTGTGACCGGCGACCGCGCCCGGGGCGACGTCACCGAGGGCGGCGGCGGACAGGAGGCCGGCGGCGACCAGCAGCGGCTGCGCCACCGCGGTGTCGCGGATGGCGTCCGCGTCGGCCCGGGTGCCGTAGTGGACCAGGTCCAGTCCGATGGCGTCGGACCACGCGGCGACGCGGTCCGCGGCACCGGGGAGTTCGAGCCAGGGAGTCAGGAAGCCGGGCGTCTGGGCGCCCTGGCCGGGAGCGACGAGTACGAGCACTCTCACACTCTCTCTTGGGGACGGCCACGGCCGCCCGTGGGGACAGGGACGAAGAACACGAAGGGCTTTTGTGGACCCCCGACAAAACCTTACGGTTGGGAGTCTGCGTCGGCCAGGCGCCCCAGGATCAGCGCGATCCGCAGGGTGAACGCGGATCGTACATCCGAGGGCGACCAGCCGGTGACGTCAGTCACACGTCGGAGCCGGTAGCGCACGGTGTTCGGGTGAACGAAGAGCATCCGGGCCGCGCCCTCCAGACTGCTCGCCTGCTCCAGGTAGACACTCAGGGTCTCCAGCAGCGCCGAGCCGGCCTCCTCCAGCGGTCTGTAGATCTCCTCCACCAGTTGCTCGCGCGCGCTCGGATCGCCCGCCATCGCGCGCTCGGGCAGGAGATCGTCCGCCAGCACCGGCCGCGGCGCGTCCTGCCACGCCGAACACGCCTTCAGTCCGGCGGCGGCGGCCTGCGCGGACCGGGTCGCGGCCAGCAGGTCGGACACCACGGGCCCGGCCACCACCGGTCCGGCGGCGAACGGCCCGATCAGCGACTTGGCGACGGCCAGCGGGTTGTCGCTGCCGCCGGCGATGACCACGAGACGGTCCCCGAGGACGCCGGTGAGCACCTGGAGTTTGGCGTGCCGGGAGGCCCGCCGGATCGCCTCCACCGTCAGCTCGCTGTCACCGTCCGGCGCGGTGCCGAGGACCACGCAGACGTGCTCGGGGGAATTCCAGCCGAGTGCGGCGGCCCGGCTCAGCGCGCCCTCGTCGGCCTCCCCGCTGAGCACCGCGTTCACCACCAGCGACTCCAGCCGGGCGTCCCAGGCACCGCGTGCCTCGGCGGCCTGGGCGTACACCTGCGCGGTGGCGAAGGCGATCTCCCGCGCGTACACCAGCAGGGCCTCGCGCAGCACGCTCTCGTCGCCCGGGGCGGCCACCTCGTCGATGGCGCTCTCCATGACCTCGATGGTCGTGCGCACCATCTCGACCGTCTGCCGCAGCGTGATGGCCCGGGTCAGCTCGCGCGGAGCGGTGCCGAAGACGTCGGTGGAGATCGCCTGGGGCGCGTCCGGGTGCCGGAACCACTCGGTGAACGCGGCGATGCCCGCCTGCGCCACGAGCCCGATCCAGGAACGGTTCTCCGGAGGCATGGCCCTGTACCACGGCAGGGTCTCGTCCATGCGCGCGATCGCCTGCGCGGCGAGACTCCCGGAGGACTTCTCCAGCCGCTTCAGGGTCGCGGAGTGCGGGTGAACGGGGCGGGGCGCGGGGTCGGCAGGGCGGGATTCGGGTTCGGGCACGGGGACAAGACTGCCTTATCCGGACGGGACCGCGCGCCGCCGGGTGGGTGGCGAGGACTACGGTGGTGCGCGTGATGGACGTACGGCGCGCCGGTGAGCGCTATCCGGGAGGGGAACCCGAGGCCGGCATCGAGACCCGGCACGCGTTCTCCTTCGGGCCCCACTACGACCCGTCGAACCTGCGCTTCGGGGCGCTCATCGCCTGCAACGAGGAGCGGCTGGCGCCGGGCGCCGGGTTCGACGAGCATCCGCACAGCCACACCGAGATCGTGACCTGGGTGATCGAGGGCGAGCTGACGCACCGGGACTCCGCGGGCCACGAGACGAGGGTGCGTCCCGGCGACGTCCAGCACCTGAGCGCGGCGGGGGGCGTCCGCCACATCGAACGCAATTCCGGTGACGGCCCCCTGACCTTCCTCCAGATGTGGCTGGCCCCGCTCCGGCCCGGCGGCGAACCCTCCTACGAGATCATCCCGGGCATCGCCGACTCCACGCCGTACGCCGTCCCGGCCGCGGGAGCGATGCTCCACGTCCGCCGCCTGTCCGCCGGCGAGCGCACGGCCGTCCCGGACGCGGCGTCGGTGTACGTCCACGTGGTCCGCGGCGAGACGGAACTGGCCGGGGAGACACTCGGAGGGGGCGACTCAGCGAGGCTCACTGCCCCTGAGGGTTTGGCCGCGCTGTCCCTGAGCCACACCGAGCTACTCCTGTGGGAGATGTCCGGATAACCCCGACCGGACGCTTGCCTGCGGGCGTGTGGTGGTTGCTCGCGCAGTTCCCCGCGCCCCTTACGGGGCACGTACATAGCTGCGGGCATGCGTGCCGCTAGGGGCGGCACGGGTGGGCGCAGCGGCAGCCGGCCAGCGCCGGTGAGCGGAGCCACCCCCGGTCCACCCGAGCGGGGCTCAGCCGTGCAGCTCCGTCAGGAGCGCGTCGGTGAAGGACGGCCATGCCTCGATCGCCCAGGGGCCGAAGGCGCGGTCTGTCAGGGCGACGCAGGAGACCCCCGCCTCAGGGTCGATCCACACGAACGTGCCCGACTGGCCGAAGTGCCCGAAGGTACGGGGGGAAGAGGAAGAACCCGTCCAGTGCGGCGACTTGGAGTCGCGGATCTCGAACCCGAGCCCCCAGTCGTTGGGGTTCTGATGCCCGTACCCCGGCAGCACCCCCTTCGTCCCCGGGTACTGCACAGACATCGCCTCCGCCACAGTCCGCGGATCCAGCAGCACCGGCGCCTGCACCTCCGCCGCGAACCGCAGCAGATCCTCCACCGTCGACACCCCGTCCTTCGCCGGCGACCCCTCCAGCGACGTCGCCGCCATCCCCAGCGGCTCCAGCACCGCCTGCCGCACGTACTCCGCGAAGGGAATCTCCGTCGCCTTGGCGACATGGTCCCCGAGCTGCTCGAACCCGGCGTTGGAGTACAGCCGCCGCTCCCCGGCAGGGGCCATCACCCGGTGCTCGTCGAACGCCAGCCCCGAGGTGTGCGCCAGCAGATGCCGCACCGTCGACCCGGGCGGCCCGGCCGGCTCGTCCAGCTCCACGGCCCCCTCCTCGTACGCCACGAGCACCGCGTACGCCGCCAGCGGCTTGGTCACCGAGGCCAGCGGAAAGCGGTGCCCGGCGGGCCCGTGGGTCCCGAGGACGGTCCCGTCGGACCGTACGACCCCCGCCGCGGCGGTGGGAACGGGCCAGTTCTCGATCAGCGCCAGACTCTGCAACGACATGCCGGCGAGCCTAATCGGAATCAGAGATCCAGCCGCATCGAGGGGTCCGGCTTGCGGACGAATCCCAGCGAGGCGTACAGCGGCTCCGCCGCGGCGGACGCGTTGAGGTCGACCTGCGCGGCGCCCTGTTGCCGGAACCACGCCAGCAGTTCCTCCATGCACGCGCGCGCGTACCCCCGCCGTCGTACGTCCGGGTCGGTGGCGACGCTGAAGACGTGCCCGACCCGGCCGTGCGGATTGCCGGCCCGCCCGATCCGGTACTCGAGCGACCCGGCGGCCAGCGCGCCGAGGGCCCCGGGCCGCTCCGGGTGGTCGATGACGTACGCCACGAAGGCCCCGACCCCGCCGGCCCCGGCCCCGTCGCTCTCGGCGAGCCGCCCCAGCAGCGTCGGCAGGGAAGCCGTCTGCCAGTCCGTCGCCCCGCCCTCCCCACCCTCGAACACGGAGTCGATCATGATCTGGCGCAGCCGCAGTACTTCCACGGCGTCCTCGGGCAGGGCCCGGCGTACGAGACTCATGTCCGCACGCTAACCAGCGTGTCCCCTGCCCGTCCTGGGTATTTCTTACCGGGTTCCGCTTGCCTGGAGTCCACTCGAAGGCCATAGCGTGGGGGCCATGACGGTGATGCAGACCACGCCCGCGGACACCGACCGGACCACCCCGGCCCGCCTCTGCTCCGGCCCTCCCCGGCGCCATCCCCGCCCCGACGGCAAGGACCAGTACACGATCAGCGAGGTCGTCGCCTGCACCGGCCTGACCGCGCACACCCTGCGCTGGTACGAGCGGATCGGCCTGATGCCGCACGTCGACCGCTCCCACACCGGCCAGCGCCGCTACAGCAACCGCGACCTGGACTGGCTGGACTTCGTCACCAAGCTCCGCCTGACCGGCATGCCGGTGGCCGACATGGTCCGCTACGCGGAACTGGTCCGGGAGGGCGAGACGACGTACGCCGACCGCCGCGACCTCCTGGAGTCGACCCGCCGGGACGTCCTGAACCGCATCGCCGAACTCCAGGACACCCTGGCCGTACTGGACCTGAAGATCAGCTTCTACGGCCAGGGAGGCGCGGGGCGCTAGTCACAACTCCGCCAGCAGTTCCGCCTTCTTGACGGAGAACTCCTCGTCCGTCACCAGCCCCGCGCGGTGCAGCTCGCCGAGGTGCCGGATGCGTTCGGCGATGTCGGCGGGGTCGCGCCGGGCCGGCGCGGGTATCGCCGGGACCGGCCCCCGCGCCCGGACCGCCGCCAGGACCGCCGCGGCGAACGGCAGCGACTCGTGGACCGGGCCGTAGCCGAGCCCGAACACCACCGAGGCCGGATCCTGGTCGGCCGGTACGGCCTCGCCGGAGGCGTCACGGGGGAGGAGCCGCAGGTGCCCTTCGAAGACCTCCGGCGAGCGCCACTCCACCCCGCCCAGGTCGGCGACGGTGAAACTCCGGTCGCCGCCCTTCCACTTGGCCGAGGACGCGCCCGTCCAGGACCAGCGGAACTGCACGGCCGTACCGTCGAAGGACGCCTTCGCGTCGTACGCCTTGAACTGCATCGGAGCCTCGGGAGCCGCCACCAGGTAGCGGTCGGCCGGACCGGACTCGGTCAGCAGGCCCTTCAGTTCGTCCACGTAGTACTCGGCGAGCGTCTCCCGCCCGGTCGGCAGCACCAGACGGTACGGATCGCTGCCCTCGCGCAGCTGTCCGGCCGCCGCGTCCATCAGCGGATCGGCGCCGGGCCGCGGCCGGGCCCGCAGGACCACCGTGCCGCGCCTGCCCGGCGTGAGCGTCACCTCGTCGAGCGCGGCCAGCGGCACGCGCCGCTCGCCGAGCGCCTGGAACAGCCTGGGTGTCCGAATCCCCCGTTCGTAACGGATGAGCACGGAGTCGGACTCGAACTCCCAGGCGGCATGAAAACCGGCCAGTACGTCACCCATGCGGCTCATCGTATGCGGCACGTGCCCCTCCGTCGCCACCCGCGCAGACCGCACTTCCTGCTGTTTCTACGCGCGTTCGCCCGTTTCTACGCGTGTCCGGTCAAAGCCTCGCCGGAGACACCGGCGAGGCACGCATCGTCTCCGTGGGCGCAGCTCACCGCGCCGTACGCGCCGACCGCCACGTCGGCCAGGTTCTGCAGGCTGTCGGTTCCCGGCTGGAAATAGCCGCTGTGACCCTGGGCGTCGCGCGAGGACAGCAGACGCGCCCCGTAGCCCGAGGACATCGGATCGGCTCCGTGGCCGAGCCCGCCGACCTCCAGGTACGGAACGTCCTGCACCCAGTCCGTGGCGTCCCGCATGGCCCACAGCCGGGCCGGGGTGTGCAGGTGGGACGCCTTCGAGACTCGCAGGCCGGGGCTCGCGGCCACCGCGATGTCGGTCACCCGGGCGGGCATGTCGTGCGCGGCGACCCCGCAGAGCACCGAGCCGTAGCTGTGGCAGACCGTCGTCACGGGGGCGCGGCCGGGCAGGGCGCGCAACAGCGCGTTCAGCCGTACGGCGCCCTCCTCGGCGCGCATCGCGGTGGCCGCGTCGACGCCGAGCCCGGCAGGCGCCGTGTAGTCGGCCCAGGCGATCACCGCCGTACGCGTGCCGGGGCGTGCCGAGCGCTCGGCCCCGTACAGCGCCTCGGCCATGCCGACCGGGGCGCTGTACGGGCGGTACGTCTTCTGGAAGGTGAGCAGGTCGGTGTCGACGCCGGGGACGACGACGGAGATCCGCTGCGCCTTGGTGAGGTTCCCGAACACCTCGGCGACCCGGCCGGTGCCCTTCGGGTCGAACGCGAGGATCTGCCGGTGGTCGCGCATCAGCGACTCGTACCGGTGCATGCGCCGGCTCGCGTCCTGGTGCCCGATCGCGGTGAGGCGTTTGTCGTGCATCCGCTCCTGCTCGGCCCGGCGTGCCTGGCCGAGCGCGATGTCGTTGGCGCGGTAGCGCAGGGTGACCGGCGCGCCGTTCATGTTGCCGACGGCGAGCGGATAGCGGTGGGCGAGGCGGTCGCGGTCCCCGGGGGTGAGCGAGGCGAAGAAGCGGGTGAGCCGCGCGGGCGCCGCCTCGGGGTCCGGCAGGTGCAGCCCGTGGATGCTTCCGTGCTCCCACTCGGTTGTCGAGGCCTGCAGGGCGGACGGCGTCCGGTGACTGCGCAGGACGGTCCAGCCGGTCGTCGCGAGCATCACGAATACGACGGCCAGGGCCAGCAGTGCGCGCCAGACGTTCAGTTGCGGGGAGGTTTCGAAGGAAGTCACTGGGAGGACACACTAGGAGAACGGGAGGGTCTCGGGGCAACCGAGTGACAGGGATCACGTTTCACCCGATCCGTGGATCACGTGAGCTCCGGCAGCGGTCACCTGCCCAACGGCTCAGCCCGTCCGCCAGTTCCCGGTCAGTGCCGGGCCCACCTGATCGAGGTACGAGGCGGTGAGCGCGCGGATCGCCTCCAGGCTGAAGTCGTCGCCCGTGCTCCACTGCCGTTCGGTGACCCGGATCACGGCCCCGAACACCGCCACGGCGAGCCGCGGCCGCGGATCGGACGCCACGTCCACGCCCTCCCGCGCGGCGAGTTCACGCGCGATGGTCTCCTCCGTGGCGGCGGAACGGCGCAGATGGGCGGCGAGCAGGGCGGGCGTCGACTCGATCGTCCGGTACATGCGCAGGTACAGCTCCACCGGCACCGCCGACTCCACGGTCTCGCGGATGGCGTCCCAACCCTCCAGCATCGCCTGCCGCAGCGCCTCCATCGGCGCCTCGTCCGCGGGGCGCTCCCGTACGGCCGCCACGAAGTGAGCCTCCGTCATCTCCTGTACGGCGAACGCCACGTCCTCCTTACCGGCGAAGTAGCGGAAGAACGTGCGCTGCGACACGTCGACGGACTCGGCGATCTCGTCGACGGTGGTGTGCTCGTAGCCCTGGGTGGTGAACAGTTCGAGAGCGGCCCGCAGCAGCGCCTCCCTGGTCCGCCGCTTCTTGCGCTCGCGCAGCGTCTCCGGCGTCTCCAGCGTGTCCATGGCCTCTCCTGTGCGGCGTCCTTCCCGGTCACCCTATGCCCATGTGATGTCAGTTACCGACTAGTGAAATGGTTTGTCAACTGTCAGCGGCTGTCACTAGCCTCGAAGTATGACTAGTCAGACCACCATCGACACGACCGGTCCGGGGGACGGCGCGGCAGTCGAATCGGAGCCGGCCGCGGCCGCGGGGCTGCGCGGGCACCCCTGGCTCACCCTGATCACCGTCGCCGTAGGGGTCATGATGGTGGCCCTGGACGGCACCATCGTGGCCATCGCCAACCCGGCCATCCAGAAGGACCTGCACGCGAGCTTCTCGGACGTGCAGTGGATCACCAACGGCTACTTCCTGGCCCTCGCGGTCTCGCTGATCACCGCGGGCAAGCTCGGTGACCGCTTCGGCCACCGGCAGACCTTCCTCATCGGTGTGACGGGCTTCGCCGCCGCCTCCGGTGCAATCGGCCTCTCGAACAGCATCGCCGCGGTCGTCACCTTCCGCGTCTTCCAGGGCGTGTTCGGCGCGCTGCTGATGCCGGCCGCGCTCGGCCTGCTGCGGGCCACCTTCCCGGCCGAGAAGCTCAACATGGCGATCGGCATCTGGGGCATGGTGATCGGCGCGTCCACCGCGGGCGGCCCGATCCTCGGCGGGGTCCTCGTCGAGCACGTCAACTGGCAGTCGGTGTTCTTCATCAACGTGCCCGTCGGCGCGCTCGCCCTGCTGCTCGGCCTGCTGATCCTGCTCGACCACCGCGCCGAGAACGCCCCCCGCTCCTTCGACCTCCCCGGCATAGCCCTCCTGTCCGGTGCGATGTTCTGCCTGGTCTGGGCGTTGATCAAGGCCCCGGCCTGGGGCTGGGGCGACGGCAGGACGTGGGCCTTCATCGCCGGTTCGGTACTGCTCTTCGCGCTCTTCGCGTTCTGGGAGACGAGGGTCGCCGAGCCGCTGATCCCGCTCGGCCTGTTCCGCTCCGTCCCGCTCTCCGCGGGCGTGCTGCTGATGGTGCTCATGGCCATCGCCTTCATGGGCGGCCTGTTCTTCGTCACCTTCTACCTCCAGAACGTGCACGGCATGAGCCCGATCGACGCCGGCCTGCACCTGCTGCCGCTGACCGGCATGATGATCGTCGGCTCCCCGCTGGCCGGAGCGATGATCACCAAGCTGGGCCCGCGCATCCCGCTGGCCGGCGGCATGGTGGCCACCGCGGTCGCCATGTACGGCATGTCGACGCTGACGGCCGGCACCGGCAGCGGTGTCATGTCGGTCTGGTTCGCCCTGCTCGGCCTCGGCCTCGCGCCGGTGATGGTCGGCGCCACCGAGGTCATCGTCGGCAACGCGCCCATGGAGCTGTCCGGTGTCGCCGGCGGACTCCAGCAGGCCGCCATGCAGATCGGCGGCAGCCTCGGTACGGCGGTGCTGGGCGCGGTGATGGCCTCCAAGGTCGACAGTGACCTGCCGGGCAACTGGGCCGGCGCGGGCCTGCCGAAGCTGACCCCGGCGCAGCTGCACCAGGCCTCCGAGGCGGTCCAGGTGGGTGCGGCACCGGTGACGAAGGGCATGCCGGCGACGATGGTCGCGAAGATCACCGAGGTGGCGCACCACACCTTCATCTCCGGCATGAGCCTGGCCTCCCTGGTCGCGGCGGGCGTCGCGGCAGTGGCCGTGTTCGTCGCGCTGTTCACCAAGCGGGGCCTGAACGCCGAGTCGGGGGCGGGCGTCGGCCACATCTGAGCCGGGTCGGGCGGATTTCCCCTATCAGGGTGACTCCGCTAAAGATCCCTCGCCTCGGGCGCGCGCCGCGGGTCACAGTGGGTCACGTCCTCCGCAGGGCCCTCCGGGCGGCGGCGGAAGGACCACCGGGCCACGGCGCGCGCCGCAGGAGGGGGCGACGCGCGCCGGCCTCCGGCGGTTCAACGGATCCCGGCCCGCTGCCGAGCACGGGCGCGACGCGGCTTGTCGCGCAGTTCCCCGCGCCCCTTAAGGGGCCGCTGCCCCGCCCGCACCGCCTTCACCTGCGGGCGCGCTGTGGTTGCTCGCGCCGTTCCCCCCTGCCGGGGCGCTGCTCCCTAGCTGCGGGCATGCGTGCCGCTAGGGGCGGCACGGGTGGGCGCAGCGGCACCCTGCAAGCGCAGGTGAGCGAGCCGACCCCCGGCCAGCTGCAGGCGACCCGAACTACGTCAGCCCCGCTGCTCCTGGCGCTCCGCCGACAGCGCCGCCACCTCCGCCCGCAGCAACCGAATCTCCTCGGCCAGCGCAGCGATCGCCTCCGTCTGGCGCCGCTCCTCCACATCGTCCTTCTCGAACCGCGCGATGAACCAGGCCGCGATGTTCGCGGTGACGACACCCAGCAGCGCGATCCCGGACAGCATCAGCCCGACCGCGATCACCCGCCCCAGTCCCGTGGTCGGCGCGTGGTCCCCGTACCCCACGGTCGTCATCGTGGTGAACGACCACCACACCGCGTCACCGAGCGTCCGGATGTTCCCGTGCGGCGCCGTCCGCTCCACGGACAGCACGGCCAGCGACCCGAACATCAGCAACCCGACCACGGACCCCACGACATACGTCGTCAGCCGGATCTGCGGAGCCATCCGCGCCCGCCGCCCCACCAGCAGCAGCGTCGACACCAGCCGCAGCAACCGCAACGGCTGCAGCACCGGCAGCACCACCGCACACAGGTCCGGCCAATGCGTCCGCACGAACTCCCTGCGCCGCGGAGCGAGCCCGAGCCGCATCAGGTAGTCCACGGCGAACGCACCCCACACCACCCACTCCACACCCGTACAGACGACCGTCAGCCGGTGCCCCGCGGAGCTGTCCACGATCGGCACGGCATAGGCGACGGCGAACGCCAGAGCAAGCCCCAGCAACGGCCGCTGAGTACACCGCTCCCACCGAGCCTGCCCCGACAGATCGTCCATCCAGGCATCGTAGGACCAGGGCAGCGCCCCGAAGGGGCGCTGGACTGTGCCGACATGCGGCTCCGCCGCGCGGGCGCGACCAGCCGCCACGCCCTGCAGGCAACCACGGCCTCAGCGCCCCGAAGGGGCGCGGGGAACTGCGCGACCAGCCACAGCGCACCCGCACCCCGGCGACGCAGAGCCAGTCGCTCCTGCACCACCCGCACCCGCACCCGGCGACGCACAGCCGGCCGACCCCGCACGCACCCGCGCCCCGCAAAGGACAGGCACCCTCACCGACCGGGCGGCCGAAGCCAAGCGCAGCGCTACGCGTCGCCGCCCGCCGCCCCCGGATCCGCCGCCGTCACGTCGAGCAGCTGGTACCGGTCGATGGCCTGCTTCAGCACGGACCGGTCGATCTTCCCGTCCCGGGCCAGCTCGGTCAGCACGGCCACCACGATCGAGTGCGCGTCGATGTGGAAGAACCGCCGCGCCGCGCCCCGGGTGTCGGCGAAGCCGAAACCGTCCGCGCCGAGCGACTGGTACGTCCCCGGCACCCACCGGGCGATCTGGTCCGGAACCGACCGCATCCAGTCGGACACGGCCACGAACGGCCCCTCGGCCCCGCCCAGCTTCCGGGTCACGTACGGCACCCGCTGCTCCTCCTCCGGATGCAGCAGGTTGTGCTCCTCGCAGTCCACGGCCTCGCGGCGCAGCTCGTTCCAGGAGGTCGCCGACCACACGCCGGCCCTGACGTTCCACTCCTCGGCGAGGATCTTCTGCGCCTCCAGGGCCCACGGCACGGCCACACCGGACGCCATGATCTGCGCCGGGATGCTGCCGCCGGGCCCCTCGCCGAGCCGGTGGATGCCCTTGACGATGCCCTCGACGTCCACGTCGGCCGGCTCGGCCGGATGTTGGATGGGCTCGTTGTAGACGGTGAGGTAGTAGAAGACATCCTCGCCGTGCGGGTGCTCGGCGTCACCGCCGTACATCCGGCGCAGGCCGTCCTGGACGATGTGCGCGATCTCGTAGGCGTACGCCGGGTCGTACGCCACGCACGCGGGGTTGGTCGACGCCAGCAGCTGGGACTGGCCGTCCGCGTGCTGCAGCCCCTCCCCGGTCAGGGTCGTACGGCCCGCGGTCGCGCCCAGGACGAAACCGCGCGCCAGCTGGTCGGCCATCTGCCAGAACTGGTCACCGGTGCGCTGGAAACCGAACATCGAGTAGAAGACGTACACCGGGATCAGCGGCTCGCCGTGCGTGGCGTAGGCCGAGCCCGCCGCGATCAGCGACGCCGTGCAGCCCGCCTCCGAGATGCCGTCGTGCAGCATCTGGCCGGTCGGCGACTCCTTGTAGGCGAGCAGCAGGTCCCGGTCCACCGACTCGTACTGCTGGCCCAGCGGGTTGTAGATCTTCGCGCTCGGGAAGAAGGAGTCCATGCCGAAGGTGCGGTACTCGTCCGGCGCGATCAGCACGAACCGCTTGCCGATCTCCTTGTCCCGCATGAGGTCCTTCAGCAGTCGTACGAACGCCATGGTGGTGGCGATGGACTGCTGGCCGGAGCCCTTCTTCACGGTCGCGTACGTCTTGTCGTCCGGCAGCGGGAGCGGCTTGGAGCGCACCACGCGCGTGGGCACGTAGCCGCCGCAGCCCATGCGGCGGTCGTGCATGTACTGGATCTCCTCGGTGTCCCGGCCCGGGTGGTAGTACGGCGGCGGGCCGGACTCCAGCTCCCTGTCGGAGATCGGCAGGTGCAGGCGGTCCCGGAAGCGCTTGAGGTCGTCGACCGTCAGCTTCTTCATCTGATGGGTGGCGTTGCGGCCCTCGAAGTTCGGGCCCAGCGTCCAGCCCTTGACCGTTTTGGCCAGGATGACCGTCGGCTGGCCCTTGTGCTCCTTGGCCGCCGAGAAAGCCGCGTAGATCTTGCGGTGGTCGTGGCCGCCGCGGCCCAGCATCAGGATCTGGTGGTCGGACATGCCCTCGACCATCGCGCGCAGCCGGTGGTCGTCACCGAAGAAGTGGTCCCGGATGTAGGCGCCGGTCTCGGTGGCGTACGTCTGGAACTGACCGTCCGGCGTCGTGTTCATCTTGTTGACCAGCACGCCGTCCCGGTCCTGCGCGAGCAGCGGGTCCCAGGTGCGGTCCCAGATCAGCTTGATCACGTTCCAGCCGGCGCCCCGGAAGACCGACTCCAGCTCCTGGATGATCTTGCCGTTGCCGCGCACCGGCCCGTCCAGGCGCTGCAGGTTGCAGTTGACCACGAAGGTCAGGTTGTCCAGGCCCTCCCGGGCCGCGATGGACAGCTGCCCCAGCGACTCCGGCTCGTCCATCTCACCGTCGCCGAGGAACGCCCACACGTGCGAGTCGGAGGTGTCGGCGAGGCCGCGCGCCTCCATGTAGCGGTTCATCCGCGCCTGGAAGATCGCGCCGAGCGGGCCGAGGCCCATCGAGACCGTCGGGAACTCCCAGAAGTCCGGCATGGAGCGCGGGTGCGGATAGCTCGACAGGCCGTCGGGGTACTTCGACTTCTCCTGGCGGAAGCCGTCCAGCTGCTCCTCGGTGAGCCGGTCCAGCAGGTACGCGCGCGCGTAGATGCCAGGGGAGGCGTGGCCCTGGAAGAAGACCTGGTCGCCGCCGGTGCCGTCGTCCTTGCCGCGGAAGAAGTGGTTGAAGCCGACGTCGTACAGCGAGGCGGAGGACGCGAACGTGGCGATGTGGCCGCCGACACCGATGCCGGGGCGCTGCGCGCGGGAGACCATCACGGCCGCGTTCCAGCGGGTGGCGTTCAGGACCTTGCGCTCGATCTCCTCGTTTCCGGGGAAGAACGGCTCGTCCTTGGTGGCGATCGTGTTCACGTAGTCCGTGCTGCGCATCTCGGGCACGGCCACGCGCTTCTCACGGGCCCGCTCGATCAGCCGCAGCATCAGGTACCGCGCCCGCTCCCGGCCGCGCTCGTCGACGGCGGCGTCGAGGGAGTCGAGCCACTCCTGGGTTTCCTCGGGATCGAAGTCAGGAACCTGACTCGGAAGGCCGCCAATGATGATCGGGTTGCGATCGGATCCGGAAGCCACGCTGTTCCTTACCTGTCGGAGGGCCGCTTGTCTTCTCGTGTTTCTCGCGTTCGTGCTCGCCTACATCGTCCCCATGGTCCACCCCGGGGCGACGTACGTCATCTGTACCGGTCAAAACGCAACGATACGCCCGGGGTGTGACGTGGTTGGCAAAGCTGTTCGAGAGGGTCAGCCGGTCGAGGATTCCGAACCGCGCAAAGCGGGCACATCGGTGTGATGTGGCGGGCGCGGAATCGGGGTACGGTGCCAGAAGTTGCGGCGACACGGCCCGGATCGTCACTGTTTCGGCGGTCTGGAGGGCCGGGTACTTGCGCGATCCGTCCCGCCCGTGTGGACTACGGCCAATGCTTCGCGCACGCGCGTGGCTGAGATATTCACCAAGACATGATCAGGAGGCAACCCGTGAGCGCGACCGCGGACCACGCGGAGGAGCGGACGAACCCTGCCGTCAGGCTGGGTTTCCAGCCCGGGCAGGTGGTCCAGGAGATCGGCTACGACGACGATGTCGATCAGGAGCTCCGCGAGGCCATCGAGGGCGCCGTCGAAGGCGACCTGAAGGACGAGGACTACGACGACGTGGCCGACGCCGTCGTGCTGTGGTTCCGTGACGACGACGGAGACCTGACCGATGCGCTGGTGGATGCCACCACGTACATCGAAGAGGGCGGCGCCATCCTGCTCCTCACGCCGAAGACCGGCCGTGACGGGTACGTGGAGGCGAGCGAGATCTCCGAAGCCGCCACGACCGCCGGCCTGACGGCGTCCAAGAGCGTCAGCGTGGGCAAGGACTGGAGCGGCTCGCGCCTGGCGACGCCGAAGGCGGCCAAGTCCAGGAAGTGACCCCCGGCTGAGCGCCGCCCCCCCGGACGGGCTGGATTTCGCCCCGGCCCGTCCGGAGTCCCCGGTGATCGCTGCGTAGGCTGGTCGGGAGCGCGACACGCGCTCTCACCCGAACAGCCCACCGAAAGGGATGCACACATGGCGATCCAGGTCGGCGACAAGGCGCCCGACTTCGAGCTCAAGGACAACCACGGCCGCACCGTGAGGCTCTCCGACTTCCGCGGTGACAAGAACGTGGTGGTGCTCTTCTACCCGTTCGCCTTCACCGGTGTGTGCACAGGCGAGCTGTGCGAGCTGCGCGACAACCTGCCGAAGTTCGCGGACCGCGACACCCAGCTCCTCGCCGTCTCCAACGACTCCATCCACACCCTGCGCGTCTTCGCCGAGCAGGAGGGCCTGGAGTACCCGCTGCTCAGCGACTTCTGGCCGCACGGCAACGTCTCGCGCGCGTACGGCGTCTTCGACGAGGACAAGGGCTGTGCCGTCCGTGGCACCTTCATCATCGACAAGGAGGGCGTCGTGCGGTGGACCGTGGTCAACGGCCTGCCGGACGCCCGCGACCTCGGCGAGTACGTGAAGGCGCTCGACACCCTCTGAGCACTCCGCGGTCCGACACCTGCGAAGTTTCGGGTCCAGGGTCTGCGGGGGCGGGAACCCGTCACTAGGATCGGCACGTTGATCCCATATCCGAAAGCACGACGGGGCTCCCCGCCCCCGGACACCACTTGGAGGACTCGTGGGAGTCAGCCTCAGCAAGGGCGGCAACGTTTCGCTGACGAAGGAGGCCCCGGGCCTGACCGCCGTCATCGTCGGTCTCGGCTGGGACGTGCGCACCACGACCGGCACGGACTTCGACCTCGACGCCAGCGCGCTGCTGGTGGACAGCTCCGGCAAGGTCAGCAGCGACCAGAACTTCGTCTTCTTCAACAACCTCAAGAGCCCCGACGGCTCCGTGGAGCACACCGGTGACAACATCACCGGTGAGGGCGAGGGCGACGACGAGCAGATCAAGGTGAACCTGGCCGGCGTCCCGGCCGAGATCGAGAAGATCGTCTTCCCGGTCTCGATCTACGACGCCGAGAACCGCCAGCAGTCCTTCGGCCAGGTGCGCAACGCGTTCATCCGCGTCGTCAACCAGGCAGGCGAGCAGGAGATCGCCCGGTACGACCTCAGCGAGGACGCCTCGACCGAGACCGCCATGGTCTTCGGCGAGCTGTACCGGAACGGCGCCGAGTGGAAGTTCCGCGCCATCGGCCAGGGCTACGCCTCGGGCCTGCGCGGCATCGCCCAGGACTTCGGCGTCAACGTCTGATCCCGGCAGGGTTACGACGCCCTCACCGTCCGGCGCCGCACCGTTTGGGGGCGGCGCCGGACGCGCAGGACAACCAGGAAAGCATCATCAGGGGAGGACCAGCATCATGGGCGTCACACTCGCCAAGGGGGGCAACGTCTCCCTCTCCAAAGCCGCACCCAACCTCACCAACGTACTGATCGGCCTCGGCTGGGACGCGCGCTCCACCACCGGAGCCCCCTTCGACCTGGACGCCAGCGCCCTGCTCTGCGGCGCCACGAACCGGGTGCTGGGCGACGAGTGGTTCGTCTTCTACAACCAGCTCACGAGCCCGGACGGCTCCGTCGAGCACACCGGCGACAACCTCACCGGCGAGGGCGAGGGCGACGACGAATCGATCCTGGTCGACCTCGGCAAGGTCCCCGCCCACTGCGAGAAGATCATCTTCCCGGTCTCCATCCACATGGCCGAGGAACGTGGCCAGGCCTTCGGGCAGGTCTCCAACGCCTTCATCCGCGTCGTCAACCAGGCTGACGGCCAGGAACTCGCCCGCTACGACCTCAGCGAGGACGCCTCCACCGAGACCGCGATGATCTTCGGTGAGCTGTACCGCTACCAGGGCGAGTGGAAGTTCCGTGCAGTGGGGCAGGGGTACGCGTCGGGGCTGCGCGGCATCGCTCTAGACTTCGGAGTCAACGTTTCGTAAAGCCGCCTACGGCGCGGGGGAGACCCTCCCCCAGACTTCGTCTGGGAGGGGCCCCCAACACACGATGGGGTAGCCAGTGCTTCTCAAAACCTTTGGCTGGTCGTTCGCGGTCACCGCGGTCGGTCTGGTCGCGGCGGCGTTCTACGGGGGGTGGACCGCCCTCGGCATCGTGGCGATCCTGGCCGTCCTGGAGATCTCGCTGTCGTTCGACAACGCGGTCGTCAACGCCGGAATCCTGAAGAAGATGAACGCCTTCTGGCAGAAGATCTTCCTCACGGTCGGCGTGCTGATCGCGGTCTTCGGCATGCGGCTGGTGTTCCCCGTCGTCATCGTCGCCATCACCGCCAAGATGGGGCCCATCGAGGCCGTCAACCTGGCGTTCAACGACAAGGACAAGTACCAGCAGCTCGTCACCGACGCCCACCCGGCGATCGCCGCCTTCGGTGGCATGTTCCTGCTGATGATCTTCCTCGACTTCATCTTCGAGGACCGGGACATCCAGTGGCTGCGCTGGATCGAGCGCCCCCTGGCCAAGCTCGGCAAGGTCGACATGCTGTCGGTCTGCATCGCCATGATCGTCCTGCTCATCACCTCCTTCACCTTCGCCACCCACGCCCACCAGCACGGCGGCGCGCACGTGGACAAGGCACAGACCGTGCTGATCGCCGGCATCGCCGGCCTGATCACGTACATGGTCGTCGGCGGCCTCTCCGGCTACTTCGAGGACCGGCTGGAGGAAGAGGAGGAGCGGGAGCACGAGGCCGATGAAGAGGCCGCCCGCACCGGCAAGAAGCGCTCCGCGGTCGTCCTGGCCGGCCAGGCCGCCTTCTTCATGTTCCTCTACCTGGAAGTCCTGGACGCGTCCTTCTCCTTCGACGGGGTGATCGGCGCCTTCGCCATCACCAACGACATCGTCATGATGGCGCTCGGCCTCGGCATCGGCGCCATGTACGTCCGGTCCCTCACCGTCTACCTGGTCCGCCAGGGCACCCTCGACGACTACGTGTACCTGGAGCACGGCGCCCACTACGCCATCGGCGCCCTGGCCGTGATCCTCATGGTCACCATCCAGTACGAGATCAACGAGGTCATCACCGGTCTCGTCGGCGTCATCCTGATCGCCTGGTCCTTCTGGTCCTCCGTCCGCCGCAACCGCGCACTCGCGGCCGAGGAGGGAAACGCGGGATCGGACGACAAGGCCGAGGTGCCGTCCGGGGTCTGACCCTTACGGGCAACATCCGGGTCGTGACGGGGTGTGACAGCCCGCTCCGCGAGGAACGCTTCTGTCGGGGCGGCCGACACGGTCGGCCGCCCCGACGGCTTTACGGCATCGGGTGCATGGGGGGCGGGACATGGGATTCTTCGACGGGCTGCTGGGCGGACGCGCGACCGACTTCGACTCGGGCAGCGCCGCGACCAACTCCATCCAGCTCACCAGGCGGCATCCCCAGGTGTCCCTCACCAAGCAGGACGCCGCCACCGGACACCTGCGCATCAACCTGTCCTGGAGGATGCGCACCTCCGACTTCGACGACAACCCACGCAGCAGCCTCTTCCGGCACCCCTTCAAGGCCCTCAAGCCCCCGGAGATGCTCGAACACGGCCAGAGCATGGTCAACGTCGACCTCGACCTCGGCTGCCTGTACGAACTGACCGACGGCACCAAGGGCGTCGTCCAGCCCCTCGGCGGCTACCTCGGCGACGTCAACGCACCGCCGTACATCAAGCTCAGCGGCGACGACCGGTTCGGCTCCGGGTCCGGCGAGACGATGTACATCAACCTCGACCACCGGGACGCCATCAAACGCCTCCTGGTCTTCGTCTACATCTACGACCAGACCCCCGCGTTCGACCGCACCCACGCGATCGTCACGCTCTACCCCAGCAACGGCCCCCGCATCGAGATAAGCCTCGACGAACGCCACCCCCAGGCCCGCTCCTGCGCCGTCGTCCACATAGAGAACGTCAAGGGCGAACTGGTCGTCCGCCGAGAGGTCAAGTTCGTCTACGGTTTCCAGGGCGAACTGGACCGCCTCTACGGCTGGGGCCTCACCTGGGGTAGGGGCTACAAGACAAAGGCGGACAGATAAGCGCCCCGTAAGGGGCGCGGGGCTGTATCGATATGCGGCTCCGCCGCGCGGGCGCGACAAGCCACAACGCACCCGCACCCGCGGACCACCCGAGAACCCCCACCCCCTTGGGCGAGAGCCCCCTTACCGCCCGATGAACTGAGGCCCCTGCGGCGGCAGCCGAAACTCCCCGTCCCGCCCAGCCGCCGGCGGCGGATACCCATAAGCCCCCTGACCCACCGGAACCGCCGGAGGCAACGGCTGAGAAGTAGTCTCCGGCAACGCCACCGGCGGAACCGCGGCCGCAGCCGCCCCCACCTCGGCCGGCAAGGCCCCCGCCGGCAAGGCCCCCTCGGACTCGTCCACGGAGATACCGAAATCCGTGGCCAGCCCCTTCAACCCGTTGGAATACCCCTCACCCAGCGCCCGGAACTTCCACCCCTCCCCGCGCCGGTACAGCTCACCGCAGATCAGAGCGGTCTCCGCACCCGTCTCCGGCTTGATCTCGAAGTGCGCCAGCGGCTCCCCCTCGGCGACCGCGGCGTCGTACAGGAAGATGCACAGAGCAGGCACCCGGTCGAAGGACACCCCGTCCGCCGAGGCGACCAGCAGAACCCGGCCGACCCCGGGCTCCATGCCGGAGAGGTCTGTCTGGATCGTGTCCGTCAGCCCCTCGGACACCCTCTTCTTGCCGAGCCGCCACACCTTCCCGGACGGATGCCGGGGCTGGTTGTAGAAGACGAAGTCCTCGTCCGAGCGCACCCGGCCGTCGAGGCCCAGCAGCAGCGCCGACGCGTCGACGTCCGGGACCCCCTGCCCCGGCGTCCAGCGCAGCACGGCGCGCACCGTGGTGGCGTCCAGCGGGACGTTCGACCCCTTCAGCATGGCGTGCGTCATGCGGTCATCCTGCCCTCTCGGTCCTGGCCACGACAATGCGGGGGGTGCCCGGGCCGGCACCGGTTGGTTACGTGAAATTCATGCCCGAGGGGAACCCGGTGCACGGGTCCCTACGTACTATTACCGGCCACCCTTTACCGAATCCACGGGCTTGACTTGGGCCTTCGAGGGAGTCCTATGCGTCATTTCGGGCACATCGCCCCCGAGGTGCGGCGGCGCATCTTCCACCAGGAGCCGGGCGCCTTCACGGCCGACTCACCGGCCCGGCTGCTCTCCGCCGCCCTGGGGGCCACGCTGTACAGCCCGGCCACCCGCCCCCGGCTCGCCGACGACATCGTCAAGCAGGCCGGCCGCGGTGTGGTCTCGATGGTGCTCTGCCTGGAGGACTCCATCGACGACGCGGATGTCGCGGCCGGCGAGGAGAACCTCGTCCGGCAGTTCGCCGACCTCGCCGCGCGCACCGGCGTGGAGCCGCCCCTCCTCTTCATCCGGGTCCGCGCCCCCGAGCAGATCCCGGACCTCGTCCGGCGCCTCGGCTCCACCGTGCGGCTGCTCTCCGGCTTTGTCCTGCCCAAGTTCACCGAGGAACGCGGCATCCCGTTCCTGGAGGCCCTGGCCGTCGCCGAGGCCGCCTGCGGCCGCCGGCTGTTCGCGATGCCGGTCCTGGAATCGCCCGAGCTGCTGTACCGCGAGTCCCGGGTGGACACCCTGGAAGGCATCTCCCGCGCCGTCGGCAAGTACCGCGACCGGGTCCTGGCCCTGCGCCTCGGCGTCACCGACTTCTGCTCCTCCTACGGCCTGCGCCGCGCCCCCGACATGACCGCGTACGACGTCCAGATCGTCGCGTCCGTCATCGCCGACGTGGTGAACATGCTGGGCCGGGCCGACGGCACCGGATTCACCGTGACCGGGCCCGTGTGGGAGTACTTCCGCGTTTCCGAACGCATGTTCAAGCCGCAGCTCAGGCAGAGCCCCTTCCTCCAGGTGCGCGCCGAGGAACTGCGCGAGAAGCTCATCGAGCACGCCATGGACGGGCTCCTGCGCGAGATCTCCCTCGACCAGGCCAACGGTCTGCTCGGCAAGACCTGCATCCACCCCTCCCACGTCCTGCCCGTGCACGCGCTGTCCGTCGTCAGCCACGAGGAGTTCAGCGACGCCGCGGACATCCTCCGGCCGGAACGTGGCGGCGGAGGTGTACTCCGTTCGGCTTACACGAACAAGATGAACGAGGTGAAGCCCCACCGCGCCTGGGCCGAGCGGACCCTGCTGCGCGCCGAGGTGTTCGGCGTGGCGAACGAGGACGTCGGCTTCGTGGAGCTTCTCGCCGCCGGAATAACCGGCTGACCCCCTTCCCAACCCAAGGAACGCATGAACAACGCAGTGAACGACGGGGACTGGTCCGGAAACTGGGTCGCCGAGCGGCTCGGAGTCGGACTGGAGGGCGACGACGGCCTGCCGGCCATGCTCGGACTCGCCCTGCGCCGCAACCCCAAGCGGGCCCACCTCCTGGTCTCCAACGTGCTGGGCAAGCACGTACCCCAGTCGCCGTCCGTGGTGTACGGCCACGGGGTCGCCCTCGGCCGCCGGGTCCGCGAGATGCTCGGCGAGGCGGAGGCGGCCACGGCGGTCGTCCTCGGCTACGCGGAGACCGCGACGGGCCTCGGCCACGCGGTCGCCGACGGGCTGGGCGCCGCCCCGTACCTGCACTCCACCCGCCGCCCCGTCCCGGGCGTGGCCCGCGCCGGCGGCTTCGAGGAGTCCCACTCCCACGCGACCTCGCACCTGCTGCTCCCCGAGGACCCGGCGCTGCTGGCGGGGGAGGGGCCGCTGGTTCTCGTCGACGACGAGTTCTCCACCGGTAACACGGTGCTGAACACCATTCGTGACCTGCACGAACGGTATCCGCGCACGCGGTACGTGGTGGTGGCGCTGGTCGACATGCGCGACGCAAAAGACTCCGGGCTGCTGCTGTCGTTCGCCGGTGAGGTGGGAGCCCGGGTGGATGTGGTCGCGGCTGCGTCCGGGGTGGTGCGGTTGCCTGCCGGCGTGCTGGAGAAGGGGCAGGAACTGGTTGCGCGGTACGGGGGTGAGGGTGGCGGTTCGGCGGGCGGGTGCGGGCCCGATGTGGCTGGTCGCGCCCACGCGGCGGAGCCGCACAATGTCTCGCCCCGCGCCCCTGTAGGGGCGCTCCGGCCGAGCCACGTTGTGAAGCGCGCCCACCTCCCCTGGCCCGCCGGCCTCCCCGACGGCGGTCGGCACGGGTTCACCCCCGCCCATCGGGCCCGGCTGGAGGAGGCGCTGCCCGGGATGGTCGCCCGCCTTGCTGAGGCGCTGCCTCCCGATGCCCACCGGGTACTGGTGCTCGGGTTCGAGGAGTTGATGTACGCCCCGCTGCGGCTGGCGTGCGGGCTGGAGGAGGTGACCGGGGCCGAGGTGCGGTTCTCGACCACGACCCGCTCGCCCGTCCTCGCCGTCGACGATCCCGGTTACGCGATACGCACCCGGCTGGTCTTCCCCGCCCACGACGACCCGGCGGACGGCCCCGGCGAGCGGTACGCCTACAACGTCGCCGGAGCGGGCTTCGACGCCGTCGTCGCCGTCGTCGACTCGGCCGCCGACACCCCCGCCCTGCACGCGCCCGACGGCCTCCTGGCCCGCCTCGCCGACCAGGTGCCGCACGTCCTGCTCGCAGTCGTACCGTCGTACGTCCCCGAGCCACACTCCTCTCCCGAAAGGCCGGTCATGCTGCCCGAGCCCCTCCGCGGCCCCGCCTTCTCCTCGTACGCGCCCGACGAGGTCGGCTGGCTGCTGCGGGACCTCTCGGACGTGCCGCTGGAGGCGCCGACGGAGGAGCGCGAGGAGGCCGTGCAGAGCGGCGGGGCGCACTACGCCGAGTCGCTGCCGGTGGAGTACCAGCCGACCGAGCAGTACCAGGAGCTGTTCCACGCGGCCCTCAAGGTCTCGGCCGCCCGCATCGCCCAGGCCACCGGCGTCGTCACGGAGACCGTCCTCGCCGAACGGTCGCCGCGCCCGGTGCTCGTGTCGCTCGCCCGCGCGGGCACCCCCGTCGGCGTGCTGATGCGCCGCTGGGCCCGGTACCGGCACGGCCTCGAACTCCCGCACTACGCCGTGTCGATCGTGCGCGGCCGGGGCATCGACGCCAACGCGCTGCGCTGGCTGGCCGCCCACCACGACCCGCGGGACGTCGTCTTCGTTGACGGCTGGACCGGCAAGGGCGCGATCACCCGGGAACTCTCCCAGGCAATACGGGAGTTCGAGGAGCGGGAAGGCGTCACCGGATTCGACCCGGAGATCGCGGTTCTCGCCGACCCCGGTTCCTGTGTGCGCACCTACGGCACCCGCGAGGACTTCCTCATTCCCTCGGCCTGCCTCAACTCAACTGTTTCCGGCCTTATTTCACGTACGGTGCTGCGCGCGGACCTGGTCGGCCCGCATGATTTCCACGGCGCGAAGTTCTACCGGGAACTCGCCGGCGCGGATGTGTCGGCGGCCTTCCTGGACGCCGTCTCGGACCGCTTCACCGAGGTCGCCGACACGGTCGACGCGGCCGTCAAGGAACTGATGGACGGGGACCGCACGCCGACCTGGGCGGGCTGGCGGGCGGTCGAGCGGATCAGTGAGGAGTACGGCATCCACGACGTCAACCTCGTCAAGCCGGGCGTCGGCGAGACCACCCGGGTGCTGCTGCGCCGGGTCCCGTGGAAGATCCTCGCCCGCGCGGGTGCCGGCGCCGACCTGGACCACGTACGGCTGCTCGCGCGGCAGCGCGGGGTGCCGGTGGAGGAGGTGGGGGAGCTGCCGTACTCCTGCGTCGGACTGATCCACCCCAAGTACACGCGGGGCGCGACGGGCGCCGACGGCCGGGCGGTGAACGTCTGATGCCGGTGCTGGTGGCGAGCGACCTCGACCGTACGCTCATCTACTCCTCGGCGGCCCTCGCGCTGACCATGCCGGACGCGCGGGCGCCCCGGCTGCTGTGCGTGGAGGTCCACGAGGCCAGACCCCTGTCCTACATGACCGAGACGGCCGCCCAGCTGCTGGCCGACCTCGGCGACGCGGCGGTCTTCGTGCCGACGACGACCCGGACCCGTAAGCAGTACCAGCGCATCAACCTGCCGGGCCCGCCGCCCAAGTACGCGATCTGCGCCAACGGCGGCCACCTCCTCGTGGACGGCGCCACCGACCACGGCTGGCACGCGGGGGTGCTGTCCCGGCTCGCCGAGGAGTGCGTGCCGCTGGCGGAGGTCCGTGAGCACCTGGCGCGGTCCGCCGACCCCGCCTGGGTGCGCAAGCACCGGGTGGCCGAGGACCTGTTCGCCTACCTGGTCGTCGAGCGGGAGCTGCTGCCGGAGGACTGGGTGAAGGAACTGGCGGTGTGGGCGGAGAACCGTGGCTGGACGGTCTCGCTCCAGGGCCGCAAGCTGTACGCCGTCCCCAAGCCGCTCACCAAGAGCGCCGCCGTCCGCGAGGTCGCGCGGCGCACGGGGGCGGAGCTGACGCTGGCCGCGGGTGACTCGCTCCTCGACGCCGACCTGCTGCTCGCGGCGGACCGGGGCTGGCGTCCCGGCCACGGGGAACTGGCGGACACCGGCTGGACGGCCCCGGCGATCAGCGCACTGCCCGAGCGGGGCGTGCTGGCCGGCGAACGCATCGTAAGAGAGTTCCTGAGGACGGCCCGGGGAACGACGGAGCGCGGCCCACAGCCGTAGGCACACCCGCGCGGGGCGGCCAACGGTGGTTTCAGCCGCAGCAGCCCCCGCCGCAGCACCCGCCCCCGCCACCGCCGGACCCCGCACCCGGCGCCGGAGCAGGGGCGGATGCGGAGGAGACGCCCCCCACGGCTACCGTCGACAGCAGCTTCACCGTGTCGTCGTGGCCCGCGGGGCAGGCGGCGGGGGCGGCCGACTCGGCCATGGGGCGGCTCAATTCGAACGTGTCGCCGCAGGTCCGGCAGCGGTACTCGTAGCGTGGCATGTGCACAGGTTAGTCTCCGCCCAGACGCGGGCGGCTCAATGTTTCATGAGTGTTCTATTCCATCGGCCACGTGTGCGGAGTTTTTGAAAACACTGCTGATAATTTGTGAACGCCGTCGCGAGGAAGCTCAGCTCAACCCGCGCGAGCACGACCGAGTGGGGAGGGGGACGCCGTGAACGATGCGTCGCAGCGCGGGGACGACGCGAAGAGCGAGGGCCGCAAGGGCGGGCCGTTCGACTCCGACGAGACCCTGCACCTGAAAGTGGACGCCCTCCGGGCGGACCACACCATGCAGCTGCGCATCCCCCTCCAGCCGAAAGGCCCCAAAGATCCCAAGGGTCTCAAGGGTCTCAAGGGGCCTAAGAGCGACGAAAGTTCCGAAAGTCCCGATCAGTCCGGCGTCGCCGCCCGTTCGGAGTCCCCGACCCCGCCCCCGGCCCCCGCCGCCGGCGGCCGCGCCGACCGCCGGCGCGACGCGCGCTCCTCGCTGCGCGAGCGAATACAGGAGCGAATAACCACCGTCGCGGCCCCCGTGCTCGCGGCCCTCGCCCCCTACGCGCGCCGTCTGCAGCCGTACGCGCGCCGCCTCAAGCCCGTCTACCCGCGCCCCGGACGCACCGGCTGGCGCCGCTGGATGCCCTCCTGGCGACAGTGGATCGGCGCCGTGCTCTCGTCGATCGTCATGGTCTTCCTGTTCCTCGTCGTCGCCTACGCGGCCACGGACATCCCGAAGAACCTGAACACCTTCGCCACCCAGCAGGACAACGTCTACTTCTGGTCCGACGGCACCCCCATGGCCCGCACCGGCTGGGTGCAGCGGCAGGCGATGCCCCTGAAGGACATACCCCCGGACGTCCGCTGGGCCGTGCTCGCGGCGGAGAACGAGAGCTTCTACTCGGACCCGGGCATCTCGTTCAAGGGCATCACCCGGGCCCTGTGGCGCACGGTGGGCGAGGGGGACACCGAGGGCGGCTCCACCATCACCCAGCAGTACGTCAAAAACGTCTATCTCACCCAGAATCAGACCATCAGCCGCAAATTCACCGAGGCGATGATTTCGCTCAAGCTGGACAACCAGATGAGCAAGGACGACATTCTGGAGGGGTACCTCAACACCAGCTGGTTCGGCCGCGGCACCTACGGCATCCAGCGCGCCGCACAGGCCTACTACGGCGAGGACGTCAGCAAGCTCAACGCCTCCCAGGCCGCCTTCCTCGCCTCGCTCCTCAAGGGCGCCGGGCTCTACGACCCGACCCTCAACCAGGCCAACCACGCCCGCGCCGTGGAGCGCTGGAACTGGATCCTGGACCGCATGGTCAAGATCGGCAAGCTGTCACCGGCCGAGCGGGCCACGTACAAGACGTTCCCCGAGCCGCTGAAGACGCCCCCGCTGTACGACACCGGACAGCAGAGCGACTACCTGGTGGAACTGGCCTCGCAGTACGCCAAGAAGGCCGCGCACCTCACGGACCAGCAGTTCGACCTGGGCGGTTACCAGATCTACACCACCTTCGACCGCACACGGGAGAAGGCGCTGACCGACGCCGTCACCAAGGCCCGCAAGCAGGCGAAGAGGGACACTCCCGCCGCCGCGAAGAACGGCCACTACGGCGCCGCCTCGGTGGACACCGACGGCCGGATCCTCGCCGTCTACGGCGGCCCCGACCACCGGAAACAGGGCTACAACGAGTCCAACGCCACGACCGTGCCGGCCGGCACCGCGTTCCTGCCGTTCGTGTACGCCGCCGGCCTGGAACACGGGGTCCACAAGACTCGCTCCGGCCCCGCCACCCCCGTCACCCCGGAGACGGTCTACAACGGTGACGACGCCGTACCCGTCACCACGCCCGAGGGGCCGTACTGGGACCGCAGCGGCAAGAAGGTCGCCGCGCACAACGACGGCGGCAGATCCTACGGCCCCATCACCCTGCGCCAGGCGCTCGCCCAGTCGGTGAACACACCGTTCATGCAGCTCGGCATGGACACCGGCCTGGACAAGGTGCGCGACACCGCCGAGGCGGCAGGCCTGCTGCACTCCAGCATGGGCCCACAGGTGCCCGCCCTGTCCCTGGGCAGTTCCACGCCCAGTGCCATCCGGATGGCCAGCGGGTACGCCACGTTCGCCGCCGGAGGAAAGCACACCGAGCCGTACTCGGTACGCCGGATCACCCGCAACGGCTCCGCGATCCCCCTGGCCACCCCGCGCCCGCACCGCGCGGTCGGCGCCCAGGTCGCCGCGGACGTCACCGACGCCCTCACCGACTCCTTCCGCGCCGCCCACCCGGCCGCCGCCGAGCCGGGCGTGTCCGGCAAGGCGGGCGGCAATGACAAGGACACCGCCTCCTGGTACGCCGGCACGGCCGACTCCGTGTCGACCGCCGTGGTCGTCTACCGGATGGACCTCGCGAAGTCCCTGGAACCGCTGCCCCTGCACGGACTGGCGGGCACACCCGCCGACAGAGTCCCCTACGCCCTCTGGTCGACCGCGACGGGTCTCGGCTGATGCCCGGACCCCGACCGCCCGAACCCCCCTCCGCAGAATGAGCCGCGCATGCCGAGCATGAAGTCACCGACGGGCCGCCGCCGAGCAGCCGGCCGCCGCCGCGTCCCCACGGCCACCAACCCGCAGGTCCTGACGCTGGCCGCGTTCCTCGTCGTGGCCTCCCTGGTGGCCGGCTACCTGGTGCTGACCCGCACGGACAGCACCACGCCGACCGCCTCCGCCGGCAAGAACGGCGCGGCGAGTCCCAGCCCGAGCGCGACCCCCTGGGACGGCAAGACGCACGTCCTCGGCGACGGGTCCACCTCCTACACCGGGCCGCAGAAGGGGCAGTTGAAGGCAGAACCCCTCAAACCGGGGGAGAAGCCGCCCCAGTTCGTCGTGTTCTCCTGGGACGGCGCCCTGGAGGGCAGCGACCACCTCTTCTCGCATTACCGCGAGATGGCCCAGCAGTACAACGCCCACATGACCTTCTTCCTGACCGGCATCTACCTGCTGCCCAAGGACAAGAAGACCCTCTACCACCCGCCGATGCACGCGCCGGGCGCCGCCGCCATCGACTACCCCACCAACGAACACATCCGCACCACCCTGGAACAGCTCCGTCTCGCCTACGAGCAGGGCAACGACATCGGCACCCACTTCAACGGCCACTTCTGCGGCGCCAAGGGGGGCGGCGACTGGAGCGTCAAAGAGTGGAAGAGTGAGATCGATCAGTTCTACTCCTTCGTGGAGAACTGGAAGACCAACACCGGCTACAAGGACATCCCACCGCTGCCCTTCGACTTCAAGAAGGAGGTCGAAGGCGGACGCGCCCCCTGCCTGGAGGGCCAGCCGAACCTGCTCAAGGCCATCAAGAGCTACGGCTGGCGCTACGACGCCTCCTCGCCCGGCGACTTCCAGATATGGCCGGCGAAGAAGAACGGCATATGGGACTTCCCGCTGGAGATGCTGCCGTACGAGAACGGCAAGTTCCAGGGCCTGTCCATGGACTTCAACTTCCTCTACAACCAGTCGGGCGGCGAGACCAAGGGTGACCCGTCCAAGTACCCCCAGTGGGAACAGCAGACCGTCGACTCGTACATGGCCGGCTTCAACCGCGTCTACTACGGCAGCCGCGCACCGCTGTTCATCGGCAACCACTTCGAGGACTGGAACGGCAGCATCTACATGAAGTCCATCGACCAGATCATCCCGAAGATCTGCACCAAAAAGGGCGTCAAGTGCGTTTCGTTCCGGGAGCTGTCCGACTGGCTCGACGCGCAGAAGCCCGCCACGCTGCAACGGCTGCGCAGCCTCGACCCGGCGCAGTCGCCCGACTGGTCCCAGGTCGTCAAGTGACCCCTGTAACCACTCGGTTCCACTTGTGTACACCCTCTTCACAACCGCCGCGTGCGTCATGCGAAGATGCCGTCTCCCGGTAGTCATACCGGCGTAGAGGGGAACATCATTGAAATCAAGAAGACTGAGCCATAAGCGGCGTCGTACCGCGATAGTCGGCGCGGCCGCGGCATCCGTGGTCGCCGGTGTGGTGCTGGTGCCCAACTGGAGCGCGGGCGCGGCCGTGACCAACGACCCGACCGTGGACGCGGCCACCAAGGCCACCTTCCAGAAGCTGGCCGACGCCGTGTTCACCGACCGCACCGAGGCCCTCGTGGACAACCACGGGCACGGGAACGGCGGGCACGGCAAGCAGCGGACCGCCGGCTTCCGCGGCCACGTCCGCCTGTCCGGCACCCAGTCCCGGCACGAGGACTCCGCCCTGGACCAGCTGCGCGGCCGCAAGTCCCGCCTCGCCGAACTCGGCGAGAAGTACAGCGCGGGCAGCACCACGGTCACGCTGGACGCCACGGAGGTGCACGGCCGCCGCGCCAAGGTCGCCGTCACCGAGACGACCTCGCTGACCTACGAGCAGCCCAAGCCCGGTGCGCCCAAGACCACCGGCTTCCAGGCCCACCACGAGCTGACGTTCAAGGCCGACCGGCACGGAACCTGGCAGCTGACCGGCGTCCAGGACACCGACGACGGCGTCGCCGTCAACCAGGTCGCCACGCCGCAGGTGGCCACGCCGGACACCGCCACGGACGACAACCCGCCCGAGGCGCCCCGCTCGTCCACCTCGCGCAGCGCGCCGGCCAAGCCGAAGAACCTCACCTCCGGTACGTACGACTACGCCGCCATGGCCGCGTACGCCAAGAAGTACTGGAGCAACTACAACCCGGACTACCCGAACTACAACGGGCACGGGGACGGCGGCGACTGCACCAACTTCGTCAGCCAGTCCCTCAAGGCCGGCGGCTGGAAGCACGTACCCGGCTACACGTACGACTTCCACAAGTGGTTCGGCAACGCCGACATCCAGTCGGACTCGTTCGTCGGAGTCAACGAGTTCTCCTGGTTCGCCCTGTCCTCGAAGCGGGTTACCCCGCTGCCCTACGTCTACCAGCTGGACGTCGGTGACGTGCTGCAGATGGACTTCAACAAGGACGGGTCCAAGGACCACTCCATGATCGTCACCTACCGCAGCCCGCAGGGCGTGCCGTACGTGTCGTACCACTCCACCAACACGTACAACCGGTCGGTGGCGAGCCTCATCGCGTCCTACCCGACCGCGGCGTACTACGCCTACCGGACCTGATCCAGGCCCGCAGGGCCACTGCCGTCCCGGCCGTCCAGCTCCCGCCGTTCGTGCGGGGACGGCTCGGGATGCCGGGCCCGCCAGTACGGGTTGTCGTGCGGCAGGGTGGAACTCACCCTGCCGTACATCCCGAACGTCATCAGCAGCAGCCCGACGATAAAGCTGAACAGCACGTTCTGCATCTTGAACGCCAGGAAGTTGTAGTCGGTGTCGAGCAGGCCGAGGTTGAGGAAGCCGTTCAGGATGAACAGCACGCCGAAGACCATGTTCACCGTCGAGGCGACGTTTCCGCCGATCACCATGGCGACGAAGAGCAGGACGCCGACACAGATGGACAGCACGCTGAGCGTGCCGTTGGTGTTCAGGCCCGCGACCGTGTCACCGCCGGTGTTGAAGAACCCGATCTGGTCGATCAACCCGAGGATCCCGAAAACCAGCAGGAAGAGCCCTATCAGGCCCGCGCCGATCCGGTAGATCAGGTTCAGCCGGTGATCGACGGGCAGATGCTCGTCGAACCGGATCCGAGACCGGGGTTCCCGCGTGTGCGCTGCGTGCGTGGCCATATCCGCCTCCCTCGGGCGCTAGCGGAGGCCATCCGTCCGTTCCACCAAATATCCGCCTGCCCACCCCACACGGCAACATTCCACCGCCAACCGGCGGCCCCCGGACCGAACCGGACACCGACGCCGGCGGCTCGGCGCAACGTGGGCGGCGGGAGGCTGGGCTCAGCGGGCCGTGCCGCCGCCGCGCTCCTCGCGGATGCGGCCGACCACATCGGTCACCGTGCGGCGTACGGCCTCCGTCTCCGTCAGGAAGCGCCAGTAGTCCGGGTGCCGGCCCTCCAGGCCGGCGACCGCGCGGTCCAGGCGCGCCACCGCCTCGTCCAGCGGCCCGGCGTGCCGGGGATCCGGGGTCGCACGTCCCGCCATGGCCAGCCGCTGCGCGTCACGGATCGCGAACCGCGTCCGCTGGATCTCCTGCTCCGGGTCCTTCTGGACCGCGTTCAGCCGCGTCAGCCGGTCCCCGGCCGCCGACACCGCCTCGTCGGTGGTGTTCAGCAGCGCCCGCACCGTCGACAGCAGTGACGTGGCGTCCGGCCAGCGCTGTGCCTCCCGCGCCGACTGCGCCTCGCGCAGCTTCAGCTCGGCCTGCCGCACGCTCTCGCCCGCCTGCTGCGGCACATGCTGCAGATCCTGCCAGCAGGCCGCCGCGAACCGCCGCCGCAGCTCGCTCAGCACCGGCTCGACCTGCCCCGCGCGGGTGGTCAGCGCCTGCGCCCGGGTCCGCAGACTCACCAGCCGGTGGTCGATCTCGCCGGCCCGCTCCGGCAGCCGCTCGGCCTCCGCCGCGATCGCCCCGGCCTCCCGCTGCACCCGCTCGGCCCGCTCCAGCGTCGGCGCCACCCCGTGCTGCCCGGCTCCCTGGTTCAGCCGCGTCAGCTCGGGCGACAGTGCGGCCAGCCGGGCCGCCAGGTCGTCGGCCTTCAGCCCGTGCTGCCGTACGGCGTCCAGCGCGTTGCTCGCCGCCAGTAGCGCCTGCCGTGCCCGCTCCACCGCCGGCGCGACCCGCGCGAGCTGCGTCTCCGCCTTGCCCAGCAGCGGCCCCAGCGAACCGCCGAACCGCTCCAGCTCCTGCTTGACCCGGGCCAGTTCGTCCTTCGCCGCCGTCAGCTCGCTCCGCGCCCGCGCGGCGGCGGATGCCTCCAGATCCACCCGGTCCAGATCATGCGCGTCCACGGCCTGGATGTAGCGCTGACTCACCTCGTCGATGCGCCGGCCCAGCGCCTCGAAGTCGGCGACCGCGCGCCGGGCCGCCGGGGAGTCGTCGACGGCCGTGATGGTTTCGACCGAGATCCGCAGGTCCCGCTGGGCGGTGTCCAGTTCGTAGAACGCGGCCGCGGCCGCGTCCTTCGCGGCCTGCGCCTCGGCCCGCTGCCCCTCGGCCCGCCCGCCGAACCAGCGCCGGGTGCCGCCCCCGGCGAACGCGGCGGGCAGCGCGAGCGCGGCCAGCACCGGCAGCCCCATCAGCACGAGGGCGTCACCGAGACCCGTGGAGCGGCGCCGGGGCCGCGGTCGTGCGGTCGGCGGCGGACCCGGCCGCGAAGCCGGCGTCGCCGAGATCCCCGTCGTCACATCCCTCTCCCGTGCTGCGATCCGCCCTGGGCGCTCTCATTCTCCCACCAGTAGAGGACGAACACACGAGCCGATCAGTTCGCCGTACGCACCCTGCTTTCGGCGTCCGGTGCGGGGGCGGACCGGGTGTGCGGCGGTGCTGCCCCGGCCATGTAGGCTGTCGGCCTGTCCCGGGTGCGTAGCTCAGTGGTAGAGCGCCTGCCTTACAAGCAGGATGTCGGCGGTTCGAAACCGTCCGCGCCCACCAGGTGATCAGGGAAGACCCCGGACCGTGAGCGGTTCGGGGTCTTCGCGTTGTGGGTCAGCCGGACTGTTCCGCGGAGTCCTCGTGGGCGTGCTTGAGTTTGGTGCGGGCGTCCACGCGTTCCGCTGCCGCTATCTCGGACCAGAAGCGGTGGGTGCTGACGAAGACCGCCAGTTCGTGTTCCCGGCGCCGCAGCTTCTCCACCTCGGCCTGTTCGTCCGCCGTCCAGCCGGGGGAGGCGGGGCGTTCCACCTTGCGCCAGCCGTTGTCGTCACTGAACGCGTCCGCGGGCTCGACGGACCACGGCAGGCGCTTGAGCAGGGCCGACAGCTCGGACCGGACCTGATGCAGCTCCTCCTGGCCGGCGAGGAGGTCACTGGGGAATCCGTAGGTCGTTGCCACACCGCAATGCTACGCCTGTTCGATTTTAGGTGGCGAGTTCGGCCACGAGGTTCACGCGAACGAGGGGGTCGGTCGACTCCGCGACAGCGCGGTCGAACCTCGTGGCCGGACGGGGAGCGGATCAGTGGCCTGCTGCCCGCAACTCGCCCACCAGGCGTGCCGTCACCGGTGCCGGAACGCCGTGCCGGTCCGCCGCGCGGAGCAACGCCCCGCCGATCGCGTCGAGTTCGAGGGGGCGGCCCGCCCCCGCGTCCCGCTGCATGGAGGACTTGGTGGCGGGCGGGAAGGAGTCGTACCGGGCGAGGGCCTGGGCCGGGTCGGTGGGGGCGCCGCAGGCGCGGCTGACCGCCGCCGTCTCGGCCACCAGGGCCTGGAGTTCGTCCCGGTGGCGGGTCCGGGCCTCGCCGAGCGGAAGGCCGTAGCGCGTGGTCAGCAGGGCGAACGGGGCGAGGAACGCCATCTTCGCCCACAGGGCCGCCGTCTCGTCGCCGACGACGCGCGTGACCGGGCCGGCCGCGGTGAGGGCGGTCGCCAGGGTGTCGAGGAGGGGCCGGGGCACCTCGTCGCCCGCGAGGTCGATCTCCGTGAACGGGCTGCCGTGTTCGATCTCGCCAGGGGCGACGCGGGTCGATTCGACGCGGATCACGGCCGGGGCCACACGGTCGGGCCGGTAGCGGGCGCGCAGGACGGCGGGGTGTTCGACGCCGTTCAGGAGCGGTATGACGAGGGCGTCGCCCAGGGCGCCGGCCGGGACGCGGCCCAGTGCGGCGTCCAGTGCCGTGTGCTTGACGGTGATCACGCAGGCGTCGACCGGTTCGCGCAGTTCGGTGTCCGCTTCGACACCGGCGCCGAAGTCGCCGAACTGGCCGCTGCGGACCCGGATTCCGTTCGTGCGCAGGGTGTCGGCCGTGCCGGCCCGCGCGAGGCAGATCACCCGGTGTCCGGCGCGGGACAGCAGGGCCGCGAGGAGGCCGCCGATGCCGCCGGGGCCGAGTATGGCCACGGTGAGTCTGGTCGTCATGAGGAGGGTCCTCTCGTCGGTCGGCCCCGGGGATCGGTGGCCGCCTTCGAGGTGATCTTCGCAGCCGCGGGCGGGCTGGGCCAGACTGGGAGCATGTGCCGGAGTATCAAGACGCTACGACCGCCCGCGCTGGCCGAGGAGGCCACCGAGGAGGAGATCCGGGCCGCCGCACTGCAGTACGTGCGAAAGGTCTCGGGCTTCCGTGCGCCAGCCGCCCACAACCGCGAGGTGTTCGAACGGGCCGTCGAGGCCGTCGCCGAGGCCACGGCGGAACTGCTCGGGGGCCTGGAGGTCCGGGGACAGTCCGCACGAAGCGCCGGGTGACCGTGAAGGGGAGGTGAGGGGGCGGGTGACTGGGCGCGGGGGCGTGCGGGCGTTGGTGGCCGTGTGTATGGGGTGCCGCTGGTCGCCCGCGGGCGTCGGTGCGTACGGGTGGGGTGGCCGGGCTGGTCACCGTGCCGCGCGGTGGCCGCGTGCCGGGTCCGGGTGATCGGCCGTGGAGCGCCGCGTGGTTACGCCGGGCGCCGGCGCATCAGGTACGCCGCGGCCGCCCCCGCTCCGAACAGTGCGGCGACCGAGACGGCCGTGGCGATCCAGGTCGGGCCCAGCCAGCGGGCGCCGTAGTAGCCGAGGGCCACGCTGTATCCGGCCCAGGACAGGCCGGCCAGTGCGGACCAGGGGACGAAGTCGCGGGCGCGGCGGTGGGCGGCACCCGCGCAGAAGGAGACGACCGAGCGGCCGGCCGGGGCGAAGCGGGCCAGGACCACCAGGGCGCCGCCGCCGCGGGACAGCGCCTCGCCGAGACGTTCCTGCGCGGAGGTCAGCCGCCGGGAGCGGGCGATGGCGCGATCCAGTCGCTCGCCGCCCCGCCAGGCGAGGCGGTAGGCGACCAGGTCACCGAGGACCGAGGCGGTGGCTGCGGACAGGATGAGGGCCAGCACGTCGGGCACCTCGTGCGGGACCTGGCCGGTCGCCGCCCCGGTGCCCGCGGCCGCCGCCGTGGCGGCCGTGATCACGAGGACGCCGCTCGGCAGTACCGGCACGAACACGTCGAGCAGCACCGACACGGCCACCATGGCGTAGATCCATGGTCCCGCGGCCAGTGACCCCAGGCTCTCCCACACGACGACTCCCCGTTGACTCCCCCGATGACAGCCATACAGCGTACGCCCGGGCTGTGACAGCAGGTGCGCCGGGGGCCGGTGCGATCGGGGCGCGGGGAACAGTCGCTCACCGGGTCCCGTACACGACGGTGCCCTTCTCCGGTGGTGGGAGAAGGGCACCCGTGCGGATGTGAGGGTCAGGCCGCGACCGGGGTCTGGTCCGCGACCGGCTGCTGGTCGGCCGTCGGCCGCGCCGTCGCCGTGCGCTGGGTGACGAACCGGTCCAGGCCGAAGGCGCCGGAACCGGTGAAGACCAGCAGGAAGAAGGCCCAGCAGAACAGGACGGACATCTCACCACCGTTCTGTATGGGCCACAGCGCGTGCTGCTGATGGACGTCGAAGTACGCGAACGCCATCGAGCCCGAGGCGAGCAGCGCGGCGCCGCGCGTGCCGAGGCCGAGCAGGACGAGGGTGCCGGCGACCAGCTGGATCACGGCCGCGTACCAGCCGGGCCAGGTGCCGGCCTCGATCGTGCCGCCGTGGGTGCCCATGGCGCCGCCGAGGACACCGAAGAGCGAGGCGGCGCCGTGCACGGCGAACAACAGGCCGACGACGATACGGAACAGACCGATGGCGTACGGCTGAGCGGTGTTGAGGCGCGCGGTCATGAGGGGGAGGTCTCCTCTTCGGTGTCGTACCGACCGGCCGGGGCAGCCGGTCGTGGGGGCGGCGGTACCGAATCGGGGGCCAGGTTAGGCAGACCTAATTCATACTTGCAAGTTCAAGTTCTGGCCATGGTGCATGCCTGCCTCTGCGGTGCCTTGCCGGTGCCGATCGCCCTCTGTGCGGACATCGAAGCCCAAGTCCCTTGTGCCGGACTTAACTTGAGACTTGAAGCGCTTTGGTGTGCAGAAGCCCGCGCCTCCCAGGGGCGCGGGCGTCCGTAACGCGCGGCGCGGGCTCAGCAGTTCGCCAGGTATCCCTGCAACGCGCTCTTCTCGGCGGGGTCCACGGAGAGGTCGTAGTAGTACTTCACCTGGACCCAGGCGCGGACGTACGTGCAGCGGTACGCCGTGCGGGACGGCATCCAGGTGGCCGGGTCCTGGTCACCCTTGGACTGGTTGACGTTGTCGGTGACCGCGAGGAGCTGGGGCCGGGTGACGTCGTTGGCGAAGGCCTGGCGGTGCGCGGTGGTCCACTTGCTCGCGCCGGAGTCCCAGGCCTCGGCGAGCGGGACGAGGTGGTCGATGTCGACGTCGGACGGCGAGGACCAGGTCGCGCCGTCGTACGGCGAGTACCAGCTGCCGCTCGTCGGGTAGCAGGACGAGTCGGTCGTGACGTTCGAGCCGTCGCGCTTGAGGATCCACTCGCGGGTGTTGCAGGTGCCGGAGATGGTGATCCAGGTGGGGAACAGGCTGCGCTCGTAGCCGGTGCGGTTCTCGGCGGCCACGGTGAGCTGGGAGAGGTAGCTCCGGGCGGTCGCGCCGCTGACCGGGGTGGGCAGGGCGGCGGAGGCGCTGGGGGAGTTGAAGAGGGCGGCCGAGGCGATGAGTCCGGTGAGGGTCGCGAGTATGCTCAACCGTCGACGCGCGTAGACTTTCGGCATGTGAACTTCCTTGTGGGGTGGGGGTTTTGGCTGCGGGCAGGGGAATGCTCGCGGTGTCGTGTGACCGGGGAGTGAGCGCTCGGTTAGACGCTAGTGACGCGTTCATGACACGACAAGGTTCACGGCGGAACTTTCGCGTCCCTTACTATGGACGGGCAGAAGGGGAGTAGCTCTTCGCCGGACCGTCGACATACTGCTCAGCCAGCCTGAGCCGGCGCCCGGAGGCGGACCCCGCGCGGACCGCCCAGCGAGACCTTCGGCAAGCAGTGCACACCCGTGCTTCCACGGCGCGGGTGCCGAGTGCGCTGCCGTGCCGAGGTGTCTGAGGACGAGCTACAGCACTCTCGGTGGGGCGGCCCCGACCGATTGAGGAACTTTGATCAGCATTACCGTGACGGCGCTCGTGTTCGGCGTCATCTTCCTCGCCGAACTGCCGGACAAGACCGCGCTCGCCGGTCTCGTCCTCGGCACCCGCTATCGCGCCTCGTACGTCTTCGTGGGCGTCGCCGCCGCCTTCCTGCTGCATGTCGTGCTCGCCGTCGCGGCGGGCAGCGCGCTGACCCTGCTGCCGCAGCGGCTCGTGCACGCGCTGACCGGTGTGCTCTTCCTCGCCGGTGCGGCGGTGCTGGCGCTGAAGCGGGGTGAGGAGGAGGAAGAGGTCCGCAAGCCCGCCGACCAGTCCTTCTGGAAGGTCGCGGGGACCGGGTTCACGCTCATCCTGGTCGCGGAGTTCGGCGACCTGACCCAGATCATGACGGCGAACCTCGCCGCCCGTTACGACGACCCGATCTCGGTCGGCCTCGGCGCGGTACTCGGGTTGTGGGCGGTGGCGGGACTCGGGATCGTCGGCGGGAAGGCACTGATGAGGAGGGTGCCGCTGCGGCTGATCACGCAGATCGCGGCGCTGCTGATGCTCGGGCTCGGCGTGTGGAGCCTGTGGGAGGCGGTCGCGGGCTGACTGTGGGGAGCCGGCCGGCAGGTAGTCGGATCCGGTGGATCCCCGGGTCTGCCGTGTGGGTCTCCGGCGGTCGGCGGTGGGGCTTGGCGGGGGTGGTGGTGGCGAGATCCGGGCTGGTTTTGTACCGTAGAGAAACAAAGTGGTCCCCGCCTGTTTTCCCTGACCGGCGGGCGGGGCCCGTTTTGTCCTCGTCTTCACCCCTCTGGAGCTGCCGATGCCGGCCACCGTCCTCACCGCCCGCGCCCTCCTGCTCGACATGGACGGCACCCTTGTGAACTCCAACGCCGTCGTCGAACGTGTCTGGCGGCGCTGGGCCGAGCGGCATGGGCTGGACGGCGACGAGGTGCTGAACGTCGTCCACGGGCGGCAGGGGCACGCCTCCATGGCCGTCCTGCTGCCGGAGCGGACCCGGGAGCAGAACCTCGCCGACAACGCGCGCATGCTCGCCGAGGAGACCGCCGACCTGGAGGGCGTGGTCGAGGTGCCCGGCGCGGCTGCCTTCCTCGCCTCCCTGCGGGGCTTCCCGCACGCCCTGGTCACCTCCGCGGACGTCGCCCTCTCCACTGCCCGCATGGCCGCGGCGGGCCTCGCCCTGCCCGAGGTGCGCGTCACGGCCGAGTCGGTGGGCGCCAGCAAGCCCGACCCCGAGGGATTCCTGAAGGGCGCGGCGGAACTGGGTGTCGACCCGGCCGACTGCGTCGTCCTCGAGGACTCCGAGGCAGGCGTCGCCGCCGGCCGCGCCGCCGGAATGCGGGTCGTGGGTGTGGGCGCGCGCGCCGGCCTGTACGGCCCGGACGCGGTCGTACCGGACCTGACCCACGTACGGGTGGAACCCGCTGACGACGGCACGATCAGGCTGCACCTGGGCTGAGGCCGGGTTCTCACGAGGAGCGTGCTCTTCGGGACGGCACCGACGACACGGCGGCGCACCCACCCCGAGCTGGGCCGCACGCCTCCGCGACCGGGGCTGCCCCTCCTGTCAGGGGCTCGTTTCCGTCCGGCGGTGTGTCGGGCGTCGCCGCCACCTCGCGGCGGCACCGCGGCCGCAGGACCCCATGCGACCGGGGGCCTCTCCGGTCAGAAGGCGATGCGCACCGCCGCCATGCGTGGCCACCATGTCGCGGCCGGCACGGCGGGCCGCGCGGCCGGGCTCATCCCGCCCCTCGGACGGTGACCCGCGCCGCCGCCCGCGCTGCATCCGGCCCAGACGTCCGCGGCCGTTCCGTGTGTGTCCGGAGCGGCCGCCACCTTGCGGCGGCCACTGCGGGCCGCAAGGCCCACGCCACCGGAGACCTGGCCGTCAGCCGGCGGCCCGCGCTGCCGCTACCACGTCTCCGACTCCAGGCTGCGCCGCGTCGCCGGGCCGTAGACCCCGGACGTGTCGGTGCGGATGCCGCGTGCCTGTTGGTATCGGCGTACGGCGTCCTCGACCGCTTCGGTGTAGACGCCGTCGACCTGGTCGTCGTAGAGGTTCAGCTCCGCCAGGCGGACCTGGAGGTCCACGACCGCGGGTCCCGTGTCGCCGCGCCGCAGGGCCGGGTCGGCCGTCGTCGTCGCCCTCACCGAGGGGGACGGGGAGGCCGTACGGCTGCCGCTGCGAGAAGGCCGGGGCGTCGGCTCGGACGGCGAGGGGGTGCTGGACGCGGTGCGCGGCGGCGGCGCCGGGGCCGCGGGCCGCACGGGCGGCCGGGAGGAGACGGCCGGGGCCGCCGACGAGGGTGACGCCGAGCGCGACGCCGTCACGTCCGGGACACTCTGCCGTATCTCCGGCGCGGCCTGCTCCCGGGTCGGTTCCGCGTAGGAGAACAGCCCGCTCGCCACCCCGGCCGCCGCCACGACGACGACCCCCGCGCCCGCCGCGCCCAGCAGAACGGCCCGGCGAGTACGACGCCCCCGCCCGGACCCGGCCGCCGGACCCGCAGCCGAGGAACCGCCCGTTCCCGCCACCGGGCCTTCCGCCCGGGAGCCGCCCGCTGCCGCCGTCGGGTCCGGCGCCGCGGGGCCGTCCGCCCCGGAGTCGCCCGCAGCCGGGCCTACCGGTACCGGGTCCTCCGTCCGGGAGCCGCCCGCTGCCGCCACCGGGCCCGCCGGACGGGAGTCGTCCGTCCCCGCGTCGCCCGGCGTCGCCTCCCCGGCAGCCCGCGGGGCCGCTTCCCCGTCGGCAGTCGCCCGGGCCGGGCCCGCCTCGCCCACCGCCACGTACGGCCGTATCCGCAGGGGGTCGAAGTCCTCCGCCGCTGCTGCCTCCGCCGTGCGGGAGGCGCGGAGGGCCTCGGCGGTGCGTTCGCCGCAGTCGCAGGACGGGGTGTTGGACGGGCCTCTGGGCGCACCGCACCGCGGGCAGCCCGCGCCCTCGTTCTGAGTCATCTCCGCGTCCCCTCCCCGCGCGAACCACAGAGATTATGCAGACTTCCTCCATGTCCGCAGGAGTCAACAGGCCATAAACGGTGACACCGACCAGGATGGGAGAGGTGCACCCGAGCCCGGGAGGTCTCCATGGTCCTGGAAACGCACGGCACGGACGAGGACGTCACGCGGTCCGAACACGTCTCCGGCAATGTGATGGTCTCGATCGGCGCCCTGCTGCTCGGACTGCTGCTCGCCGCGCTCGACCAGACCATCGTGTCGACCGCGCTGCCCACCATCGTCAGTGACCTCGGCGGTCTGGAGCACCTGTCCTGGGTGGTCACCGCCTATCTGCTGGCGTCCACGGCGGCGACCCCGCTGTGGGGCAAGCTCGGCGACCAGTACGGACGCAAGCGGCTGTTCCAGACGGCGATCGTCATCTTCCTGATCGGCTCCGCCCTGTGCGGGGCCGCGCAGAACATGCCCCAGCTGATCGCGTTCCGCGCCCTGCAAGGGCTGGGCGGCGGCGGGCTGATGGTGCTGTCGATGGCGATCGTCGGCGACATCGTGCCGCCCCGCGAACGCGGGCGCTACCAGGGCCTGTTCGGCGCCGTCTTCGGCGCGACCAGCGTGCTCGGACCGCTGCTCGGCGGCCTGTTCACCCAGCACCTCAGCTGGCGCTGGGTGTTCTACGTCAACCTGCCCGTCGGCGTCGTCGCCCTCGCCGTGATCGCCACCGCCCTGCACATCCCGCGCCGCACCGCCCAGCACGTCATCGACTACCTCGGCACCATCCTGATCGCCTCCGTCGCCACCTGCCTGGTCCTGGTGGCCTCCCTCGGCGGCACCACCTGGGCCTGGGGCTCGGCGCAGATCATCGCGCTCATCGTGCTCGGGGTCGTCCTCGCCGCCTGCTTCGTCGCCGTCGAGCGGCGGGCCGCCGAACCCGTCCTCCCGCTCAAGCTGTTCCGGCTGCGCACCTTCACCCTCGCCGCGATCATCAGCTTCATCGTCGGCTTCGCCATGTTCGGCGCGATGACCTACCTGCCGACGTTCCTCCAGGTCGTGCACGGCGTCACCCCGACCATGTCCGGCGTCTACATGCTGCCGATGGTCTTCGGCCTGCTGCTCTCCTCCACCGTCTCCGGGCAGATCGTCAGCCGCACCGGCCGCTGGAAGGTGTTCCCGATCGCCGGCACCGCCGTCACCGCCATCGGCCTGCTCCTGCTGCACCAGCTGGACGAGCACAGCGGCACCGCCGAGATGAGCGCCTACTTCTTCGTCTTCGGCCTGGGCCTCGGCCTCGTCATGCAGGTCCTCGTCCTCATCGTGCAGAACGCGGTGGCCTACGAGGACCTGGGCGTCGCCACCTCCGGCGCCACCTTCTTCCGCTCCATCGGCGCCTCCTTCGGCGTCGCCATCTTCGGTACGGTCTTCGCCACCCGCCTCGCGGACAAACTCACCGCCGCCTTCCGGGGCGTCCACCTGCCGCCGGGCGTCAGCGCCGACACGCTGAAGGCCGACCCGCGCGGCATAGGCGCCCTGCCGCCCGCGTTGCGCCCCGCCGCGCTGCACGCCTACGCGGCCTCCATCACCGACGTCTTCCTGTACGCCGCCCCGGTCGCCGCCCTCGGCTTCGTCCTGGCGTGGCTGCTGAAGGAGGACCGGCTGCGCGGCTCGGTCACCGCGCCGGACGTCTCCGAGACGCTCGCGCCCAACCCCGTGGAGCGGTCCTCCTACGACGAGGTGTGCCGCGCGCTGTCCCTGCTCGGCACCCGAGAGGGGCGCCGCGAGATCTACCGGAAGATCACCGACCGGGCCGGGTACGACCTGCTGCCCGCCGCCGGCTGGATGCTGCTGCGCATCCGCAAGTTCGGCTCCGTGGAACCGGCCCAGCTCGCCGAGCGCAGCCCCGTCCCGCTCCAGGCGGTCATGGCCGCCGCCCGCCAGGTCGAGGAGCGGCACCTCGCCGAACGCCGGGGCCCGGACCTGGTGCTGACCGAGGCCGGCCGCGAGGTCGCCGAACGGCTCGCGACGGCCCGCGAGGAGTCCCTCGCCGAGCTGCTGGGCGACTGGTGGGAGCCGGGCCGCTCCACCGACCTCACCCAGCTGGTGCACGAGCTGACCGGTGAACTGTGCGGCTCGGAACAGGAGCGCCCGCACAACGGCACGACCGCCAGGCTCAGTTGACCGGCCCGGGCGCACACGGCGCCAGGTGACGGGTCCCTACAGCTCCTTGCGGTACCAGTGCTCGGCGTACGGCACGTCGTTGTGGGCCTCGGTCTCCGTGTAGCCGAGCCGGGCGTACAGGGTGCGGGCCTCCACCAGGTCGCCGCGGGTGTCGAGCACGATGCGCGTGGCGCCCAGGGCGCGGGCGGCGTCCTCGGCGGCGGTGACGAGCAGCGCCGCCCCGCCCTTGCCGCGCATCGCCTCGTGCACGAAGACCCGGGTCAGTTCCGCCGTGACAGAGTCCAGCAGCCGTACGCCCGCGGTACCGCCCGGCGTGCCGTCGTACCGGCCGGCCATCAACTGCCCGGTCGGCGGGGTGAGTTCGGCGCCCGTGTTGGCCGCGATCTCCCGCTCCAGCTCGTGGGGGTCGGTGCGGCGCCCCTCGTACAGCAGGTACCAGCGGTCGCTGACCTCCGTGTAGTACGCCCGCCAGAGGGCGGCGGCGACCGGTGAGTCGTACGGCTCCGGGGCGACGGTCCAGCTCATGCCGCCCATTCTCGGCGGCGACCCGGGACGCGGCGCAAGCGAATTGTAGGGCGGTCCGGGCCGGGGTGCGGGCCGGGGCGCTGGGTGGGCCGTTTGCGGGCGGCCTTCCGGGTCACCCGAACAGGGAACCGGCCAGGTGGGCCGGTCCGACCGGAAGGCAATCATGTCCACAGGCATGATCATCACAGTGATCGTGATCGTGGTGGCCGTGCTCCTCGTCGCGGCCGCCCTGGTCTGGGGCGCCCGCGGACGGCGGCGCGGCGGATCGAGCCTGAAGCGGCGCTTCGGGCCGGAGTACGAGCGGACCGTCGCCCGGCACGACGGCGACACCGAGGCGGCCGAGCGAGAGCTGGCCGAGCGCGTCGAACGCCACGGTGACCTGCGAGAACGCCCGCTCGAAGGCGACGAGCGGGAGCGGTACGAGGCCCGCTGGACGGCCGTACAGGAACACTTCGTCGACTCGCCCCGCCAGGCGGTGGCCGAGGCCGACCAGCTGCTCGCCGAGCTGGCCGGGCAGCGCGGCTACCCGGGCGGAGAGCGGTACGAGGATCAGTTCGCCGCGCTGTCCGTGCACCACGCCGGCCATGTGGACGGCTACCGGCGCGTGCACCGGATGTCCCACATGGAGACGGGAACGGCCGCGAGCGGGAGCGGCGGGGCGAACGCGGCCGGCGCCGGAACCGAGGAGATGCGGTCGGCCCTGGTCTCGGCCCGGGCCCTCTTCGACGACCTGACCGGGACCGGCGACGGCGACCACGGCCGGCACCGGGCGCACGCCGGCGCCGGAGCGCCGTCGCACGGCCACCATCTGCCGTGGACCGCCGACAAGAGCCGTCCGAAGGAGAGCTGAGCACCATGGCCGATGACAGGACGACCGGCCGTCCGGACCCGGGCGGCGACTACACCGAACGCGACAGCGGCGACTACATCGACCGGAACACCGGTGACTACACCGAACGCGAGGCCGGGTCCCCCGGCTCCCGCTCGGTACGGCTGCCGGGCACGGTGGCCCCCGGCGCGGAGGGCCTGACGGCCGACGACCGCACACCGGGCCCGCCCGGACCCGGCACCGACGCCCGCATGCCCGACGACGGCCTCGGGGCGCCCTCCCCTGGCCGGAGCGCCGCACGCGAGAGCGGAACGACCGAGCCCCGCTCGGGCGACACCTGGCCCACGGCGCCCGGCGCACCGGGAACGCACTCCGCGCCCGGCACCGACGGCTCCGCCGGGACCGGGGTGGCCGGGGCGCCGCTGCTGGCGCATGACGAGACCGACCAGTGGGAGCAGCGGCTGCGGCACGCCGTCACGGAGTTCGTGGACGAGCCTCGGGCCGCCGTTGAGGAGGCCGACCGGGCGCTGGAGGAGATCGCGGCGCGCTTCACCGACGCCGTGACGCGCAGGCGCCGTACCCTGCGCAACTCCTGGCAGGACACCGAGAAGCGCGGCCCGGGGTCGGACGCCGACACCGAGCAGTTGCGGCTCGCCCTGCGCGACTACCGGGAGCTGGCCGGGCGGCTGCTGCACAACTGAGAAGTGGGGCGCGGCGGGGGCTCAGCCCGGTGCGCCCTCGGGGGTGGCGGCAGCCCTGCGCTGCCGCCATTCCCGTACGACCTCCTCGACGTCGTACGGCTTCTTGCCGAGCGGCGGGCCTGGCGGCGGCTTGAACATCATCTCGCGGATCTTGACGTTGACGTCGGTGATGATCTGCCGCACGATCCGCTCCGAGGGCGCCGCGTAGGCCGCGACAAGGGCGTCCTCGGCCTCCTTGCGCAGGGCGAGCGCCGGCGGCAGCGCGGCCAGGCCCTCGCGGGCCATCTTCCGCTTGATCCACCACAGTTCGTCGTACGGCGACTCGATGTCCGTGGGCAGCGGCTCGCCCGCGCCGGGCAGCGCGTCGAACTCACCGCGCCGCTGGGCGTCCCGGATCTGTTTGTCCACCCAGGACTCGAACGGAACGCCGGGTGGCTTTCGCTCGGTCATGGACCCATTGTGCCGGACGTGACCCGGCCGGGCGTTTTATCATGCGGCGGCGGTGTGCCCGGACGGGCACCGCGCAGGGACGTTCTGACATTTCGCCGCATCAGGGGGACGCACGTGCTCGAACTCACCATGGCCACCGTCTCGGGGGCCGACGCGGGTGCCACCGCCGGCATGACGATGGCCGACGCGCCCAGCGAGCCGGGTGCCGTGCTGCGGGTGGGCCGGGACGCGTCCGTGTGCCGCCTGGTCACGCCGGACGACTGGCTGTTCGTCTCCCGCGTCCACCTGGAGTTCCGCTGCGGCCCCGACGGCACCTGGCAGGTGGGCTGGCTGCGCGGCTCACAGGCCGAGCCGTCCTCCGAAGTGCGGCTGATCGTCGGGGAGTACGCGCAGACCCTCACCTACGGCGGCACCGTCGCCCTCCCGCGGGGTAGCTCCGGTGAACTCGTCGTCCAGGACCGCACGGCGCCGCGCAGCGTCAACGTGGGCTTCTACCACGAGGGTTGAGACATCAGGGATCTTGCGGCGGCTACGCCAGTACCCGGGCCAGGGCGAAGCCGTCGTGGCCCTTGCTGCCGACGGTCTGGATCGCCGTTCCGGTGAGCCTGGGGTGGGTGGCGATCAGGTCGAGGGCGGCGCGGGTGCCGACGACGTCCGGTTCGGTGCTGTCGGCGTTCAGCACCCGGCCGCCGCGCACCACGTTGTCCAGGACGATCAGGCTGCCGGCCCGGGTGAGGCGCAGCGCCCACTCCACGTAGTGCGCGTTGTTGGCCTTGTCGGCGTCGATGAACACCAGGTCGAAGGGGGCCGGGTTCTCGTCGGCGAGCTTGGGCAGCGACTCCAGGGCGGGGCCCACCCGCACCTCCGCGACCCGTTCCAGGCCGGCCCGGGCCAGGTTGCGCGTGGCCACTTCGGCGTGCTTGGCGCTGTACTCGAGGGAGATGAGGCGGCCGTCCTCGGGGAGGGCGCGGCCCATCCAGATGGTGCTGTAGCCGCCGAGGGTGCCGATCTCCAGGATGGTGCGGGCACCTTGGACCTGGGCGAGGATCTGGAGGAGCTTGCCCTGGGCCGGGGTGACGGAAATGGCCGGAAGCCCGGCGGCCTCACTGTCCCGAAACGCCGCTTCCAGCGCCTCGTCATCGGGTGAGAGGTGTCCGGAGAAGTAGTTGTCGACGTCGTCCCACAGCTGCGACCCGCTCATGCGTCTGCTGCCTTTCCCGAGTGGTCCCGAGTGTCCCCGAGGCTACTTAGCACTTCTAACTAGATGTGCTAACGAAGGTAGTCGGGGTTCGGTTCCGTGTCACCCGACTTCCGGGTGCCCGCCCCGGGCACCGTCGGAACTCAGCCGATCGGCTCAGGTGGGTGTACGGGCGGCGGGGGCTGCACCGGCCGCCGGGAGTGCCGTACGGCGAGCAGGACGGCCGCCGCTACCACCAGCAGCAGGCCCCCGCCGACGGTCAGCAGCCAGGCCGGCACACCGGCGAACTCCCTCAGCCGGTCCTCGTAGACGACCTGCTGGTACGGCGTGTCGGTGGCGGCCGGGCGCAGTTCGTGGTCGCCGGTGATGTGGGAGGGGTCGTAGAACTCCTGGCTGAGGGCCGTCAGATACGGCGTTCCGCTCGCGAGCGTGGCGAGGGGGCCGGCGGGGTCCTTGAGCCGGCCCGCGAACAGCACGCGGGGGGCCGTGCCGCCGATGTCCGAGACGGGGCGCATGCGGTGCGCCGCGAGCACGTACAGGCCGAGGGTCTGCGGGGTGCGGGCCAGCCGGGACAGGCGCATCGGGTAGACGGCGCGGTCGCTGGCGAAGGTGAGGTGCAGGGGATCGAGGGCGCCGTGCAGGGGGGTGCCGGCGGTCTCGGGGGCGAGGCGGACGGCCACGTACTCCCAGTGCTGGTCGACGTACGGCTGGAGCGCGGTTCGCAGCCGGTCGGGGAAGCTGAAGCCGTGGGTGCGCAGCCAGGTGTCGAGGGCGGCCGGGTCGGTGGCGGTGAGCCGGGCCACGTCGAACGGGCCGAGCCGCTGCCGGCCGACCACGTGCACGCCGCCGGCGCCGTCCGCCGGGGGCGGGGCGGCCGCGACGCCGTCCGTGGTGTCGTCGAAGGGCCAGTCGCCGTGCCGGGGCCAGAAGTGCCGGCGGGTGCGGTGCACGGGGGCGGTGGCGGCGGACAGCTGGTCGAAGAGGCGGGGGTCGCCGAGGCGGACGGTCGCGCGGTGCGGGACCGGCATGATCCAGGCGGCGCGGCGGGCGTCTCCGCCGACCGTCAGCCGCATCACGATCTGCTCCTGGCGGCCGTCCCAGCGGAGCACGGACTGCTCCTCGGCGACGGCGATCTGCCGCCGGGCGTCGGGAATCATGGCACCGCAGCCGCACGCGTACGCCGGGGCGATGAGCAGGCTCAGCTGGATACCGAGGAGGCTGAGCACCACCACAAGCGCGCGACGCCTCCGCCGAACGTCCACCATGAACCGCCGCCCCCTCCAACGTGCCGTTGCCAGGGCTACAGACGGTGCTGCCGTGAGAACGGTTCCGCCGCTCACGGTACCCGGGGGCGGGCCCACTCACCGGCGCTGCCCGGTGCAGCTCGTCCCAGCGGGCCGGAGGTGGGTCCGCTTACCGGCGCCGCCAGGGTGCCGCCGCGCCCACCCGTGACGCCCCAGCGGCACGATTGCCCGCGGCTGGGGGGCGGAATTCTGGCGAGCGGCTGGGCAGCGCCCCGAAGGGGCGCGGGGAACTGCGCGGCCAGCCACGGCGCGCCCGCAGTCGACGGACAGCCGGCGGAAGTCGGCGCGATGCAGCGGGCCGGGCTGCAACCCCCTAGGGGCGCGGGGAACTGCGCGAGCGGCCACGGCGCGCCCGCAGGCGACGGACGGGCGGCGGGCGTCGGCGCGATGCAGCGGGCGGGGCTGCAACCCCCTAGGGGCGCGGGGAACTGCGCGAGCGGCCACGGCGCGCCCGCAGGCGACGGACGGGCGGCGGGCGTCGGCGCGATGCAGCGGGCGGGGCTGCAACCCCCTAGGGGCGCGGGGAACTGCGCGAGCGGCCACGGCGCGCCCGCAGGCGACGGACGGGCGGCGGGCGGGGCTGCAAGCCCCGGAGTCTGCCGGGGCGCCGCGCCCAGCGGTCAGGCGGACTCGATCGACGGGGCCGAGCCCGGCAGCGGCCGACCCGCGGACTCCGTCATGCGCCACACCGCGACCCCGCCCACGACAGCCGCGGCCATCATGTAGTACGCGGGCATCATCATGTTCCCGGTCGCCCCGATCAGCGCGGTCACGACCAGCGGAGTCGTCCCGCCGAACAAGGACACGGACACGTTGAACCCGATGGACAGGGACCCGTACCGCACCCGGGTCGGGAAGAGAGCGGGCAGCGCGGCCGGCATGGCCGCCGTGAAGCAGACCAGGAGAAGGCCCAGCGCCGCCATGCCCAGCCCCACCGCCAGCAGACTGCCCTCACGGATCAGCAGCAGCGCCGGGATCGACAGGAACAGGAACCCCGCGCAGCCCGCGGCGATGACGGGCCGGCGCCCGACCCGGTCGCTGAGCGCGCCGGCGAACGGCTGGACGATCATCATCAGGGCCATCACGGCGAGCACGACCAGCAGCCCGTGCGTCGCGTCGTACTTCAGCTCACTGGTCAGATAGCTCGGCATGTACGACAGCAGCATGTAGTCGGTGACGTTGAAGACCAGCACCAGGCCCATGCACAGCAGCAGCGACTTCCACTGACCGGTGATCATCTCGCGCAGCGGCACCTTCGGCCGGGCGGCCTCCGCCTTCTCGACCTCGGCGGCGAAGGCGGGCGTCTCCTCCAGCTTCAGCCGCAGGTAGAGCCCGATGATGCCCATCGGACCGGCGACCAGGAACGGGATCCGCCAGCCCCAGGACGTCAGGTCGTGCGTGGAGAGCAGCGCCGTCAGCAGGGTGACCAGGCCCGCACCGCCGATGTACCCGGCGAGGGTGCCGAACTCCAGCCAGCTGCCGAAGAAGCCGCGCTTCTTGTCGGGCGCGTACTCGGCGATGAACGTCGACGCGCCCGCGTACTCGCCACCGGTGGAGAACCCCTGCACCAGCCGGGCCGCGAGCAGCAGTAGCGGTGCGCCGACCCCGATCGTGCCGTACGAGGGGATCAGACCGATCGCGAACGTGCCCGCCGCCATCATGATCATCGTGACGGCGAGGACCTTCTGCCGGCCCACCCGGTCGCCGAGCGGGCCGAAGACCATGCCGCCGAGCGGGCGGACCAGGAAGGCCGCGGCGAAGGCGCCGAAGGTGGAGAGCAGCTGTGCGGTGGGGTTGCCGGACGGGAAGAAGACCTTGCCCAGGGTGACCGCGATGTAGCTGTAGACGCCGAAGTCGAACCACTCCATCGCGTTGCCCAGCGCGGCCGCCTTCACGGCGCGCTTGACGAGCGCGGGGTCGGTGACGGTGACGTCGGAGGAGACCCGTACGGGCTTCCGGGGCTTCACCAGGGGCGGGGAGACGGCTGTGGCGGTCGCCAAAACGGGGCTCGCCTACCTTTCGACGGGGACAGGGGCGCGGCCCGGCGGCGACGGTGCCGAAAGCGGGCCGAAAAGCGACCATAGGGTGTGTTCGGCGCATTACGCATCGTGCACAAGTCGATGCATAGGGCAGCTAAACGGCGCCTGTCCAGGCCCGTCCACCCGTCCCCGGGCCGGCATTCCGGCCGTCCGCTGTGACCCTTCTCGCGCCCCCCGCCTGCAACCGCAGACCGTGCGGACTATCGTCATCCGGACAAAAGGAGACCTGCGTCAGGCGAAGCGGAGGTGTCCCGCGTCTCCCCCGGGGGGGCGTGCGGCCCCTCCAGGGGGTTCGCTGGAGGAACCCGGCGCGCGGACGCGCCCGGGACGACGGGGCGGGAGGCCGACGAGGCGTGGCGAACGTGGAGCACAGCGGGCGACCGGCGGATGCCTTCGGGACGACGGCGATCGGAGCCCGCCTGAGAGCGGCCCGACTCGCCCTGTGGGCGGTGGCCGCGCTCCTGTCGGTGCGCCAGGTGGCCGCCGTCCTCACCACCCCGAGCGGCGAACGGCTCACCGACCTGGAGACCTGGGTCGGCCCGAACGGCGTCCTGCACGTCAAGGGCTCGCTGTACGACTCGACGCAGTTCACCGGCACCCCGTTCGCCGGGCTCGTCCTCAGGCCCCTCACCCACGCGGCCGAACAGGCCCTCGGCTGGGGCTGGACCTTCGGGACCCTGCTCCTCGTCGTCGCCGTCGGTCTGATCGCCGCCCGCGCGCTGCCCCAGCCCGTCAGCCGCCGCACCTCGCTGCTGGCCGCGCCGGTCGCGGTCAGCCTGCTGATGCTCTCCCTGCCGGTCCGCAACGCGCTCTGGCTCGGCCAGACCAGCATCCTGCCGGTGCTGCTGGTGCTGGCCGGTTGCTTCACCGTGCGCGGGCAGCGGCTGAGCGGCCTGTGCGTCGGCCTGGCCGCCGCGTTCCAGCCCACCGTGCTGCTCTTCGCCCCGCTGCTGTGGTTCACCGGCCGCCGCCGGGCCGCCCTGTCCGCGCTCGCCGCGTTCGCCGCGAGCACGGCGCTGGCCTGGGCCGCGATGCCGCACGACTCGTACACCTACTGGGTGCACCACATGGCCGGCGCCGGACTCGGCGGCAGGGCCGACGACCTCGCCAACCAGTCCCTGCACGGCGGCCTGCTCCGCCTCGGCCTGACCGGCCCTCTGGAGATCGCCGTCTTCCTGCTGCTGGGCGCCGCCGTCGCCGGCCTCGCCCTGCGCCGCGCCGTCCGCTACGCCCACGACGGCCAGCTCCTGCTCGCCGTCGCCGTCACCGGCTGCGCCGCCGTCGCCGCGTCCCCGACGGCCTGGCAGCACCAGCTGCTGTGGGTGCTGCTCGCGGTCGCCGGACGGGTCGGCAGACGGGCCTCCGACCGCTACGTCTGGCCGGTCGCGCTCGTCCTCGTCACCACGCTCCCGGCGAAGATGATGCTGCCGAACATGCAGGTGATGTTCCCGCTGAGGGACAACCTGGTGCTGCTCGCGGCGCTGTCCGCCGCGGTCGCCGTACCGTTTCTCTCCCGTACTTCGCCGTACTACCAGGAGCCCCTGCCGACGCAGTACGCCCCGCCGGTCCCCGCCCGCTTCCGGCGCGTGCCGCTGCTTCCGTTCCTGCGCCGCGTGCTCACCCGCCCCAACCTGCTGCTGGAACTGCTTCTCATCCGCGTCACCTACGCCGCGTACCAGCAGGTCAGGCTGGCCGCGACCGGCGGCACCATCTCCGGCGGCCGGGCCCGCGCCGAGCACCACGGGCACATCGTGCTCGGCATCGAGCGGTTCCTGCACATCGACATCGAGCACTGGGCCAACCACGCCGTCGTCAACATCGGGTGGCTGCGTTCCTTCTTCGACTACTACTACGAAACCTTTCACTTCATCGTCCCGCTGACCGTCCTCGCCGTCCTCTACTGGCGCCGCCCGGTCGACTACCGCTGGGCCCGCTCCAGTCTCGGCTTCGCCACCCTGCTCGCCCTGGTCGGCTTCTGGCTCTTCCCGCTGGCCCCGCCGCGCCTGATGCCCGCCCTCGGCATCATCGACACCGTCCACGGCGTCCAGGACTTCTCCAAACCGAACTACGGCACCCTGACCGCACTGACCAACCAGTACGCGGCGATGCCCTCGCTGCACTTCGGCTGGGCGCTGTGGTGCGGCGTCGTCATCGCGATCGTCGCCCCCCGCTGGTGGATGAAGGCCCTCGGCCTGCTGCACCCCCTCTTCACGGTCTCGGCGATCGTCGCGACCGGCAACCACTGGGTCCTGGACGCGGTGGGCGGGGCCGCGGTGGTGAGCGCCGGGTTCGGGCTGTCGTACCTCTTCCAGGGGCCGCGCGCGGAGATCGTCAAAGCGGCGGCGCTGCGCCGGGAACCCGCGGCCGAGGACGCGCCGGCGCCGCGCTGACGCCGGCGGCTCCTTGACGAGGCCGGTCAGTCCGCGCTGACCGGGAGTTCCTTCACGCCGTTGATCCAGGCCGAGCGCAGCCGGCGCGGGTCGCCGGCGAGTTTCAGGCCGGGCATGGCGTCGGCGAGGGCCGTGAAGATCAGGTCGATCTCCAGGACCGCGAGGGACTTGCCGAGGCAGAAGTGCGGACCGCCGCCGCCGAAGCCGAGGTGGGGATTGGGGTCCCGGGTGATGTCGAAGGCGTCGGGGTCGGTGAAGACGTCGGGGTCGTGGTTGGCGGAGGCGTAGAAGAGGCCCACCCGGTCGCCCTTCCTGATCCGCGCGCCGCCGAGTTCGGTGTCCTGCGTGGCCGTCCGCTGGAACGCGTTGACCGGGGTCGCCCAGCGGACGATCTCCTCCGCGGCGGTCGCCGGCCGCTCCCGCTTGAACAGCTCCCACTGATCAGCGTGGGTGAGAAAGGCGTGCATGCCGTGGGTGATGGCGTTGCGGGTGGTCTCGTTCCCGGCCACCGCGAGCATCAGCACGAAGAAGCCGAACTCGTCGGAGTTGAGGTTGCCCTCGTCCTCCGCCGCCACCAGCGTCGTCACGATGTCGTGCGCCGGGCACCGCTTGCGCTCGGCGGCCATGTTCATGGCGTAGGCGATGATCTCGGTGGCCGAAAGAGTGCCGACCTCCTCGGTGATGGCGTACTCGGGGTCGTCGTACGCGATCATCTTGTTGGACCAGTCGAAGATCTTGGAGCGGTCCTCCTGGGGGACCCCGATCAGCTCGGCGATGGCCTGCAGCGGCAGTTCGCACGCCACCTCGGTGACGAAGTCGAAGGGGCCGGAGCGGGCGCGGGCGCCCTCGACGATCGACTGGGCGCGGGTCCGCAGACGCTCCTCCAGGGCGCGGATCGAGCGGGGCGTGAAGCCGCGCTGCACGATCTGGCGGACCCGGGTGTGCTCCGGCGGGTCCATGTTGAGCAGGATCAGCCGCTGGGCGTCGATGGCGTCGCGTTCGATGTGCTCGTTGAAGCGGATGATCGCCGTGTTGAGGTACGAGGAGAAGATCTCCGGGTGCGTGGAGACGTACTTGACGTCCGCGTGCCGGGTCACGGCCCAGTAGCCGTCGTCGTCGAAGCCCGCCAGGCCGTGCGGCTGCGGGATCCAGCGGACCGGCTCGGCCGCGCGCAGCCCGGCGAACTCCGGGAGGGGCACGCGGTGGTGCAGCAGGTCGGGGTCGGTGAGGTCGAACCCGTCGGGCAGCGCGGGGCAGTGCATCGGGGGCTCCCGTCGTTTCGTTCTGACGGACCACCGTCTGTTCTGACGGCCCATCAGGAAGGCAGGGCTGTCGCGAAGGTAGTAACGGGTTCTACAAGCCGCAAGACATCCGGCGGCACCGAACGCGTACGAAATTCATGCGGATCACGACTTCGGGGGCTGCACGACTCTTGCGGCACCGGACGGTCTGTCAGCAGACTGCACGCAGAACTAGTACGCGTTCTAGTTCTGCGTGGCGGGCGGGCCGGGACGTCTCCGCGCCGCGCGGGCGACCGAGGAGAGGACGCACCCCCATGGCCGCGGAACCCGTGATCGTCGAAGCCGTACGCACCCCGATCGGCAGGCGCGGCGGCGCGCTCGCCAATCTGCACCCCGCCTATCTGCTGGGCGAGACCTACCGTGAACTCCTCGGCCGCACCGGCATACCCGCCGACGCGGTCGAGCAGATCGTCGGCGGCACGGTGACCCACGCCGGCGAGCAGTCCATGAACCCCGCGCGCACGGCGTGGCTGACCATGGGGCTGCCCTATGAGACGGCCGCGACGACCGTCGACTGCCAGTGCGGCTCCTCGCAGCAGGCCTCGCACATGGTGGCCAACATGGTCGCCGCCGGTGTGATCGACGTCGGCGTCAGCTGCGGGGTCGAGGCCATGTCCCGGGTGCCGCTCGGCTCCGGCTCCAAGCACGGGCCGGGCAAGCCGTTCCCGGACGAGTGGAACGTGGACCTGCCCAACCAGTTCGAGGCCGCCGAGCGGATCGCCCGGCACCGCGGCCTGACCCGCGAGGACGTGGACGGCCTCGGCCTCCTCTCCCAGGAGCGCGCCGCGCACGCCTGGGCGGAGGAACGTTTCAAGCGGGAGACCTTCGCCGTGCAGGTGCCCACCACCGAGGAGGAGCAGCACGCCGGGCAGGGGATGTGGCGGCTGGTCGACAAGGACGAGGGGCTGCGGGACACCTCCGCGCAGGCGCTGGCCGGGCTCAAGCCGGTGATGCCGAGGGCCGTCCACACGGCCGGGAACTCCTCCCAGATCTCGGACGGCGCCGCCGCCATCATGTGGGCGTCGAAGCGGATGGCCCGCGCCCTGAAGCTGCGGCCGCGCGCGCGGATCGTCGCCCAGGCCCTGGTCGGCGCCGACCCGCACTTCCACCTCGACGGTCCCATCGACGCCACCAAGGCCGTCCTCGGCAAGGCGGGCATGTCCCTGAAGGACATCGACGTCGTCGAGATCAACGAGGCCTTCGCCTCCGTCGTCCTCAGCTGGGCCCAGGTCTTCGACCAGGACCTGGCCAAGGTCAACGTCAACGGCGGCGCGATCGCCCTCGGCCACCCCGTCGGCGCGACCGGGGCCCGGCTGATCACCACCGCCCTGCACGAGCTGGAACGCACCGACAAGGAGTTCGCGCTGGTCACGATGTGCGCGGGCGGGGGACTGGCGACGGGGACGATCATCCAGCGGCTGTGAGGGCACGGTCGCCGGCCACGGACGGTCGGGGCGGGCCGGGTCAGTCGTGGCCCGACGTCACCACCGCCAGGACGGCCGCGGTCGCCGCCGCGACGAGCAGGGGCAGCGCGGGGCCGTGGTGCAGGACCAGCCAGGCACCCAGACAGGCACCGGCGAGCATGGCGAGGCCCGCGCCCGCGCGGCGGGGCGAGCGCCGGCTCGTCGAGTCGCCGAGCCGGGGCTCGGAGAACAGGCCGGTCAGCGTCATGGTGAGCACGGTGGTGTTCAGGTCCGCGACGCCCAGTCTGCGGACTGCCGCACTGCGCAGGCCCATCGCGAACGCCGTCAGCGCGATCAAGGCGTAGCCGGTGCCGCTCCCGGGGCCGGTGGCGTGCGGCCGGGCGAAGGCGAGCGCCGCCGCACCGCCCGTCAGCACCGCCTCCAGTGCCAGGGTGAGCCGGGCGCGGGCCCGCCGGGACTCCGTGCGGTGCCACGCCGCCACCCGCCCGGACGCGGCCGCGCCCAGCAGGAACCCGGCCAGCGAGGTCGCCGTGTGCCCGGCCGAGAAGCCGGGCGCGCCGGCCGCGGCGAAGCCGAGGACGACCACGTTGCCGGTCATGTTCGCCGTGAACACCCGGCCGAGCCCGAGGAAGCTCACCGCGTCGATCAGGCCGCTGACCGCGGTCAGCACCAGGAACACGGCCACCAGCGGCACCCCGCGCGCCTCCGGGTCCAGGCCCCGGGCCGGCGTCGGTGTCGTCGAGGGCGGCATCGTCGTTTCCTCCGGGCGGTCGGACAGGGCGGGACCAGTCCACCACGCCCGGACCCACGCCGACGGCACCCCGCACGCGCACGCGCCCCGCACACACGCGAGCACCCCCGTCCGTGAGGGACGGGGGTGCTCGCTGGGCGGGGTCAGGTTCCGCCGGTTCGTGGGGGGGCCGGCTCAGTACCAGCCGTTGGCCTGCCAGAAGCTCCAGGCGGCGACGGGGCTGCCGTAGCGGGACTTCATGTAGTCCAGGCCCCACTTGATCTGGGTGGCCGGGTTGGTCTTCCAGTCCGAGCCGGCCGAGGCCATCTTCGAGCCCGGCAGCGCCTGGACCAGGCCGTAGGCGCCGGAGGAGCTGTTGGTGGCGGAGATGTTCCAGCCGCTCTCGTGAGAGACGATCTTGTTGAACGCGTTGTACTGCGCGGCGTCCGGGATCATCTTGTGCGCGATCGCCTGAGCGGAGGAGGCCGAGGTCGGGGCGGCCTGGGCGGGCGCCGCGCTCAGCGCCATACCGGCGGTGGCGGCGGCCAGGGCGGCGGCGGTGATGGCCTTCTTCGGGGTGGCGATGCGGCGGATGAAGGAGACGGACACGGAGAACCTCTTGCGTCGGGGACGGTGGATCGCCCGTATGCCGTGACCCCCGCGTCGTGCGGTGGCCGCATACGTCGGCGCCGCGGCCCGTGAGGGCTCGTGGCGCCTGGCGACGTCGTCCAGAGAAGCAGGCCGGAACCGGGTCCGCAATGACCCCTTTTACTAGTTGTGGCCGGATCGACGGGAATCGTCGGTCGTGTGGCGTGGCTCTCAATGTGCAGGTCAGCAAGGGTGCACGAAAGGATGTATCGGACATTTAGGACTACGGCCCCGGGTCGTAGGTGACCTGCGTCATGTGGGGTGGTTCACCGCGTTGCTGACCGGCCGGTTACGAGCCCTCACGCAGCGGGTGCGTCGAATGTGACCGCGGTCTCGAAAGCGGCCCGCCGGGTGGCCCGGCGCAGCGCGCGCAGCACCGCCGGGCCGAGGGCGAGGGTGAGCACGACCGTGCACAGGGCCCGGCCCAGGTCCCAGCCGAGGGAGGTGGCCAGGCAGTAGGCGACGAACCGGGACAGGTTGGCGGCCACCGCGGCATGCGGGTCGAAGGCGATGTTCGAGGCCAGCGCGCCCATGAAGGGCCAGCCGGACAGGTTCATCAGCGTGCCGTAGGCGAAGGCCGCGAGGAAGCCGTACGCCGCCAGCAGGAGCAGCTCCGTCCGGCCGCGCACACGGGAGCGGCCCGGGAGCAGCCCGGCGCCCATCGTGAACCAGCCCATCGCCAGCATCTGGAACGGCATCCAGGGCCCCACCCCGCCGGTGAGCAGGGCGGACGCGAACATCGTCAGCGAGCCGAGGACGAAGCCGAAGCCGGGGCCCAGCACGCGGCCGCTGAGCACCATCAGGAAGAACATCGGCTCGATGCCGGCGGTGCCCGCGCCGATCGGCCGCAGCGCGGCACCGGTCGCGGCGAGCACGCCCAGCATCGCGACGGCCTTCGGCCCCAGCCCCGACTCGGAGATCGTCGCCGCGACGACCGCGACCAGCAGCACCAGCAGCCCCGCGAACAGCCAGGGCGCGTCCTGGGCATGCGCGCTCAGCCGCGAGCTGGGCGGCGCGAGGAACGGCCAGAAGAAGGCGACGACGCCGACGGCCGAGACGAGCACCAGGGCGGCGAGGGAACGGGGGCCGAGGGGAACGGGGCGGGCGGCTCGGAGCCTGGGGGGATTCATGCCAGTGCCTCCCGTACCTGGGCCACCGTGAGCCATTCCTGCGGGGCGAGGATCTTGGTGACCTGCGGGGCGAAGGACGGGGAGGAGACCACGACGTCGGCCGTCGGGCCGTCGGCGATCACCTCGCCCTCGGCGAGCAGGACGACCCGGTGGGCGATCTCGGCGGCCAGCTCCACGTCGTGCGTGGCCAGCACGAGCGCGTGCCCCTCGGCGGCCAGCGCGCGCAGCACGCCCACCAGCCGCGCCTTGGCCGCGTAGTCCAGCCCCCGGGTCGGCTCGTCCAGCAGGAGCAGGGGCGGGCGGGCGGCCAGCACGACGGCCAGGGCCAGGGCGAGCCGCTGGCCCTCGGAGAGGTCGCGGGGGTGGGTGTCGTCGGTGATGCCGGGCAGCAGTTCGGACACCAGGGCCCGGCACGTGCCCGGCTCCGCCCCCGCGTCCCGGTCGGCCGCCGCGCACTCGGCGCCCACGGTGTCGGCGTACAGCAGGTCGCGCGGCTCCTGCGGGACGAGCCCGACCCGGCGTACGAGGTCCCGGGGAGCGGTCCGATGCGGTACGGCCCCGCCGACGCGCACACTGCCGGCGCTCGGCTCCACCAGCCCGACCAGCGAGCCGAGCAGCGTGGACTTCCCGGCCCCGTTGCGCCCCATGAGGGCGACCGTCTCGCCGGGGGCGACGGCGAGATCGACGTGCCGCAGCGCGATGACCCGCCCCCGGCGGACGGCGAGGGCGGAGACTTCGGCGACACAGGGGGTGAGCGGGGCGGCGACAGTGGAGGGACGCCGCCGGAAGAGGCCCTTTGTGCGGGGCCGCTCGGCGGAGGGCCCGTCCGGGACCGGGGGCGCGGCCGGGGGTATGGCGGCGCCTCCGGCCGGTGTGATGTGAGGTGGAGGCAGGGTGGCCAGGCGGTCGCGCAGGGGGGTCGCGCGGCGGCGGGCGTCGCGGACCGTCAGGGGGAGGGGGGACCAGCCCGCCAGCCGGCCGAGGTCGACCACCGGCGGGTACACCGGTGACACGGCCATCACCTCGGCCGGGGTGCCGAGCAGCGGCGCGGCGCCGCGGGCGGGCAGCAGGGCGACCCGGTCGGCGTACTGGATCACGCGCTCCAGCCGGTGCTCGGCCAGCAGCACGGTCGTACCCAGGTCGTGCACCAGGCGCTGCAGCACGGCGAGCACCTCCTCCGCGGCGGCCGGGTCGAGCGCGGAGGTCGGCTCGTCGAGGACCAGCACCCGGGGGTGCGGGGTGAGGACCGAGCCGATCGCGACCCGCTGCCGCTGGCCGCCGGAGAGCGTGGCGATGGGACGGTCCCGCAGGCCGGCCAGCCCCAGCAGGTCCAGGGTCTCCTCCACGCGGCGCCGCATCACGGCCGGGGCGAGCCCCAACGACTCCATGCCGTAGGCGAGTTCGTCCTCCACCACGTCCGTCACGAAGTGCGCGAGCGGATCCTGGCCCACCGTGCCCACCACGTCGGCGAGTTCGCGCGGCTTGTGGGTGCGGGTGTCCCGGCCGGCCACCGTGACGCGGCCGCTCAGGGTGCCGCCGGTGAAGTGCGGGACCAGACCGCTGACCGCGCCCAGCACCGTCGACTTGCCGACTCCCGACGGGCCGACGAGCAGCACGAGTTCACCCTCCGGCACCTCGAAGTCCACGCCGCTGACAGCCGGTTCGGCCGACCCCTCGTACGTGACGCTGACATCCTCGAACCGGATCACGACGGCTCCTCGGGGGACCTGGCGGGAACGATGAACGCGGGCAGCAGGCCCAGCAGCACGGCCGCGGCCGGCCACAGTGGCAGCGTCGGCGCGACGAGCGGTACGACACCGGGGTGCAGCGCCTCCGGGTCCCGCACCGAGGCGAGCGTGAGAGCCGCGGCGACGGCGGCGCCCGAGCCGGCCACCAGCCAGGCGCGCGCGTCCCACCGGTCGGGCCGGTACCGGGTGCGCGGGGAGCGCCGGCCGCCGAGACGCAGCCCCGCGAGCGCGGCTACGACCCCGGCCAGCAGCACCGGGACGCCGTACGTGCCGCCCGCCGCGGTGAGCAGTCCGTACGTGCCCGCGCACACGCCGATCAGGCCGCCGAGGGTGAGGGCGGCCGTCGTACGGCGCACCGGGGCGGGGACCTCGGCGGTACGGCCGTAACCCCGGGCGTCCATCGCGGCGGCCAGCGCGACCGAGCGCTCCAGCGCGCCCTCCAGGACCGGCAGCCCGACCTGGAGCAGGCCCCTGAGGCCCCGGTCCGGCCGGCCGCGCAGCCGGCGGGCGGCGCGCAGCCGCTGGACGTCGGCGATGAGGTGCGGGGCGAAGGTGAGCGCGACGACGACGGCCACGCCGGTCTCGTACAGGGCGCCGGGGAGGGACTTCAGGAGGCGGGCCGGGTTGGCGAGGGCGTTCGCGGCGCCGACACAGATCAGGAGGGCGGCGAGGCGGAGGCCGTCGTAGGCGGCGAAGAGGAGCGCCTCGGCGGTGACCTCGCCGCCGAGGCGGATGCCCTGCGCCCAGTGGGGGAGGGGGACTTCGGGGAGTGTGAGGAGAGGGTGCGTGCCGGGGATGGGGGAGCCGAGGGCGGTGGCGAAGAGGAGGCGGATGAGGAGCACGGCGAGGGCGAGTTTCGCGAACGCGGTGTAGGCGGTGGGGGAGTTCGGGGTGCGGTGCGCCGCCACGACGTAGCCCGCGGTGGCTATGAGGAGGGCGAGGAGCAGCGGGTTGGTGGTACGGGTGGCGGCGGTCCCGAGCCCGAGGGACCAGAGCCACCAGGCCCCGGGATGGAGCTGCGCGGCGCGCCGGCGTGACCCGGGAGTCGCTATGCTCACCGGCGCTCGCAGGGTGCCGCCGCGCCCACCCGTGCGGCCCCGAGCGGCACGCCTGCCCGCGGCTACAAAGCGCCCCGAAGGGGCGCGGGGAACTGCGCGCTCAGTCCCGACGGACTCGCGCTCGACGGCGGACGTGATCTCCTCAGGGGCGCGGCTGCCCTCGGCCGGGGAGTGCTCCGAAGGGGCGCGGGGAACTGCGCGCTCAGCCCCCGCGGACCCGCGCCCGAGGGCGGACGTCACCTCCCCAGGGGCGCGGGGAACTGCGGGGTCGGTCGCATCCGGTGCGGGCTCAGGCGGCATCGCGTCGCCGCCGTCGTGCCTGCCACACCCCCGCGCCCGCGAGCAGGGCGACCACTCCGACGCCGATCGGCAACCCCAGTGAAGGTCCGCCGGACGAGTGACCCGCGGCCGGGGTCGTACGAGAGTCCCCCGCGGCGACCTGCTCCCCGCACCCCTTCGCCGGGTACCCGGCGATCGCGCACAGCAGGGCGTTGGTGTCGTACCGCAGCGGCTTGGCCACGGCAGCCAGCGCCTCCGCCGCCGTGGCGTCGCCGGACACCCGCGCGCACGCGGTACGTCCCCGCGGCGGCCGCTCACCGGACGGCGCGTCCGCGGCCGTACCGAAGTCCAGCACGAACGCCACCCGCTTCGTCCCCGGCTTGGCGGGCGTCCCCGCGCAGATCGTCCCGAAGTCCGCCGCGCCGCGCGGGCGCACCGCGCTCGCCGAGTCCGGGCTCACCGCGAAGCGGAACCCCTCGACGGCGCCGTCCTCGGGGCGTGCGGTCGACGGACCCTCGGTGGCATAGGTCCAGTGCCCGTCGGCGCGCTCCCAGAACGACCAGTAGCGGTAGCCCGCGGCCCGCGCCTCGGCCGCCGCGCCGGCGACCAGCACCAGCGCGGCGACCAGCAGGGCCCCGGCACGGCGGACGGCGGTCACAGCTGCCGCTGCTTCCGGCGGGCGCTCATCAGGAAGCCCACGCCGATCCCTCCGACGAGCCCGACGCCGACGATCCACCACACGCTGTTGCCGGAACCGTCGTCCGACTTCTTCTTCTCGTCGGCGTGCGACGACGCGGCCGCCTGCTTCCACGGAGCGGGCCCCGACGAGTTCAGCGCGCTCACCAGGTCCGTGCCCCCGAAGTCCGCCGGGTCGGCGCCGACCGCGTGCGCGGTCAGGATCAGCTGGGCGTAGGCGGCCGGACCGCTCTGCTTCGCCCAGGCGCCGGCGTTCTTCTCCAGCCAGGCGTACGGCTTCTTGGCCTGCGCGACGTAGCCGTCCGCGGCGAGCGCCACGACCGTGTCCGCCGTGTTGCCGAAGTCCGGCTGGTCCGTGGCGCCGGGCAGGGCCGAAACGAGGTGGCCGGTCTTGGCGACGGCGTCCGCGAGGTACGCGGCGCCGTTGTCCGCGGTCCGAGCCGGGGCCGGCTTCCCGGAGGCGCAGGCGGGAGCCTTGCCCCGGTCGGCCCCGGCCTTCACCGCGAAGCCCTTGCCCAGCGCGCCGACGACACCCGCGGCCGTGGCGTCCGCGTTGGCGGTGAGCTTGCCCTTCTTGGGCTGGTAGGCGAGGGCGCCGCCGCCCTTCCCCTCGCAGGGGAGGGCGAACGTGGCCAGCAGGTCGTACGGCGACTTGCCGCCCGCCCGCACCTGCCCCGGGTCCTCTCCGGCCGCGGCGAGCGCGCCGATGACGACGGACGTGGAGTTGGCGTCACTGGGCCCGCCGGGCGTGTACCCCCAGCCGCCGTCCTTGTTCTGCACCGACTTCAGCCAGCCGGCCGCCTTCTCGACGGCCGCCCCGTGCCCGCCGGTCGCCTTGAGCGCCTGTACGGCGACGGCGGTGCTGTTGGTGTCCACCATCACCTTGGCGTCACACGCCTTGCCGGGGTCCGCGCGGAACGCGGCGAACGCGCCGTTCGCGCACTGCTGCCCCGCGAGCCAGCCGACGGCCGCGGTCGCGGGCCGGTAGCCGAGCGTGTCCTGGGCGAGCAGGGTGAGCGACTGGCGCCAGACACCGTCGTACGTCGGGTCGGTGGTGCCGTACAGGCCGGACGGGACCGTCACCTTCGGCGACGCGGACGGGGACGGACCCGCGGCCAGGGCGGGCGCGGCGGACCCGGCCGCGGCGATCACGCCCACGGCGGCGAGGACCGCGGCACTGCGGCGGACGTACATGATCGGCGACTGCCTCTCCTCGGAGAGCCGGGCAGCGCACGGGAACACCCCGGGCGGCTCGGCTCCGTGAACCTCGACGGTGCCGTGCGCGGCGGAACGCCGACGCACGTGAGCCGGTCAAAATCCCGTACGAGGCAGTCCGGCTCACCGCCCGGGGGACGGTTCACGGTTGCGGGTCAGCGCCGGAATTGCACCGGCTTCCCCCCGTACGAGTGTGATGACGACGCCGCCACTTTACCGGCAGCCGAACGGACCTCGAGGAGTGGCTGTGGGCACAGCCGCCCGGTGACTAGGGTCACGGCCATGACGACGACGGGGAGACTGCTCGGCTCGGGCCGCTCGGCGGACGTGTACGAGATAGACGACGCGTGGGTGCTGCGCCGCGACCGGGGCGGGTGGGGGGACGCGGCCGCAGAGGGTGCGGTGATGGCGTACGTGCGCGAGCACGGCTATCCGGTGCCCCGCGTACGGCCTTCCGCGTCCCGCACCGACCTGGTCCTGGAGCGGCTGTCCGGGCCGACGATGCTCGCCGCCCTCACCTCCGGCGGGATCGGCCCGGACGAGGCGGGTACGCTGCTCGCCCGGCTGCTGCGCCAACTGCACGCGCTGCCGGGCCGGAACCCGGACGATCCGGCCGCACGGGTCCTGCACCTCGACCTCCACCCGGACAACGTGATCCTCACGGCCGACGGCCCCCGCGTCATCGACTGGTCCAACACCGAGGACGGCCCACCCGGCCTGGACTGGGCCATGTCCGCGATCATCCTGGCCCAGGTAGCGGTGGACGACACCCCCCTCACCGCCCCGGCCCACACCACCCTCACGTCCTTGCTGAGAGACCCCTCCGACCTCACAGAGCCCGTCCTGACCGAGGCCCGCAACCGCCGAGCAGCCAACCCGACGATGAGCCCGCGAGAACTCGAACTGCTCGGTCCAGCAGAGGAGTTGATCAGATCCCGGGCGAAGTTCTAGACACGCGGTCGGGGAGCGCCCCCAAAGGGGCGCGGGGCTGCATCGATATGCGGCTCCGCCACGTGGGCGCGACAAGCCACGACGGCGCCGCAGTCAAGAACGAACCCAACCTCAGCGGAGCGTCACGCCGCGAACGTCCGACTCGGCGGCGAAACAGCAGCGCTCAGATGAACCGCCAACCCCCGCAACCCCCCCTCGCACTCACCGGGATCCGCCCCCACCACCACCCAGTGCGCCAGCCGGTCACTCGCGTCGGCGTGCGACGCCGCCCGCACCAGCCCGCCCGGCTGCCGGCTGAGCACCATCCGCTCGGCGGACGGCTCCTGCGCGGCGGCCGGGGCCAGCGCCAGGTGGGTCAGCCGGCCGGTGGCCGCCGGGTAGGCGAACTGGATCGCCGCGGCCCGTTGCCGGGTCAGGGACACGTCCGGCGCACCGCCCGTGGCGACGGCGGCCGCCGCCCGCGCGAGGTCGACGCCGGTGGCCCGCTCGACCAGCAGCGGGATCAGGTCGCCGGGCAGGCACGGGGCGGCACCGATGACGCGGGGGCCGCGCGGCGTGACCCGGAGCTCGACGTGCAGGACACCGTGGGTGAGGCCCAGTGCCCGGCCGGTGCGCTCCACGGCCTGCCGCAGGAACGGGTTGTGCAGCAGGCCGTCGTGGGCGTACACGATGTGCCGCAGCGGCTGCCGTGCGGGCGGCGGCCCCAAGGTCGTACGGGTGATCGCGACGATGTGGACGTCCTCGTCGTGGACGACGGCCTCGGCGGCGACCAGTGGTCCCTCCTGGTCGTCGCGGCCGGCCGGCGGCACCCCGTGCCGGGCGAGCAGCGTGCGCAGCGCGGCCGGGTCGGCGCAGGCCGTCGCCGTCTCGTACGGCAGGCCCGGCAGCCCCAGTTGCCCGGCGAGGCGCGCGGCGGTGACCAGGTGTTCCCGCGACCAGGTCAGGACCCCGGCGACCCGGTGCCGGGCCGCGAACCGCGCCACCACAGCGGCCGTGTCCGCCTCCCGGTCGGGGTCGGCCACGAGATGACCGGCCAGGAGGGGGATCGCCCACGCGGGCGGGGCCGCGCCCACCAGTACGACCGGGTGTACGGCGGCGATCCGCGCCAGCGGGAACTCGCCGTACGCGGCCTGACGTCCGGCCCCGAGGAGCAGCAGGGGCGACGGCATCGGCGCCTCACCTTCGTGTGGGAGAAGCCGAACAGAGATACACCCCGGGTGCCGCTCCCCCATAGGCGGCACCCGGGGCGGGTCAGATCAATCTTGCTCTCTGTGCCGTGATCCTCACCCACCGCACCCTCAACTGTCAACGATTGCTGCCTTCTTGCGCAGGGGGTGTTGCCTCTCTGGTGACGCGGCGAGGGACCGGGTAGCCTCGCGTCCACTTGAGTCACGGAACGGACGACGCGCCCAGGGGGGACCTCGGTGAGTGACGCCTACGCCCCGCTGGCCGACGTGCTGGACCGGCTCGGCGAGCTGACCGGGCGGCCCGGACGGCTGCCGGAGGCCCTGGACGTGTCCGACCTCTCGCACCGGACCGGCATCCCCGTCGGCGTCGTCGTCGACCTGCTCGGGGGCGGCCGCGCACCGGAGGTGGGACTGGCCGAACGGGTGCGGCAGCGGCTGGACTTCATCCGGGAGACCCGGCGCCGTCCCGACGGCAAGCGCTACTCGCTGGACGAACTGGCCAGGATCGCCGGGACCAGCCGGCAGTGGCTGAGCGAGTGGCGCAAGAGCGGCATGCCGAGCCTGGAACACGCCGACCGGCTGCGCAGGTACTTCGGCCTGTCGGCCGGCTTCTTCACCGCGGACGAACAGGAGGCGCTGCACGAGGCGTTGCAGCCGGTCCTGCAGTCCCTGGAGGCCGAGGCGGATCCGCTCCTCCGCCTGCGCGAGTGCGGCCTCGTCCGGCTCGCCGCCCGGGCGCCGCAGATGAACGCCCGCCAGCTCACCACCCTCGCCGACCTGGCTGAGATGATCATCACGGCCGAGCACACGGTGAACCCGCCCCACCCCGCGGCCTCGGCCTCCGCCTGACGCCCACCGCCCGTCCGCCGGGTCGGTAAGGCCGCCCGGTTCACACGGCCACGTAGCTCACCGGCTCGCTGCCTGCGACCGGCTCGGCCCGGCCCTGTTTCACCAGGTGCCGCACGTGGGCCTCGGCCTCGGAGACCGCGATGTTCCGGGAGCCGTAGGGGATGTCGTCCCAGGGGCGGTTCCACCGCATGCGCTCGGCGAGTTGCCAGGGGGTGTGCGGAGTGGAGAGCAGGGCCAGCAGGGCGGTGAGCCGGTCCTCGTGGTGGGCGAGAAGCTGCCGTACGCGTGCCGGCGCGTCGCTGAAGGCGTACTGGTGGGCCGGGAGCACCTCGGCGGGGGAGAGGCGGGCGACGCGTTCGAGGGAGTCGAGGTAGTCGCCGAGGGGGTCGGTGACCGTCGCGTCGTCCGGGTCCTCGTACAGGCCGATGTGCGGGGTGATCTCCGGGAGGAGGTGGTCGCCGGAGAACAGGCGTCCGTGGCCCGGCAGTCGGGCGGGGTGCCGCTCCTCCAGGTGCAGGCAGACGTGGCCGGGGGTGTGGCCCGGGGTCCAGATCGCGCGCAGGCGGCGGCCGGGCAGGTCGAGGAGGTCGCCGGGGACGATCTCCCGGTCCGGCAGGGCGGGGGCGAGGCCGGGCAGGGTGGTGCGCCTGCGCGGGGAGCGGAGCGGGGCGATGTGCTCCTCGGGTGCGCCGGCCGCGGTGAGCTTGGCCGCCATGTAGGTGAACCAGCGCTCGGCCCGCGTCTCCCGCGTCCGCCGCACGATCGCCGCGTCGGCCGCGTGCAGCGCGATCCACGCCCCCGAGGCCTCCCGCACCCGCGCCGACAGGCCGTGGTGGTCGGGGTGGTGGTGGGTGATGACCACCCCGTACACCTCCTGGACCCCCGAACCGCAGTCCGCCAGCCCGGCCGACAGCGCGTCCCAGGACGCCGGGTCGTCCCACCCGGTGTCCACCAGTACGGGACCCCGGTCGGTATCCACGACGTACACGAGTGTGTGGCCGAGCGGGTTGTCCGGGATGGGCACCTGGACGGACCGCACCCCCCCGCCGTGATCGAACGTCCTCGTCCCCGTCATCAGCCCTCCGCCCCACGCCGTGCCGGACACCACCGTGCCACCCACGCCTCACGCGGCCACCGCCACTATAACTAGAACTGGTTCCAATGGATGCCCAAGTCGACCGGTTCCTGCGGGCGTTGAAGCGGCCTGTGCATGCCCGCCTCCTGGGATGCCGGTCCGGCCGGGCCCCCGGCCTCGGCAGCATGGCCCCATGGGCGCTGGACTGGCCGCGCTGCTCGGTGCCGCCGTGGGATCGCTCGCCACCGTCGGCTCCGCGATGGTCACCGGTCGCGCGGCGGCGCGCTCGCAGTTCGCGCAGTGGCGCCGCCGGCACCGCCGGGACGCCTACGTGGAGTACCTGACCGCGGTGTACGACCGGGACGTCGCCCTGGACGCGGTGCGTGAAGCGCTGCGCGCGGACCGGCCGGACACGGGGGAGGTCGACGAGCGGACGGAGCGTTTCCGCGCCCAGGCCCGTGCCGTGCACCGGGCCGCGGAGTCCGTCGTGCTCGAAGGCCCGCAGCCGGTGGCGGAAGGCGCTGCACCGCGCGGTGCACGCGGCCGAGGGCCTGGCCGAGGTCGTGCGGCGCATGGTGCGTGACGCCCGCGCGGGCGACGCCTCCCGGAAGGAGGCGGACACCGCGCTCGCCGCCGAGCGGGAGCACCTGCTGTACGAGGCGGTGAAGGGCCTTCGCGCGGCGGCCGCGGACGTCCTCGACGACCGTCGGGGCCCCGCCTCCCGCTGAGCGGTGGCAGCACGGCCCCCACCCGGTCCGCAATGTCACCGGCCCCCGGGGAAACCGCTGTTCAGCGGCATTCTCGTCCTGTCCGTGGACTCCTGGAACTAGAACTGATATCAGTTCTGACATCGTGTCAGAAGCCGTACGGCGGGAGGCGGGGCGGTCATGACCCAGCTCGTGGAACACGGACAGCTGTTCATCGGCGGGGAGTTGACGGACCCCCTGGGCACGGACGTCATCGAGGTCGTCTCGCCGCACACCGAGGAGGTCATCGGCCGGGTGCCGCACGCCTCCCGGGCGGACGTGGACCGGGCCGTGGCCGTGGCGCGCCGCGCCTTCGACGAGGGGCCCTGGCCGCGGGCGAGCCTGGACGAGCGGATCGAGGTCGTCACCCGGATCAAGGACGGCATCGCCGCCCGGCACGAGGAGATCGCCCGGGTCATCTCCGCCGAGAACGGCTCCCCGTACTCCTGGAGCGTCCTCGCCCAGGCGCTCGGCGCGATGATGGTGTGGGACTCGGCGATCAGGGTCGCCCGGGACGTCCCCCACGAGGAGCGGCGCGACGGCGTCCTCGGGCCGATCCTGGTCCGGCGCGAGCCGGTCGGGGTGGTCGCCGCCGTGGTCCCCTGGAACGTGCCGCAGTTCGTCGCCGCCGCCAAGCTCGCCCCCGCGCTGCTGGCCGGCTGTACGGTCGTACTGAAACCGTCCCCGGAATCCCCGCTCGACGCCTACCTGCTCGGGGAGATCGCGCGCGAGGCCGGGCTGCCCGAGGGCGTGCTGTCGATCCTGCCCGCCGACCGCGAGGTCAGCGAGTACCTGGTCGGACACCCCGGCGTCGACAAGGTGTCCTTCACCGGCTCGGTCGCGGCCGGCAAGCGCGTGATGGAGGTAGCCGCCCGTAACCTCACCCGGGTCACGCTGGAGTTGGGCGGCAAGTCGGCCGCGGTCGTCCTGCCGGACGCGGACACCGCGACCGCGGTCGCCGGCATCGTCCCGGCGGCCTGGATGAACAACGGGCAGGCCTGTGTCGCCCAGACCCGCATCCTCGTCCCGCGCTCCCGTTACGACGAGTTCGCGGACGCCCTCGCCCAGGCGGCCGGTGCGCTCAAGGTCGGCGACCCGCTCGACCCCGCCACCCAGGTCGGCCCGCTGGTCGCCGAGCGGCAGCAGCGGCGCAACCTCGACTACATCCGGATCGGCCAGGAGGAGGGCGCCAAGATCCTCACCGGCGGCGGCCGCCCGGCCGGACTGGAGCGCGGCTGGTACGTCGAGCCGACACTCTTCGGTGACGTCGACAACTCCATGCGCGTCGCCCGCGAGGAGATCTTCGGCCCGGTCATCTGCCTGCTGCCGTACGGCGACGAGCGCGACGCGCTGCGGATCGCCAACGACTCCGACTACGGCCTGTCCGGCAGCGTCTGGACCTCCGACGTCGAGCGCGGCGTCGAGATCGCCCGGCAGGTCCGCACCGGCACCTACTCCGTCAACACCTTCAGCCTGGACATGCTCGGACCCTTCGGCGGCTACAAGAACTCCGGTCTGGGGCGGGAGTTCGGGCCCGAGGGGTACGGCGAGTACCTCGAACACAAGATGATCCACCTGCCGGCGGGGGCGTAGGGATGGGCGACCGCTGGCACGTCGAGGTGGACCGGTCCGTCTGCATCGGCTCCGCCCAGTGCGTCCACCACGCCCCCGGCGGCTTCCGGCTCGACTCAGCCCGCCAGTCCCACCCCGTCGAGCCCGACACGGACGCGAGGGAACAGGTCCTCGCGGCGGCCGAGGGCTGCCCGGTCGAGGCCATCGCGCTCACCCTCACCGGCAGCGGGGAGCCGGTGTTCCCGCCCGAGGAGTGAGGGTGCGACCGGGTCCGGAATTCCCCAAAAAACACAGTTCTGAGGGGTTCCGAACTGGCTTGCGCGTTCTATCCTGTAATCAGCCTACGAGACGAGTGAGGGAGTCCGACCGGAGTAGCCGACTTCGGCGAGACGCACAGGCATCCGCCGGGGCCGACAGCGACGGTAGGGCTGAGAGGCCCGAAGGCGGCCGCAAAGCCGGAGGGCGACCCCCAGAACCTGATCCGGCCCATACCGGCGAAGGGAACCCGTCTCGTAGGTCTTCGCTGTGCCCCGCGATCGACCGCAGTTCCCCGCGCCCGAAGGGGCGCGGGGAACTGCGCACCGTCGAGGGCGCCGGCCCGGCCGGGCTCGCCGTGAACGAGCGCACCGGCACCGTGTACGCGGCCGACCTCAACGGCGACCGCCTGATCGCGG
>NZ_JBEYVS010000019.1:0-148051 GCF_040644095.1 Streptomyces sp. NPDC047028
CTGATCGGCGAGAAGATCGACATCAACGGCGACGGCACCCCGCTGCGCTACATGGACAAGCCCAGCAAGGACGGCGGCTCCGCCGACTACTGGTCGCGCAAGGTCGGCCGCCTCGACGTCCACTACTCCTCCGGCGTCGCCAACCACTTCTTCTACCTGCTGTCCGAGGGCAGCGGCGCGAAGACCATCAATGGCGTCAGCTACAACTCGCCGACGTACAACGGGTCCACGGTCACCGGCATCGGCCGGGACAAGGCCGTACAGATCTGGTACAAGGCCCTGACCACGTACTTCACCTCGACCACGAACTACGCGGACGCCCGCACCGGCACCCTGCAGGCCGCGGCCGACCTGTACGGGTCGGGCAGCGCCGAGTACAAGGCGGTGGCGGCGGCCTGGACCGCCGTCAACGTGAAGTAACCGCAGACAGCACTCAGGAAAGCCGGGGCGCCCGTTCCTACGGGTGGTCCGGCTTTCCGTCGCCGTACAGCCAGTCCTTCCAGATCTCCTTGAAGTCCTTGCCGGGGGCCGCCTTCTCGACGTACGCGGTGAAGTCGGCCGTGCTCGCCGTGCCGTGCCGGTGGGCGGCCGCCCAGCCCTGGATGATGTCGTAGAACGTGTCGTCGCCGACCTTCTGCCGGATCTTGTGCAGGACCATCGCGCCGCGCTCGTAGACCGGGCTGTCGGAGATGTGGGCCGCGCTCGACGGCTTCGCGGGCGGGAACGCCCAGATGGACTCGTCGTCGCCCTTGTAGTAGTCCATGAAGATCTGCTGGGCTGTGTCGCCGCCGTGGTCCTCGTCGTACAGCCACTCCGCGTAGGTCGCGAAGCCCTCGTTGAGCCACATGTCCCGCCAGCTCTTCGGCGTGACCGAGTCGCCGTACCACTCGTGGGCGAGTTCGTGCACGAGGTGGGCGGTGTCGGGGGCGCCGTGGAAGAACGGGCGGTTCTGGGTCTCCAGCGCGAACCCCGAGTCGTGCGGGCGGTCGATGATCGCGCCGGTGGAGGAGAACGGGAACGGCCCGAAGTTGTACTCCTCCCAGCCGATGACGTCCGCGATCTTCGCCACCGCCTTCTTGCCCGCCTCGGCCTCCGTCGGGTCGACGGCGCTGACGATCGGCAGGCCGTGCGGGCCGGTGGTGCGGGTGATCGTGAAGTGACCGATGTCTACCGTGGCGAGGTAGCTCGCCATCGGCTGCGGGGTGTGCCAGGTGTACGCCGTACGGCCGTGCGCCGTGTGCTGCTCGGTCAACTCCCCGTTGGACACCGCCTGGAGACCCTCCGGCACGGTGACCGTGAGGTCGTACGTCGCCTTGTCCGAGGGGTGGTTGTCGCACGGGAACCAGGCCATGGAGCCGACCGGCTCACCGAGGCCGACGGCGCCGTCGGCCGTGGGCAGCCAGCCCTCCTCGGAGCCGTCCGGGTCGGTGAGGGTGCGCGGGGTGCCGGAGTAGCGGACGGTCGTACGGTACGTCTCGCCCTTGGCGAGGGCGTCGTGCGGGCGGACGGTGAGTTCCTGGCCGGCCCGGCTGAAGGCGGCCTTTTGGCCCTCCACGGTGACCGAGTCGACGTGCAGACCGGCGAGGTCCAGGTCGAAGGCGGACAGGTCCTGGGTGGCGCGGGCGGTGATGACGGCCCTGCCGGTCAGACGGCGCGTGTCCGGGGTGTAGTCCAGGGTGAGGGCGTAGTGCGAGACGTCGTAGCCGCCGTTGCCGGCCTTCGGGAAGTACGGGTCGTGGACGCCCGCGCTGCCGGGCGTGCCGTGCACCACACCACCCCCGCCTCTGCTGCCGCCGCACGCGGTGCCGGTGAGGGCGAGGGCCAGGACGACGGCGAGGCGGGCGGGGAGCCGACGGGTGGGTCTGGACATGTCAGTGATCTTAGGGCGGGCCGGGGCGGGAGCCGAGCTCGCTACGGCCGTGGCACCATCTCTGCGTGCTCGACATCGGCTACGCCCTCTCCAACCGCTTCCCGGACCCGCCGCAGACGGACTACCGGCGCGCGGACGTCCACACGCTGCGGCACGACCTGTTCAGCGGGGACGTCTACCTCGCCGACACCGAGGCCGACCGGGAGTTGTCCACAGCCTGGGGATGGGTGCCGGTGCTGGACTTCGCGTGGGCGCTGTGCGACATCGTGGAACACCTGGACCGGGACCCGATGGGCTCCCGCGCCTCCCGGCCGCAGCGGGCGGAACTGGACTTCACCGAGTCCACCGACCGCATGCTGTTCGAGCGCAGGTTCGGCTGGGTCGACATCACCGTCGACTGGCAGCCGGCCGAGGAGTCCCCGCTCACCTTCTCCCACACCGAACTGCGCCGCGAGGCCCGCGACTTCCTGCACGACCTCCTCGCGGACCTGACCGACCTGCACGAGGACCTGTCGGAGAACCCGGCGATCTGGACCCTCCAGGCGCGCTTCCCGCGCGTGTGAGCGAAGGCTCCCCGAGCCGGGCCCGGGGAGCCTTTCCTGCGCCGGCAGGTGTCTCAGACGTTGACGCCGAAGTCCTGGGCGATGCCCACCAGGCCGGACGCGTAGCCCTGGCCGACCGCGCGGAACTTCCACTCCGCGCCGTTGCGGTACAGCTCGCCGAAGACCATGGCCGTCTCGGTGGCCGCGTCCTCCGACAGGTCGTAGCGGGCGATCTCGGCGCCGCCGGCCTGGTTCAGGATGCGGATGTAGGCGTTGCGGACCTGGCCGAAGTTCTGGCCGCGGTTCTCGGCGTCGTAGATGGAGACCGGGAAGACGACCTTGTCGATGTCGGCCGGCAGACCGGCCAGGTTCACGTTGATCGCCTCGTCGTCGCCCGCGCCCTCGCCCGTGCGGTTGTCGCCGGTGTGGACGATGGTGTTGTCCGGCGTCTGCTTGTTGTTGAAGAAGACGAAGTGGCCGTCCGAGTACACCTTGCCCTCGCCGTTCACCGCGATGGCCGAGGCGTCCAGGTCGAAGTCCGTGCCGGTGGTGGTGCGGACGTCCCAGCCGAGGCCCACGGTGACGGCGGTCAGGCCCGGAGCCTCCTTGGTCAGCGAGACGTTGCCACCCTTGGACAGGCTTACAGCCATGGGGGAGTCCTTCCTTAAGACAGAGAGATCTGTGCCGACGAAGCTACCGTCACCCGGAAGAACGTCGAGGGGGGTCCCGGTGGTTCCGGATGGCTTTACCTTTTTTACCCCGCGATGCCCGGGCGGCGGGGCCTGTCGGCGGGGGGCGGGGAAAACCGGGTGACGTGGGCGGGGGCGGGCCGGGAACATGGGACACATGTCCGGTCCCTACGTCATCCGCGGCTCCGTCTCACTGCCCGAGGCCGAGCTGGTCTGGCGTTTCTCGCGGTCCTCCGGTCCGGGGGGCCAGCACGTGAACACCAGCGACTCCCAGGCGGAGCTGCGCTTCGACCTGGCGAACACGGGGGCGCTGCCCGCGGTGTGGAAGGAGCGGGCGCTGGCGCGGCTGGCCGGGCGGCTGGTCGACGGGGTGCTTGTCGTACGGGCCTCCGAGCATCGTTCGCAGTGGCGTAACCGGGAGACGGCGGCGGTACGCCTCGCATCCCTCCTCGCGGAGGCGACTGCGCCGCCGCCCAAGCCGCGGCGGCCTACACGGATCCCTCGCGGGATCAACGAGCGGCGGCTCCGCGAGAAGAAGCAGCGCTCGGACACGAAGCGGGGGCGGTCGGGCCGCGGCTGGGGGTGACGCCGGGGGGCGGTGCCTCGCCGTCGCCGGGTGCGGGTGCGTCCCGGCCGTTCGCGCAGTTCCCCGCGCCCCTTCGGGGCTCCGGTTCGTTGTCCGGTGCGGGCGTGCTGTGGCCTTTTGTGCAGTTCCCCGCGCCCCTGGAGGGGGCTTCGGTCCGTCGTCGAGTGCGGGTGCGTCCCGGCCGTTCGCGCAGTTCCCCGCGCCCCTGGAGGGCGCTGCAGCTTGCCTACCCAAGGGGCGCGGGGAACTGCGTGAACGGGTCTCACCAGCCCGCGTTCGGCGGCGCGCCCGCACCCGCGTGTTCCTGGTCGGGGTGGATGCGAATGCGAAGGGTGGAGTCGAAGTTGTGTGGGGTGATTTCTTCCAGACGGGGTGACATCCCGGCACCGTAGGACGCCGTTCACGATTTCGCGACGGAATTCGTTGCGGCCCCGACGGGAGTCGCCTTGCGGAATTCAGCCCAACTGGCGGTAACGGCCCCGGAAATAGAGAAGTGGACCGCCGTCGGCGCTCGGCGCGTGCGCGGTGAGGACGCGGCCGATGACGAGGGTGTGGTCGCCCGCCGTCACCCGCTGCTCGGTCCTGCACTCCAGCGTGGCCAGCGCGCCGTCCACCAGCGGGGCCCCGGACACCTCGCCCCGGGCGTACGGGATGTCGGCGAACAGCAGCCGGTCGCTGACGCGGCCCTTCATGGCGAAACGGCCGGCGATGTGCCGCTGGTTCTCGGTGAGGACCGAGACCGCCCACAGCGGCTGCTCGGCGAGCAGGTCGTCCATGCGGGACCCCTCACGCAGGCTGACCAGCACCAACGGCGGATCGAGGGAGACCGAGACGAACGCGGTCGCGGTCATGCCGACGTCCTCCGTGGCGGGCGCGCCGGGGTCGTCCGGGTCCAGCGGCGGTTCCTGCGCGGTCACCAGGACGACGCCGTCGGCCAGCCGGGACATCGCGGCCCGGAACTCGTCGTTGCTCACCCCCTCAGCATGCCCGGAAGCGGCGGTGGCGGTGGGTGTGGGGGTCTTCAGCACGCCGGAAACGCTAGTCGGCGCCCCGCACGGCCGGCATCGGGCCTCCGGCCGAACCGTGGCCCGGCCGGGGGACCTAGGACCCGGGGCGGACGGGGCGCGACCAGTCGCGGACACCGATCGTGCATGATGTGCGCACACCCACAAACATTGCGTTCGGTAAACGCACAGAGAAAACGCGGAAACTCCACTCAATTGTTCACGTTCCCCTGTGACTTGAGTCACAAGGGGCAGGAATTGTTGACCCTGTGTACCGGGTGGGCAGCGCGCTGTGATTCAGTGGCGGGGGACCTGTAGGACGACCAAGAGAGAACCACCGTAGAGGCAGCGCCGAAGAGAAGCGCCGAAGACAACCCTTGATTCGCTGCGAGGTCTCGGGGGGAGGGCGAGCATGGAGACCGAGTCGGAGCCGTACGTCCGCCTTGCGTCCCTGCGACAGCTGCACCAGGTCATGGCCGACATGAACACGGCCCGCAGCCTCGCGGACACACTGCAGACCGTGGCCGACGGCGCGGTGACCGCCCTCGGGTACGAGATGGCCGCCGTGAACCTAGTCCGCCCCGACGGCGACCTCGTCGTCGCCGCGTTCTCCGGCAACTCCGCCGCCGAGTCCCTGATCACCGGCCGGGCCGGCTCCCGCGACTCCTGGGACCGGCGGCTCGCGATGGGCGAGCGCTGGGGCGACCTGGTGTTCATACCCCACACCGAGGGCTGGGTCCTCGACGACGACGACGTCCCGCAGTGGTACACCGACGGCCCCGCGCCCCGCTTCGAGGACGAGTGGCACCCCTCCGACCGGCTGTTCGCGCCGATGTACACCCCCGGCGTGCAGGGCGGCGGCAGCGGAGAACTCCTCGGGGTCATCTCCGTGGACCGGCCGCGCAACGGCCGCCGGCCCGGCGCCTGGGGCCGCGAGGCCCTCCAGATGTACGCCTTCCAGGCCGCCATCGCGATCAGCAACGCCCGGCTGCGCTCCAACATGCAGCGCGCCCTGGTCCGCCTGGAGCGCGAGCAGCAGGCGCTGCGGGCCAGTGAGGAATCCTTCCGCCAGGCGTTCGAGTACGCCCCCTCCGGCATGGCCATCGCCGAGATGGGAGGCGACCAGCACGGCCGCATCCTGCGCACCAACGACGCCCTGTGCCGCCTGCTGGGCCGCCCCGCCTCCGCGATGCGCCGCTACTCCTTCTCCGACCTTGTCCACCCCGAGGACATCGGCACCCTCCTGCGGACCTCCGCCGAGGGCGGCCGCGCCGAGCTGCGCCTCGGCCGCCGCGACGGCAGCTACGTCTGGGTGTCGCTGCGCAACTCCGTCGTCGCCGACGCCGCCGACGGACCCCGCTTCCTGCTCACCCACGTCGAGGACATCGAGGAGCGCAAGCGCCGCGAGCTGCAACTCGCCCACCGCGCCTCCCACGACTCCCTCACCGGCCTGCCGAACTCCGCCGAGCTGCGCTCCCGGCTCTCCGCCCGGCTGTGTCACCGCCCGGCGCACGCCGGCGCGCTGGAGTCCCTGGACGCGGCCTACGGCCATCCCGCCTACGACACCCCCACCGCGCACGGCTTCGACTTCGCACCGGGCGCGGAGGCGTACGACGGCTTCGACCACCACGTCCACACCGTCGCCCCCGAGGAAGGCCACGACGACGGCGCCAAGGGGCTCGCCGTCCTCTTCTGCGACCTGGACGGCTTCAAGTCGATCAACGACCGGTTCGGGCACAACGCGGGCGACGCCGTCCTCATCGAGGTCGCCCGGCGCCTGACCCGGGGTGTCCGCGACGGCGACACGGTGGCCCGGCTCGGCGGCGACGAGTTCGTGATCCTCGCCAACGGCCTCGGCAAGGCCGACGCCCAGGACCTCGCCGTACGCCTGCGCAACGAGATCATCCAGCCGATCCGCGCCGAGGGCCGGGCCGTCCGGGTGGGCGCCAGCTTCGGCATCGGCTGGGCGCACTGCGGCATGACGGCGGACGAAGTCCTGAAATCGGCCGACGAGCGGATGTACGTCGAGAAACGATCTCGTCCCAAACAGCACCGGCGCGCCGGCTGAGCGGCAGGTCAGCGGGCCGCTAGCCGATTCGTGCGGTCCGCGTCACCCGTTTGGGGGTGCGGGAGCGGGTAGGCTCGCCCTTCCACACCTGTTACCGCATCCGCCCGCAGCTGCTGAGGAGACCAAGGGATGACGCCCGGCGACAACGGCCCGAGCACGCCCGAGGACGACGACCCGTTCGGCTATCTGTACGCCGACGGCCAGGCCAGGGGAGCACAGCCGCCGTCCGGCGGTTACGGCTACCCGAACGCGGTCAGCAGGGTGCGCACCGTCGGCGAACGCCAGTACGGCCAGCAGCAGCCCGCGTACGGTCAGCAGCCGGGCGTTCCGCAGCAGCAGGGCCCGCAGGGCGGCCCCGGCGGCTACAACCAGCCGAACGCCTACTACCAGGCCCCGGAGACCCTCCCGGGCGGCGCCCCGACCACCCGCACCCCCATGCAGCCCGGCGGCGGCACCGGCCGGCGCGGCCCGAACACCAAGGGCCTGCTGATCGGCGCGGTCGCGGTCGTCGCCGCCGTCGTCATCGGCATCAGCATCGCGATGATCAACGGCAACTCGGACAACGACAAGGCCAGCGGCCAGGTGGCCCCCAGCCCGACCCAGTCCCAGAGCAGCGAACCGAGCCCGTCCGGCAGCAGCCAGGCGGCCGGGGAACTGCCGAAGGTCGACGGTTCCAACAAGGTGCTCCAGCTGGCCGGCGGTGCCGCGGTCGCCTCGGACGTCACCGGGGCGCGGTCCGCCGACGGCAGCTACGTGGGCAACCTCAACCAGGTCGGCTCGTCGGTCACCTGGACGGTCGACAACATCCCCGACGACGGCCCGTACACCCTCTTCGTGAACTACAGCGTGCCCGGCCAGGACCAGTCGATGACGGTCACCGTCAACGGCAAGCCCTTCGGCAGCAAGCTGGGCCTGAAGAACTACGCGCACGCCAAGGACGGCGACTTCACCAAGGGCTGGACCAACTCCTATGTCTGGCCCACCCTCCAGAAGGGCCACAACACGATCTCCGTGTCCTGCCAGGCCGGCGACAAGTGCAATGTGCTGATCGACCAGATGTGGCTGAAGAAGGGCCAGGTCAAGGGCTGATCAGGGGCGCTGGGCCACGCTGACGTCCCCGGTCACCGCGACCCGCCCCACCAGTTCCTCGTACGCCGCCCGGTCGAACTCGCCCGCCGCGGGGGCCCGTACCGTCGCCGCCGACAGGGCGATCGCGCGGGCCAGGCGGGACGGCCAGGGCAGGTGTTCCACGAGGCCCGAGAGAAGGCCGGCGACGGCGGAGTCGCCTGCGCCGGTCGGGTTGCCGTGGACGTGGGCGACGGGGGCGGCGCGCCACGCGCCGTCCGGGGTCACGGCCAGCAGACCCTGCGGGCCGAGCGAGGCCACCACCGCGTGGGCGCCCCGGCGGCGGGCGTCCCGGGTGGCACGTGACGGCTCGTGGGAGCCGGTCAGTTCGGCCAGTTCCTCCGCGTTGGGCTTGATGATGTCCGGACGCGCGGCCACCCCGCGCCGCAGCGGTTCGCCGCTCGTGTCCAGCAGCACGGGGACGCCGGCCGTGCGGGCCGCCCGGACCAGGCCCGCGTACGCCCCCACCGGCACGCCCGGCGGCAGGCTCCCGCACAGGGCCACGGCGGAGGCGCCGGACAGCAGGCCGTCGTACGCCCGCAGGAACGCGGCCCATTCGGCGGGCGCGACCTGGGGGCCGGGCTCGTTCAACTGGGTCGTGTCACCGGCCAGTTCGTCCACCACGGCGACGGTGCGCCGGGTCGCGCCGGCCACCGGCACCAGCGCGTCCGTCACACCGGGCACCTCGGCGAGCAGGGCGCGGACCGTCGCGCCGGTGGCGCCGCCCGTGAACCCGGTGACCGTCACCTCGTGATCGAGGGCCGCCAGCACGCGCGCCACGTTCAGGCCCTTGCCGCCCGGCCGTTCGATGACGTCCGTGACCCGGTGCGAGGCGCGCGGCCGCAGCGACCGTACGCGGTAGGTGAGGTCGAGAGCGGTGTTCAGTGTGACCGTGAGGATCACCCGGGCCGACCTCCCTCGAAGTCCCTGTGCCATCGGTTTCCGGGAGCCCTGATCATGCCAAAGAGACGGCGGTCGGCCCAGAGCCCGGCACGGCCGTCGTCTCCTCGTGTCTCCCTGCTGTCTCCCCGGTGGTGGGACGGATCAGGGCAGTCGGGGTGCGACCACCCATTCCCCGCGCCGCATGACGCCCTTGAGGTCGAAGTTCTCGTCCAGCAGCACCAGGTCGGCGTCCTTGCCCGGCTCCAGCGAGCCGATCCGGTCGGACAGGCCCAGCAGCCGGGCCGGGTTGGCGCACAGCGCCGCCACCGCGTCCGCCACCGGCAGCCCGTCGACGGTCACCGCCCGCTTGAACGCCCGGTCCAGGGTGAGCGTGGAGCCCGCGATCGAGCCGCCCTCCACCAGCCGGGCCACGCCGTCGCTCACCTCGACCTCCAGCGGGCCGAGCAGATAGCGGCCGTCGCCGGCGCCGGCCGCGTCCATCGCGTCCGTGATGAACGCGACCCGGTCCGGGCCCGCGTGATGGAACGCCAGCTCCAGCGCGGCCGGGTGCAGGTGGGTGCCGTCGTTGATCAGCTCGACCGTGACCCGCTCGTCCTCCAGCAGGGCGGCGACGGGGCCGGGGGAGCGGTGGCCCAGCGTGGGCATTGCGTTGAACAGGTGCGTGGCGACCGTCGCCCCCGCGTCGATGGCCGCCACCGTCTGCTCGTACGTCGCGTCCGTGTGCCCGATCGCCGCGATCACGCCCTGCTCAGCGAGCAGCCGTACGGAGTCCAGGCCGCCCGGCAGTTCGGTGGCGAGCGTGACCATGACCGCCTTGCCGCGCGCCGCGTCGACCAGCTTGCGGACGTCCGCCGGGTCCGGGTCGCGCAGCAGCCCCTCGGAGTGCGCGCCCTTGCGGCAGGGCGAGATGAACGGCCCCTCGAAGTGGATCCCGGCCAGCTCCCCCTGCTCGGCGAGTTCGCTGAGCAGGCCGGCCTGGCGGACCAGCAGGTCCATCTCGTCGGTGACGGTGGAGGCGACGAGGGTCGTGGTGCCGTGCTCGCGGTGGGTGCGGATGGCTTGCAGGATGTCGTCGGGGGTGCCGCTGAAGCTGGAGCCGCCGCCGCCGTGGTTGTGGATGTCCACGAATCCTGGGAGGAGCCAGTGGCCGGATACGTCGAGGTGCGGGGCGTTCGCCGGTGCGGTCTCGGTGATGTGCCTGCCGTCCACGGCGAGGGTGCCGTTCTTCACCGTGCCGGTGGGGAGGACCACGGTTGCGCCCGTGAGTACCTGCGGGCCGGTGGGGGCTGGTCGCGCAGTTCCCCGCGCCCCTGACGGGGCGCTGCTCTGGGCCGGAGATTCCTGCTCAGGGGTCATCAGGGGGATACCTCCGGGGTTGTCGGGGTGGTCGCCAGCAGGTCCTGCGCGAGTAGTCCCGCGCCCAGGCAGCCGGCTGTGTCGCCCAGGGCGGCGGGGACGATGGTGGGGAGTTTCTGGAAGGTGACGCGGCGGCGGACGGCGGTGCGGAGCGGGTCGAAGAGGGTGTCGCCGGCCTCGGCCAGGCCGCCGCCGATGATCAGGGTGCGGGGGTCGAGCAGGGTGAGCGCGGTGACCAGGCCGTCGGCGAGGGCGTCGACCGCCCGCTGCCAGACCCGGACGGCATTCGGGTCCCCGGACGTGACCGCCTTCGCGCAGTCCGCTGCGTCCGCCTCCGGGTCACCGCAGGCGGCGGCCCAGGCCTCGCTGACGGCGGAAGCGGAGGCGTACCGCTCCAGGCAGCCGCGCTGCCCGCAGGGGCAGGGGTCGCCGTCGGGCCGTACGACGATGTGGCCGATCTCGCCCGCGAAGCCGTGCGCGCCCGCCTCGACCCGGCCGTCGATGCCGATGGCGCCGGCGATGCCGGTGCCCAGCGGGACGAAGAGGTAGCGGTCGGCGCCCCGGCCCGCGCCGAGGCGGCCCTCGGCGAGACCACCGGCCCGCACGTCGTGGCCGAGCGCCACGGGCATGCCGAGCCGGTCGGCGAGCAGATCGCGCAGGGGTACGTCCCGCCAGCCGAGGTTGGCGGCGTAGACGGCGGTGCCGTGGGTGTCGTCGACGATGCCGGGGACCGCGATGCCGGCGGCCGCGGCGGGGGTGCCGTAGCGCTCGACGCCATGGGCGCGCAGGTCGGCGGCGAAGCCGAGGATCGCCTCGACGACGGCGTCCGGGCCGCGCTCGCGGCCGGTGGCGCGGCGGGCGCTGTGCAGCAGTGCGCCGTCGTCGCCGACGAGGGCGGCCTTCATTCCGGTACCGCCCACGTCCAGGGCGATGACATGTCTCACCACGGGGCCTAGTGTGACCCTCGCACCCGGGAGAGGTCTAGTCCACTCACGTGGTGTAGACCTTATGTGTCCATATATTGAACACTCAGACAGCAGGGTTGGGGCTTGACAGTGGGTCGGCGTACGGCAGGAATGATCGCGGTCGTGTCCGCACTGGGCATGACGGCGGTCCTCGGGGGCTGCGGGAGCGGCGCGGGTTCGTCCGACGTGACCCTCAAGCTGGTCGCCGCCGACTACGGCGACTCCCCGGCGAACAGCTCGCAGAAGTACTGGGACGCGCTGGCCTCGGCGTACGAGGCGAAGCACCCCGGTGTGAAGGTCGACGTCAGCGTCTACTCGTGGAACGACGTCGACCGCAAGGTCAAGGAGATGGTCGACGCCGGGCACGCCCCCGACATGGCCCAGATCGGCGCCTACGCCGACTACGCGGCCCAGGGCAAGCTGTACCAGGCCTCCGACCTGCTCTCCATCGCCACGCAGGCCGACTTCCTGTCCACGCTGTCCGACGCGGGCCAGTGGAACCACCTGCAGTACGGCATCCCGTTCGCCGCCTCCACGCGGGTGCTCTTCTACAACAAGACCCTCTTCTCCCAGGCCGGCATCACCCCGCCCAGCGACTGGAGCGAGCTGGCGGCCGACGCGAAGGCGCTCAAGGCCAAGGGCGTGAGGTATCCGTACGCGCTGCCGCTCGGCCCGGAGGAGGCGCAGGCCGAGACCATGCAGTGGCTGCTGGGCGGCGGCGACGGCTACACCGACGACGTCGGCACCTACACCATCGGCTCCGAGCAGAACATAGAGACCTTCACCTGGCTCAAGGACGAGCTGGTCGGCAAGGGGCTGACCGGGCCGGTCGCCCCCGGAAAGCTGAACCGCGCGGCTGCGTTCGCGGCGTTCGCCGACGGGCAGGTGGGCATGCTGAACGGGCACCCCACGCTGATCCAGCAGGCCGCCAAGAAGGGCGTGAAGTTCGGGACGGTGCCGATGCCGGGGCGAGAGGGCAAGGCCAAGGCGTCGATGGGGGTCGCCGACTGGATGATGGCGTTCAAGCAGAACGGGCACGCCGAGCAGGTCGGGAAGTTCCTGGACTTCGTCTACAGCGAGAAGAACGTCCTGTCCTTCTCCCGTGAGTACGGGTTGCTGCCGGTGACCATGTCGGCGTCCACCGCGATGAGCGAGTCGGACGCGTCGGCGGACAAGCAGTTGCATCCGTTCCTCGATCAGTTGCCGTACTCCGAGCTGTATCCCGTGGGGAAGACGTCTTGGGCGGCGGTCAGTGCGGACGTGAAGAAGGAGATAGGAAAGGCCGTCACCCCGACGGGCAGCCCGGCGGGCGTGCTGACCCGGCTCCAGGCGGAGGCGACCGCTGCGGACAGCGAGGCGTCCAACTAGGTCGCTGCGCGGCTCGGGCCGGGGTGACTCGGGTGCGTCTTCGGCTGCCGGCCGGTGGGGGTGTTTCGCGCAGTTCCCCGCGCCCCTGGGGGGTGTGGTGGTGCTGGTCGTTCTCGGCTGCCGGCCGGTGGGGGCTGATCGCGCAGTTCCCCGCGCCCCTTTGGGGCGGGGTGGTGCCGGTCGTCTTTGGCCGGCGGCCGGTGGGGCTTCTCGCGCAGTTCCCCGCGCCCTTTTTTGGGGGCGTTACCTTGGGGGGTATGGAATTGGGTGAGCGGGAGTTGGGGGTTCTTGGGCTGGAGCGGCGGGGGTTTTCGGGGCCCGGGGCCAAGGAGCGGGCCATACGGGAGGAGCTGGGGATGGCGCCCGTGCGGTACTACCAGCTGCTCAACGCCCTCCTGGACGACGAACGGGCGCTGGCGCACGACCCGGTGACCGTGAACCGGCTGCGCCGGGTGCGGGACGCACGCCGCTCCGAGCGCTGAGGAGTGAGCACGGCCCCCCGCGGATAGTGTCGCCGTATGGGCTCCCATACGACGGACTCGACGGACTCGGCCAACCCGCTGCCCACCCCGGTGACCCGGGCCGGGCAGGACGGACTCGCCGCCCTGCTCGCCGCGCCGCGCACCGCGCTGATCGGCCTCGACTTCGACGGCACGCTGGCGCCGATCGTCGCCGACCCCGAGCAGGCCCGCGCCCACCCCGGCGCCGTCCCCGCGCTGGCCGCGCTCGCGCCCGAGGTGGCGTCCGTGGCCGTGGTCACCGGCCGCCCCGCCGGGGTCGCCGTACGGCACGGCGGTTTCGCCGGCGTGCCCGGCCTCGACCACCTCGTCGTCCTCGGCCACTATGGCGCCGAACGCTGGGACGCCGTCTCCGGCACCGTCAGCGCGCCCGCCCCGCACCCCGGCGTCGCCGCGGTCCGCGCGGAGCTGCCGGGCGTCCTGGACCGGGCCGGCGCCTGGCACGGCACGTGGATCGAGGAGAAGGGCCGCGCCCTCGCCGTCCACACCCGCCGGGCCGACGACCCCGAGGCCGCCTACGACGCCCTGCGCGGCCCGCTCACCGACCTCGCCACCCGGCACGGCCTGATCGTCGAACCCGGCCGCCTCGTCCTCGAACTCCGCCCGCCCGGCATGGACAAGGGCGTCGCCCTCCTGGAGTACGTCCGCGAGATCTCCGCCGGCGCCGTCCTCTACGCCGGCGACGACCTCGGCGACCTCCCCGCCTTCGCCGCCCTCGAGAAACTCCGCTCCGACGGCCTCCCCACCCTCCTCGTCTGCAGCGGCAGCACGGAGGTGACCGAACTGTCGGACCGAGCAGACCTGGTCGTCAACGGCCCCGAGGGAGTCGTATCCCTGCTCCGGTCACTGGCGGCCGAGCTGCGCTGACGGGCCGCCCCCGCCACCGCCGTGGGCAGGCGTTCCGCAGGGCGGAACGGGTGGGCACGGCCGACGGCGCCGGGCACCGGAAATCCCCGGCCCGCTGGTCCACGCTCTCAATCGTCCAGTGCGCCGAGCTGGTCCAGGAACCACTTCGCAGGCGGCAACGCCGTAGCCGCGGCGGCCAGCCGCTTGCACCGATCGGACCGCTCCCCCTCCGGCATGCTCAACGCCGCGTGCAACGCCTCCGCCGTCCCCACCACGTCATACGGATTCACGCACACCGCGTCCTCGCCCAGCTCCTCGAACGCCCCCGCCTCCCGCGACAGCACCAGCGCACACCCCGACTCCGACACGACCGGCACCTCCTTCGCGACCAGGTTCATCCCGTCCCGGATGGGGTTGACCAGCGCCACATCGGCCAGCCGGTACGCCGCCAGCGACCGCGCGAAGTCGTCCTTGACGTGCAACAGCACCGGAGTCCAGCCCGCCGTACCGAACTCGGCGTTGACGGCCTCCGCCACCCGCTGCACCTCGGCGGTGTAGTCCCGGTACACGGCGAGGTCCTGCCGCGAGGGGTAGGCGAACGCGACGTGCACGACCCGCTCGCGCCACTCGGGGTGCTCCGCCAGCAGGTGCCGGTACGCGAGCAGCCCCCGCACGATGTTCTTGGACAGCTCGGTCCGGTCCACCCGGACGATCGTGCGCCGCCCCTCGCCGATCTCCTCCCGGAGTCCCGCCATCCGCTCGTCCACGTCCGCCCGGTGCGCCCGCTCCCGCAGGAACTCGGCGTCGGCCCCCAGGCCGTGCACGCCGATCCGGGTCCCGGAGGGGATGCCCGGGCCCAGTACGGCGTGGCAGCAGGCGGTGAACGCGTCCGCCCACCGCCGGGTCAGGAACGCCGCCCGGTCGGCGCCCAGGATCCCGGTCAGCAGCTCCGCCGCGATGTCGTCAGGGAGCAGCCGGAAGTAGTCCGGCGGCGCCCACGGGGTGTGCGAGAAATGGCCGATCCTCAGGTCGGGCCGCAGCTGCCGGAGCATCCGGGGGGCGAGGGCCAGGTGGTAGTCCTGGATCATCACCGCCGCGCCCTCGCCGGCCTCCTCGGCCAGCGCCTCGGCGAACGCCCGGTTGTAGGCCCGGTACGACTCCCACTGCCGCCGGAACTCCGCGTCGAACACGGGCTCCAGCGGGGTCTGGTACAGCAGGTGGTGGACGAACCAGAGCACCGAGTTGGCGATCCCGTTGTACGCGTCGGCGTGCACGTCGGCGGGGATGTCCAGCATCCGCACGCCCGGCTCGCCCTCACCGCGCCGCACCGCCTCGCGGTCGCCGTCGGAGAGCGCGGCGCACACCCACAGCGAGTCCGCGTCGGAGCCGATCGCCGACAGGCCCGAAACCAGCCCGCCCCCGCCCCGCTTGGCGCTCAGCGAGCCGTCCTCGCCGACCGTGTACGACACCGGGCCGCGGTTGGACGCGACCAGCACCTGAGCCTTGGGAGCAGCGGTGGAAGCCATACGCCTGAACCTAGCCCGGCTCGTAACGCCTCAAACGTGTATACCGGCCGCCCAGGGACGGTATGCAGCCGTTCTCCCGCCGCCCCCCGCCCGGCAGCGCCTACGCCACCCGCCGTGCCGCGTACTCCGCGATCTCCGCCATCGGCGGCCGCTCCTCCGTGTCCACCGAGTACGTGCGCGGCTCGAAGCCGTCCGTCCCGCGCTCGAACTGGGTCAGCGCCGGCCGGAGCAGATGCCCGCGGGCCAGCCGGAGCTGCGCGGTGCGGTAGATCGCCGCGGCCATCCGGCCGAGCGCCTGCCCGTCCTGGTGCCGGTGCTTGCGCACGCCGACGTCCACCTGGGCCAGCGCGTCCAGGCCCACCAGGTGCAGCGCGTCCACGAGCATGCCCAGCTCGACGCCGTAGCCCACCGGGAACGGCAGCTGCTCCAGCAGGCCGCGCCGCGCCGCGTACTCCCCGCCGAGCGGCTGCACGAACCCGGCCAGCTGCGGCCAGTGCATGTTCAGCAGGGGGCGGGCCATCAGCTCGGTGACCCGGCCGCCCTGCCCGACGGCGCCGTCGAGGGGACGGTCGTACATGGCCTTGACCAGGTGCACGTCCGGGTCGGTCAGCAGCGGGCCGACGATGCCCGAGACGAAGTCGGCGGAGAACTCCCGCAGGTCGGCGTCGATGAAACAGACGATGTCACCCCGGGTGACCAGAAGGGAGCGCCACAGCACCTCGCCCTTGCCGGGGACGGACGGGATGCGGGGGAGGATCGCGTCCCGGTGGACGACGCGGGCGCCCGCCGCCGCGGCCACCTCGGAGGTGCGGTCGGTCGAGCCGGAGTCGATCACGACGATCTCGTCCACCAGCGGCGTCCGCTCCACCAGGTCACGGCGGATGACCTCGACGATCGCCCCGACCGTCGCCTCCTCGTTCAGCGCGGGCAGCACCACGCTGATCGACTGGCCCGAGCACCGCTTGGCGGCCAGTATCTTGTGCGGCGGACGGTCGGCCACGGACCAGGACCGGGTGGTCAGCCAGCGCTCGACTTCTTCCAGCACGGCCTGCGGCTCCTCACTCCTCGTGATCACGGTGCGTCACCGTGATCCATCTCGCGGTTCGGACGACTATCTCAACAGTCCTGGCCTTCGGTTACAGTCTTGAACAACGCCGACGACCGTCGCATGCCGGGGGTCGCAAGCGTCCACAACCGAATACCGCTCATCCAGAGGGGCAGAGGGAAACGGCCCGATGAAGCCCCGGCAACCCTCCAGCCGGCACTCGTCTTCGTAGCGAGGCTCCCGGCTAGGGAAGGTGCCAAATCCGTCTCACGGCGAAGTGCGTCGTGAGAAAGATGAGGAGAAAGGGCCTCGCCTCACATGGCTGCGCAGACAGTTGCAGACTCCAGCACCTCCACCCCCGCCTCGACGTCCGCCGTCGACCTCGGTCCCGCCGCGGCCCTGAGCTGTCGCGAGTGCGGTCACCGCGTCCCGCTCGGCCCCCTCTTCGCCTGCGAGGAGTGTTTCGGCCCGCTGGAGATCGCGTACGACTTCTCCGCCTACGACACCGAGGAACTCCGCGCCCGCATCGAGGCCGGCCCCGCGAACATCTGGCGGTACGCCCCGCTGCTGCCCGTCCCCGCCGACGTGGCCGACAAGCCGAACATCAACCCCGGCTGGACCAAGCTCGTCAAGGCCGACAACCTCGCCGCGGAACTCGGCGTCACCGGCGGTCTGTACGTCAAGGACGACTCCGGCAACCCGACGCACTCCTTCAAGGACCGGGTCGTCGCCCAGGCCCTGGAGGCCGCGCGCGCCTTCGGCTTCACCACCCTGTCCTGCTCCTCCACCGGCAACCTCGCCGGCGCGGTCGGCGCCGCCGCCGCGCGGGCCGGCTTCCGCTCCTGCGTGTTCATCCCGCACGACCTGGAGCAGGGCAAGGTCGTCATGGCCGCGATCTACGGCGGCGACCTCGTCGGCATCGAGGGCAACTACGACGACGTGAACCGCTTCTGCTCCGAGCTGATCGGCGATCCGGCCGGCGAGGGCTGGGGCTTCGTCAACGTCAACCTGCGGCCGTACTACGCGGAGGGCTCCAAGACGCTGGCGTACGAGATCTGCGAGCAGCTCGGCTGGCAGCTGCCCGACCAGCTCGTCGTGCCCATCGCCTCCGGCTCCCAGCTCACGAAGATCGACAAGGGTCTGCAGGAGCTGATCAAGCTGGGTCTGGTCGAGGACAAGCCGTACAGGATCTTCGGCGCGCAGGCCGAGGGCTGCTCGCCGGTGTCGACCGCGTTCAAGGCGGGGCACGACGTCGTACGGCCGCAGAAGCCGAACACGATCGCCAAGTCGCTGGCCATCGGCAACCCGGCCGACGGGCCCTACGTCCTCGACATCGCGCGCCGCACGGGTGGTGCCGTGGAGGACGTGACCGACGAGGAAGTGGTCGACGCGATCAAGCTGCTGTCCCGCACGGAGGGCATCTTCGCGGAGACCGCGGGCGGCGTGACCGTCGGCGTCACCCGCAAGCTGCTCAAGGAGGGCCTGCTGGACCCGACGAAGACCACGGTCGTCCTCAACACGGGCGACGGCCTCAAGACCCTGGACGCGGTGGCCGGGACCGGCCTCACCGCCACCATCCGCCCGAACCTGGACTCCTTCCGAGAGGCTGGCCTCGCATGAGCGTGACCGTTCGCATCCCCACCATTCTGCGTACCTACACCGGCGGGCAGGCCGAGGTCGCCGCCGAGGGCGCGACGCTGTCCGAGGTCATCGAGGACCTGGAGAAGCACCACACCGGCATCGCCGCCCGCGTCCTGGACGACCAGGGCAAGCTGCGCCGGTTCGTCAACGTGTACGTCAACGACGACGACGTCCGCTTCGAGCAGGGCCTGCAGACGGCCACCCCCGACGGCGCCGGCGTCTCCATCATTCCGGCCGTCGCCGGAGGCTGACCGAATGACCGAACATTACCTTCGGTAATGCCGGTCACTGATTGTTCACCGGATTGCCCTCTCCGTGAGAGAAACGGAGGGGGCAATTCTGTGTGATTGAGCGCGGTAGAGTTGGGGAACGCGCTCCCGGACCGAGGGTCGGGAGCCCTGGAATGGTGCCGCGGACCCGGCAAGAAATGGCCAAACTGTGTGGCCCTTTCGCGGCATTTACTCCCTTTGTCCGGCCCGACTTGCCCTGAATTCGGGCGAATTCTCACCACATTCCGGATCGGGCTCGTCCAGAATTCTCGTCCGATTGACCTGTTGCAGACGGCAGTTGGACAGATACATTCAGCCGCGGTCGACGCGTTCCGGCGCACGCCCCCGACCGTTGGGGGGCGAGGTCTGACCCGGGTCCGCGAAGTGCGGATCTGTGCAAGGGCCAGTAATAGGGGAGTTAGGCATGGCTCAGGGCACCGTCAAATGGTTCAACGCGGAGAAGGGGTACGGCTTCATCGCGGTCGACGGTGGTGCGGACGTCTTCGTCCACTACAGCGCCATTCAGATGGACGGCTACCGCAGCCTTGAAGAGGGCCAGCGGGTCGAGTTCGAGATCTCGCAGGGCCAGAAGGGCCCGCAGGCCGACATGGTTCGCGTCACCGCCTGAAACGTTGCTGCACGAAGGGCCCGCACCTCCCGGGGTACGGGCCCTTCGGCATGCCCGGGACGGGTGAGCGCGCGCTCACCGTGCGGGGGGAGGTGCTCGCACCGTTTCGCCGTCGGCGGAGGGCGTGGCCGACCCCCGAGAGGCGCTTGCACTCGACGGTGCCGAGTGCTAATCATTGGCGTTAGCACTCTGAAGGTGAGAGTGACAACGAAGGACCGGGTCGGTGAGGCCCGCAAGCCGGGTGGGGCAAGGAACCACGAGGCAGGCAGGCCGTCCGTCGCGGGCGCGGGCGCGGTCCGAAGAATCACCCCCAGTCCTGGAGGGACCACTTCACATGGCCAAGATCATCGCGTTCGACGAGGAGGCGCGGCGCGGCCTTGAGCGCGGTATGAACCAGCTCGCCGACGCCGTCAAGGTCACCCTCGGCCCCAAGGGCCGCAACGTCGTCCTTGAGAAGAAGTGGGGCGCCCCCACGATCACCAACGATGGTGTGTCCATCGCCAAGGAGATCGAGCTGGAGGACCCGTACGAGAAGATCGGCGCCGAGCTCGTCAAGGAAGTCGCCAAGAAGACGGACGACGTCGCCGGTGACGGTACGACGACCGCGACGGTGCTCGCCCAGGCCCTGGTCAAGGAGGGTCTGCGCAACGTAGCCGCCGGCGCCAACCCGATGGCCCTCAAGCGGGGCATCGAGAAGGCCGTCGAGGCCGTCTCCGCCGCCCTGCTGGAGCAGGCGAAGGACGTCGAGACCAAGGAGCAGATCGCCTCCACGGCGTCCATCTCCGCCGCCGACACCCAGATCGGCGAGCTGATCGCCGAGGCGATGGACAAGGTCGGCAAGGAAGGCGTCATCACCGTCGAGGAGAGCAACACCTTCGGCCTCGAGCTCGAGCTCACCGAGGGCATGCGCTTCGACAAGGGCTACATCTCCGCCTACTTCGCCACCGACATGGAGCGCATGGAGGCGTCGCTGGAGGACCCCTACATCCTCATCGCGAACTCCAAGATCGGCTCCGTCAAGGACCTGCTCCCGCTCCTGGAGAAGGTCATGCAGTCGGGCAAGCCGCTGCTGATCATCGCCGAGGACGTCGAGGGCGAGGCCCTGTCGACCCTGGTCGTCAACAAGATCCGCGGCACCTTCAAGTCCGTCGCCGTCAAGGCCCCGGGCTTCGGCGACCGCCGCAAGGCCATGCTCGGCGACATCGCCATCCTCACGGGCGGCGAGGTCATCTCCGAGGAGGTCGGCCTCAAGCTGGAGAACGCGACCCTGGACCTCCTGGGCCGCGCCCGCAAGGTCGTCATCACCAAGGACGAGACCACCATCGTCGACGGTGCCGGTTCCTCGGACCAGGTCAACGGCCGGGTGAACCAGATCCGCGCCGAGATCGAGAACAGCGACTCGGACTACGACCGCGAGAAGCTGCAGGAGCGCCTGGCGAAGCTCGCCGGCGGTGTCGCGGTCATCAAGGCCGGCGCCGCCACCGAGGTGGAGCTCAAGGAGCGCAAGCACCGCATCGAGGACGCCGTCCGCAACGCGAAGGCCGCCGTCGAGGAGGGCATCGTCGCCGGTGGTGGCGTGGCCCTGCTGCAGGCTTCCCAGGTCTTCGAGAAGCTGGAGCTCGACGGTGACGAGGCGACCGGCGCGCAGGCCGTGAAGCTCGCGCTGGAGGCCCCGCTGAAGCAGATCGCCGTCAACGCCGGCCTCGAGGGCGGCGTCGTGGTGGAGAAGGTCCGCAACCTCACCCCGGGTCACGGCCTCAACGCCGCGACCGGTGAGTACGTCGACCTGGTCGCCGAGGGCATCATCGACCCGGCGAAGGTGACGCGTTCCGCTCTGCAGAACGCCGCCTCCATCGCCGCGCTGTTCCTCACCACCGAGGCCGTCATCGCCGACAAGCCGGAGAAGGCGGCTGCGCCGGCCGGCGGCGGCATGCCGGGTGGAGACATGGACTTCTGATCGGGTCCTTGCCGAGGGCGGTATCCCCTGTTGCGAGATTCGCGACAAGGGGTGCCGCCCTCGGGCGTTTTCGGCGGCTGCGGGTGCGTGGGGGCTTGTCGCGCAGTTCCCCGCGCCCCTGAGGTACGTGCAGTGGACGAGCCCCTTCAGGGGTGCGGGGAACTGCGCGAGCAACCACGAAGCACCCGCAGCCGCCCGCGAAACGGAACCCTCTCCCCGGGAATGCGTTGCATCACACCTCCGTTGCTTAATGAGGTGCAACAATGCGTGCGCACATACCATGCGGTATAAGCAGCCCCGTTCCCAAGGAGCCCCCGTGACCGTCACCCCCACCACCTCCCGCGCGGCAGCGATACTCTCGCGCCCCATCACCCTCGGCGGCCTCACCGTCCCGAACCGGATCGTGATGGCCCCGATGACCCGCATGTTCTCCCCGGGCGGCGTCCCCGGCGAGGACGTCGTGTCGTACTACGGGCGCCGCGCCGCCGCCGGGGTCGGTCTGATCGTCACCGAGGGCACGTACGTCGGGCACGACTCGGCGGGCCAGAGCAGCCGCGTGCCGCGGTTCCACGGGGAGGATCAGCTGGCGGGCTGGGCGAAGGTCGCCGAGGCGGTGCACGCGGGGGGCGGCACGATCGTCCCGCAGCTGTGGCACATCGGCATGGTCCGCAAGGAGGGCCAGCCGCCCTTCGCCGAGGCCCCCGCCGTCGGCCCCTCCGGGCTGCGCATCGGTGAGGACGAGGTCACCGGCAGGGCGATGACGCAGGCCGACCTGGACGCGGTGATCGGCGCGTTCGCGGAGGCCGCTGCCGCCGCCGAGCGCATCGGCTTCGACGGCGTCGAGCTGCACGGCGCCCACGGCTACCTCCTGGACCAGTTCCTGTGGGCCGGCACCAACCGCCGTACCGACGCCTACGGCGGCGACCCCGTGGCCCGTACCCGGTTCGCGGCGGAGATCGTCGCGGCGGTCCGCGCGGCCGTCTCCCCCGACTTCCCGGTCCTCTTCCGCTACTCGCAGTGGAAGCAGGAGGCCTATGACGCCCGTCTCGCCGAGACCCCCGAGGAGCTGGAGGCCATCCTGACCCCGCTCGCGGCGGCCGGCGTCGACGCCTTCCACGCCTCCACCCGCCGCTACTGGCTCCCCGAGTTCGACGACTCCGACCTCAACCTGGCCGGCTGGACGAAGAAGATCACGGGCAAGCCCACCATCACCGTGGGCTCGGTCGGTCTCAACGGCGACTTCATCAAGGCGTTCCAGGGACAGGGCGCGGAGCTGGGCAGCCTGGACAACCTGCTGGACCGCCTGGAGCGCGACGAGTTCGACATGGTCGCCGTCGGCCGCGCTCTGCTCCAGGACCCGGAGTGGGCGGCGAAGGTCCTCGCGGACCGCTTCGACGAGCTGAAGCCGTACGACGCGGCGGCGCTGCAGTCGCTGAGCTGAGGCGGGGCGGGGACGTCGGTGGAGGTCTACAGATTGCCCATCGGCTGGATGTCGACGTACACAGGCGTCCCCCACACCCGCAGTACCTCGTAATCGGTGAACTCGTGCACCAGCCGGTACGCCATCGCCGGGCGTGAGCCGCGCCGCTGGGCGGCGAGGTAGGCCTCCGCCTCGCGCAGGTCGCGGCGCGGGGTGCCGCACAGCTGCCACTCGCGGCCGTTCCACTCCTCCGGCAGCCAGCGCTGCTGCGGCTGGGGCCGGTCGGCGCGGACGCCGTAACGGGACGGCACGGGCGCCGGGGCCTCGGCCGCGGGGGGCCGGCCCTGGTGCCCGGCCCGCCGGGCGGCCCGGCGCCGGGTCTCGCACAGCAGACAGCCGTCCACGGCGTCCTTGTCCACCGGCCCGTTCGGGTGCTCGGCACACCGGGTGGCGGGCTTGTCCGCCTCGACGGCCTCGTCCAGCAGATCGAGGGCGCGCCGCAGATCGGCCTTGATCTCGTGCAGCCGGGAGTCCGGGGTGTCACCGGAGAGCGCCTCCCCGTGCTCCCCGAGCACCCTGAGGGCCCGTCCGAGGGCGGTGAGCTGGGCGTGGTTCATGTCAGTCCGCGTAGTCCTTCAGTTTCTCCGTGTCCAGGGTGATGCCGACCGGGGGCGACAGCTCGACGGTAGCGCCCCACGGGTGGCGGGGCGACTGACGGTACTGCCCGTCCTTGGGCTCGCTGAAGACGGTGACGGTCTGGTCGTCGCGGTCGACGAGGAGGTGGACGGGGATCTCGGCGGCGGCGACCCGGTGACTCTTCGTGGCAAACCGAACGCGTCAAGTCAACACACGGGGTGGGAGGGTGGGTTGAGACCCACCACCCATTCCACAGAAAGAGGTCTCGGACCTCGAAGCGTGGGGCTTGAGCTTCGGACAGGGTTGCCGTCGGTGGTGGACTGGGGGCATGGCGACGATGCTGCCGGGCCGCCTGCTCGATGCCCTCAATCGGTTCAACGCGGCCCATCCGTGGGACCACAACGCCCACTATCACCCGTGGCTTCTGCGGCAACTTCCCCGGCGGTTCGGCCGGGCGCTGGACGTGGGGTGTGGGAGTGGGGACCTGGTCAGGGCGTTGGCCGGGCGGGCCGGGGCGGTGCACGGGGTCGATGCGGACGCCGGGATTCTCAGGCGGGCCAGGGAGCTGACGCCCGACTCCGACCACGTCACCTACACCCTCGCCGACGCGGCCCAGGGGCTGCCCACCGGGCCGTATGACGTCATCACGTGTGTCGCCGTGCTCCACCACCTTCCCTTCGCCGACACCCTCACCCGGGTCCGGGAGGAGTTGGCCCCTCGGGGGACGGTGGTGGTCGTCGGCTGTGCCCGTGCCGCGAGCGCCGTCGATCACGTCCTCGGGCTCGTCGCGATACCGCTGAACGCGGCGACGGGCTGGGTGAAGAACCGGGGGCGGTCCGGAGTGCGGCCCGTCTCCATGAGTGCTCGTGTGCACGATCCCGAGATGAACTTCGCCGAGATCGCCGCCGAGGCCCGGCGCATCCTGCCCGGGGCTCGGGTCAGGCGGCGGCTCTTCTGGCGCTACACGCTGGTGTGGCGGGCGCCGGGGCGGGCGTAGGTCAGCCCGCGCTGTTGATCAGGTTTCCGCTGCCGCAGGTGGGCGTGGGGGTGTCGGTCAGGGGGATCGGGGTGACGGCCTTGGCCACCGGCATCACGACCAGCTTGCCGACGCAGCGGCCGGTGTCGGTGGCGGTGGAGGTCCAGTGGGCGTCGTCGGCGTGGGCCGGGGCGGCCAGGGCGGTGGCGGAGACGGTGAGGGCGGCGGTGGCCAGCAGTTTGTGCATCATGACTGGCGAACGACGGCCCCGGGCCGTCCGTCACGCCTGGCGAACGACTACCCCCCGGCCGTCCGTCAGGCCCCCGCTCCCGCCTCCGCCAGCGCCGCGCGCAGGTGGCCGTCCGTCTCCTCCAGGAGGCGGGCGGCCGTCGTCGCGTCCACGTCGGCCAGGATCGCGAGGATCGCGTTCTTCACCTCGCCGCCCGTCTCGGTGAGGGCCTTCTCGATGTCCTCGTCGGCGGCCCCCGTGGCCAGGGCCACGATGCGGTGGGAGCGGGCGCGCAGCTTGTCGTTGGAGGCGCGGACGTCGACCATCAGGTTCCCGTACGTCTTGCCCAGCCGGATCATCGTGATCGTCGACAGCATGTTCAGCACCAGCTTCTGTGCCGTGCCCGACTTCAGCCGGGTGGAGCCGGTGAGCAGTTCGGGGCCGACGACGACCTCGATCCCGTGGTCGGCGGCCGCCGCGAGCGCGCTGCCCTCGTTGCAGGCCAGGCCGACGGTCAGGGCGCCCAGCGCGCGGGCGTGCTCCACGGCGCCGATCGCGTACGGGGTGCGCCCGGAGGCGGAGATGCCGACCACCGTGTCGGCCGAAGCCGTCTTCAGCGAGTCCAGGTCGGCGCGGGCCAGTTCGGGGGAGTCCTCGGCGCCCTCGACCGACGTGACCATCGCCTCCGCCCCGCCCGCGATCAGTCCGACGACCTGGCCGGGGTCGGCGTTGAACGTGGGCGGGCACTCGGAGGCGTCGAGGACACCGAGGCGGCCCGCCGTGCCGGCACCGGCGTAGATCAGCCGGCCGCCGCGCGCCATACGCTCGGCGATGGCGTCGATCGCGGCGGCGATGCGCGGCAACTGCGCGGCCACGGCGGCCGGCACGCCCGCGTCCTCACCGTTCATGAGGCGCGCGAGGTCGAGGGTGGGCAACTGGTCGATCCCGGCGAGCTCGGGCCGGAACGCCTCGGTGGTCAGGGATGCCAACTCGGACCGGAGGTCATGAGACGTCATGGGGGGTGGCTCTTCCTGGATCCCGCCGGATCCTGCTGTGCGTACGGACGTAACGGGTGCCTCGTTCACTGCCTCGTGCCTGCTACCTGCTGCTTCCGCTGCTGCGGTGCCGGTGGGCCAGTGCCTCGTAGGATGCCGCCAGGGCGGGCGCCGCGCTCTCGTACGTCCGCTGCGCCACCCCCACGAACAGGCAGTCCACCACCAGGAGTTGACTGGTCCGGGAGGACATCGCGGCCGGTCGCAGCTCGGTCTCCCGGGAGGTGGACGTGGTGAGCACGTGGTCGGCGTACTGCGTTACGGGCGAGTCGGGCCGGCCGGTGATGGCGATGGTCGTCGCGCCGTGCTCGAAGGCGACCCGCAGCGGTTCGATCACGTCCCCCGTCGACCCGGAGTGGGTGATCGCGATCGCCACGTCACCCGAGCGCAACTGCACCGCGTTGGTCACGGCGAGGTGCGGATCGCTGTGCGCGTGGGCTATGAGCCCTATCCGCAGCAGCTTCTGGGTGAGGTCCTGGGCGACCAGCCCGGACGCCCCGATGCCGTACACGTCCGTCCGCCGCGCGCCGGCCAGCGCGGTGACGGCCGCGCCGAGTTGACCGGTGTCGAGGTTGGCGGCGGTGTCGGCGAGGGTCTGCTGCTCCTCGTAGGCGAGTTTGGCGACGACGTCGGCGATGGGGTCGTCCACCGCGATGTCCGTCGTGATCGCGGGCGCCCGCCCGGACTGCTGCTGGGCGGCCAGGCCGGCGAGGGCGAGGCGCAGGTCGCGGTAGCCGGGGTAGCCGAGGATGCGCGCGGTGCGGACGACCGTGGCCTCGCTCGTGCCGGTGAGCTCCGCGAGCCCGGTGACGGTGAGGGCGGCGCAGCCGGCCGGGTCGCCCGCGACGGCCTCGGCGACGCGCTGCATGGACCGGGTCATGGAGGGAGCGAGGGTGCGCACTTTGGCACCGAGGGCGGTTCCGAAAATTTCCTTCACGTCCTGGGTCACACGTGAAAGATATTTTCGTTTCGGTGTCGCGGTCAAGAGTGCGCACAATGGGGGCATGGACCCCATCAGCCCCCTTGAGCAGGCGCTGCACGCCGCCCGCGCCCTGGTGCTCGCCGATCTGGTCGCAGACGAGGTCGCGGAGGCCGACGTGGTCTCGCTCGTCGAGGAGTCCGTCACGCACCGGCGCTGGTGGGTCGAGCAGTGGCCGGAGGGCGCCGCCTTCGTGGCGGGGCTGGTCGCGCAGGACGTGCAGGACGCACTGCTGGAGCGGCGCGGCCGCTGGCCGCTGTGCCCGGTGTGCCCCACGGGCGACCCGCACGCGCTGGACGTGGAGCCGGAACTGGGCCCCGACCCGCACTGGGTGTGCGGCAAGGCGGGCGTGAAGGTCGCCGCGGTGGGCTCGCTGAGCCGGGCCACCGGCGCGGCTCCGTCCTCGTGAGGGCCCGAAACTGGTGAGGTCCTGATGACCGTCTATATCGACCCGCCCGCCTGGCCGGGCCACGGGCGCATGTGGTCGCACCTGGTGAGTGACGCGTCGTACGACGAACTGCACCTGTTCGCCGAGGCGTTGAGCGTGCCCCGCCGGGCCTTCGAGCGCGACCACTACGACCTGCCCGCGCACCGGTACGCGGACGCGGTGGCCGCCGGCGCGGTGGAGGTCAGCAGCCGCGAGGTGGTACGGCTGCTGTGGGGGGCGGGGCTGCGGCGCCGGAAGGGGTCCGGTGCCGGGACCGGGTCCCCCTGAGCCACGGCGCGACGGTCACCGTCCGGTGGTGCCTCACTGCCCGGCGGGGACCGGGCTGTGCTCGGTGCAGGTCCGGCTCTTGCCGTCCGGCTGGGTGCCGCAGGCCCAGGAGGTCTGGTGCCCGCTGAGTTCGGCCATCGGGGAGTAGACGTCGTTGCCCCAGTGCACGGGGCTCGCCTCGCTGACACCGCTGGAGTTGTTCACGTCCACGACGGCCTTGGGCTTGGTGTAGGTGATCCGCCCCCAGGTCGCGCCGCACTCCTTGCTGTACCGGAGTTCGATCACCATCTTGCCGTTGCGGATGATGGCGAGAGTCTGGCCGTCCCGGGAGCACCCCATGGTCACCGGGTCCTTGCCCGTGCAGCCGGCGTGCGTGCAGCCGACCGGGTCGGTGTGCACGGAGGCGGGGCTCCCGGTGGCCAGGTTCGCGGCGGTGGCCCTGCCCTTGCCCGAGTCGTTCGAGGAGTAGTGCGCGATCGCGACACCGGTGGCGGTCAGCACGGCGCAGGACGCGACCGCCGCCGCGATCAGGAGCGGCGAGGACCATCGACGTCCCGTCCGGGGCGCGGGCTGCGGGCCGGCGCCGGGTACGCCGTCGGGGCGGGCATCGGGTGTGGCATCGGGCTCGCCGTCGGGGCCCGCATCGGGCCCGCCCTCGGATCCGCCCTCGGCTCCGGCGGCGGGTGAGTCCACGGGGACGGTGACGGGTGTGGCGGCGGGGCCGACATCGGGTGTGACGGCGGGCGTTGTGTCGCCGGGCCGCTCCGCGTTCCGCTCGTCCGGCTCGTTGCCGCCCGTGCCCCGCGCCCGGTCGGCCCGGTCCCACAGGTCCAGCAGGGGCCCGGCGTCCACGCGCGCGGCGCGGGCGAAGCTCTCCACGGCGTCACGGGGCGGGAACTGCTTGCCGTTGATCCAGCGTTCCCAGGAGGACTTCGAGTAGTGGGTGAGCGCGCTGATCCGGGCGTAGCTGAGCCCGGACCGCTGCTTCAGCGTGCCCAGTTCCGTGTGTAGCCCGGCACCGTTGCCAGGCTCAGGTCTGGATGCGGGGAGGTTTCTGTCGCTCAACGTCAGCCCGTTCGCTGATGGACCACCGGCCCGAGCCGAGGGCGCAGCGACGGACCGGCACGCGGCCGGCTCGCTTGGTGGTTCCCCCCGTCTCAGGCCCGGTGCTCCGGTCCTGAAATTCGAACGGAAGCATACCGCCGCCGCGGCACGCTGCCGTGACGGCGCGCTGCCGCGGCGGCGGCGTTCGAAGGGACGGGCAGCCCGTTGTCAGCAGATCCAGTAGGCCCTGGTGTCCCAGTCGCTCCAGACGTCCAGCTGCCGCCACGTCTTGGGGCCGACGATGCCGTCCTGGTCGAGGCCGGCGCAGCCCTGGAACTTGACGACCATGCTGCGGGTCTGCTTGCCGAAGATGCCGTCCTCGGCGAGGTTCGCGTTCCTCACGCTGCGGTTCAGCGCGCACTGCACGGCCTTGACCGCGTCACCGGTGTCGCCGTAGCTCACCTGGGGCTCACTGAGGGTGTAGCTGCTGCAGTAGTTGCCCCAGGAGAGCGCGGAGGCGCTGGTCGCGCCGCCGATCCCGGCGCCGAGGCCGGTGACCAGCAGGAGCCCCGCGGCGGCGGCCGCGAACTTGATACGCATGGCTGTGTTCCTTCGGTGGGTCAGGCGCCGGCGGGGGAGACGATCGCGTAGGCGCCGCGCGCGGCCGGGTTGAAGTGGTGGCGGATCACCTGGTCGCTGGAGTTGCCCTCGATGGTGTCGACGGTGCCGTCCGAGTTGGCCTTCTCGATGATGCCGACGTGCACGCTGGTGCTGGTGCTCTGCGGGCCGCTGCCGAAGACGATGGCGTCGCCGGGCTGCGGGTTGCTCAGGCCGCTGTGCAGCGTGCCGTGGTTGCGACCGTAGTAGTAGAAGTCACCGCTGAACGCCGTGCTGAAGTTGACGCCGGCCTGCCGCCAGGTCCAGCTGGCGAACAGGGCGCACCAGGCCTCGCAGGGGCCGTACGGGTTGCAGTTGTTGCCCCACTCGTGGACGCCGAGCTGCGAGCGGGCGGCCTGGACGATCTTGTCGCGGGCGCTGCCGGACAGCGGGGGGACGCTGGGCGTGCCGCCGCTGTCGCCGCCCGAGCTGCCGCCGCCCAGTTCGCGGGCGATGCCCATGGACGCCATGGTGAGCGGGCCGGCGATGCCGTCGGCGTCGAGCCCGTGCGCGCCCTGGTAGGTCTTCACCGCGCTGGTGGTGGCGGGGCCGTAGTCACCGTCGGCCGGGGTGCCGGCCTTGCCCTGCACCTGCTTGACCTTCGCGGTGAGCGCGGCGTTGGTCTGCGGGCCGGCGATGCCGTCGACCTCCAGGTCGTTGTCGCTCTGGAAGGCGAGCACCGCGTCCTTGGTGGCGGGACCGTAGTCGCCGTCCACGCCGCCCGCGCCCAGGTAGCCGAGGCCGACGAGGTTGCGCTGGAGCAGCTTGGTGTCGCTGCTCGCGCCGGTGCCGCTGGAGGTGATGCGGTCGATGTTCATCGCGCCCATGGTGAGCGGGCCGGCGATGCCGTCGGCGTCGAGGCCGTGTGCGCTCTGGTAGGACTTCACCGCGCCGAGGGTGCCGGAGCCGTAGTCGCCGTCGGCCGAGGTGCCTGCCTTGCTCTGCACCTGCTTCACCTTGGCGGTGAGCGCGCTCATGGTGGCGGGGCCGGCGTCGCCGTCCACGTCGAGGCCGTTGTCGCTCTGGAAGTGGCGCACCGACGCGGTGGTCTGGCTTCCGTAGACGCCGTCGACACCGCTGAGCGGGGCGTAGCTGAGGCCGGCGAGGTCGCGCTGGAGCAGGCGTACGTCGGTCGCCGCGTGGGCCTGCGACGCGGCCGGGCCGAGCAGCAGGCCGACCAGCACCGCCGCGAGGGCGAGCGCCAGCGAGGTGGCGTAGGAGCCGCCCGCACGTCTGGGCGTGCGGAGGGTTGTTGTGGACACGTGAATTCTCTCCCTGATGTCCCGGGGCATGCCCGGGGAGGGACGGATGGAGTGGTGTGGGGGGAGCTGGGTGCCGGCCGGCGACGACCATCCTTGGCCACGGCATCTCCGTCCCGCCAGCGTGAACGGGAGGGTTGGGATCCCTTGGGACGTCCCGCGCCGCTGACCTGCGGCTGGACCGAACGGTGGGACGGTGCTGGGGACATGGGGGCCGACGGCCGCCCGGTGAGCGTCCCTCGTTCACCGGGAGCTGTCAGGGAAACAGCAGGTCAGAGCCGTGGGACGGTGACCGTTCGGCCGTGGGACGGTGCTCGGTCCGTCGTGGGACGGCAGGGCGTTGTCCCGTCACTCCCGGCTGTGGAACAGTCCTGATCACCGCGGTGCCGCGGCGCGAGGCCCATGGGCCCGCGCCCGACTCCTGGACCGTCTACGGCGGTCGGGTCCGGCCGGCCCGCGACACAGCGACACACGAAACTCACGCCATACGAGGGAGCCCTCATGCCCAGAAGTGCCGCAGGCACCGCAAGCGCCGGCACCACCCGGAGACTTCTCACGCTCGCGACCACGACCGCCCTGCTCCTCGGCGCGGGCGTGGCCGGTGCCGGGACCGCCGACGCCGCCTTCAGCTACCAGTACTGCGGGAAGCAGTACACCACCGCGGAGCCCGAGTTGAGCTACGGCGACACCGGGGCGGCGGTGAAGGAGCTCCAGTGCGAGCTGAACCAGAACGTGACCGGCGCCAACCTCACGGAGGACGGCGTCTTCGGCGGGCTGACGTACAACGCCGTGGTCAAGTTCCAGGGCTGCTTCAAACTGGACCAGGACGGCATCGTCGGCCCGAAGACCTGGCACGAGCTGGACGTCGTCAGCGACTTTCCCGTGCAGGCGGAGCACCTCTGCTGATGCCGCCGGCCCGCGCGGCGGCTCGTCAGGCCCGGCGGATGTAGAGCCGCAGGGCCGTGTCCAGGTCGTGCTCCGCGTGAGCCGTGCGCTCCTCCTCCACGGTCGCCCGGGTGAATCCCGCCCGGGCCACCACGCGCTGGGACGGAGCGTTGTCCGCCTCGACGGAGGCGAAGAGCATGCTGACGTCGTCCCGGGCGAGCGCCCACTGCGCGAGCGCGTTCAGCGCCTCCGTGGCGTAGCCCTGGCCGCGGGCGCCCTCGACGAGGTCGTAGCCGATCTCGACGCGGCCGTCCTCGTCCGGCACGCCGTGGAAACCCATGCCGCCGACCGCCCGCCCGTCCTCCCGCCGGACGAGGGCGAAGACCCCGAACTCGGGCCGATGGACGCCCGCTTCGTACGCCTTGGTCATGAAACCGGCGGCCTGGCGCGTGCCGTCGTACGGGCCGCCCTCGATCCACTCGAAGCCGCCGTCGCCGCCGAGGCGCAGGTCGCGGGCGGCGGCGGGGCGGATGCCGGTGAGGACGAGGCGCTCGGTCGAAAGGACGAGGTTGTTGCGCCAGCGCCACTCGGTGACCGGGGCCCGGCCGGGCAGCTCGCCGCGCCCGGTGGCCCACAGCAGCGTCGGCCAGGGGGCGGGGCCGGGCTGGACGTGCGGGAACAGCCACTCCAGCACGGCCTGGGCCAGTTCCTCGCCCGGCTCGTAGTCCAGACCGAGGCCCTCGGCGATGTCGTGGGTGTGCAGCAGCACCTCGGCGACGCCCATCGCGGCGAAGCCCTCGCGGTCGGCGCTGCGGAACGGGTAGGGGTGGAAGGCGCGGACACCGGGTGGGGTGGTGCGGACGGCGGCGGTGAACAGGGCGCCGGTGGACTGGATGACGTGCAGCAGGCCGGAGTTGTCGGTGCCGTCGTCGAGGGTGATCTCGAAGGGGACGTAGTCCTCCTGGGCCCGGCCGGCCAGGTTGGCGGCGTAGGCGATGAGGTCCTCGGCGATGTGGAACGCCGTGGTGTGGCAACTCCACTCCACCCGACCGGCGTTGACCGCGGTCCAGTCCCGGCCCACGGCGTCCCGCAGCACCGCCGCGCATCCCGCGACGGCCTCGTCCACCTGATCCCCACCCATGGCAAGCATGCCCGAAGGGTAGGGGGCGCGGGCCCGGCGGGGCGACCCGATTTCCCCTCCCCTCAGGACGACAGCAGATCCAGTTCGGCCGTGAGGTTGTAACGGGCCGTGGCCTCCCAGTGCTCCTGTCCGTAGGGCGTGCGGAACAGCGCGGGCAGGGACAGGAGGTGGCGCAGGATCGCCGAGCGGCCCTCGCGGAAGGCGTCGGCCGGGACGAAGTGGTACTCCTCGCGCACCTCGGCCGTGTAGGCGGCGTACGCCGACGGAGGCGCGGCGAGGACGGCGAGGTCGGCGTCGCACAGGACCTGGCCGTTGGTGTCGGAGCCGGTGGGGTCGTGGGTGACGGTCAGGCGGACCAGGCGGGCCACCTCGGCGGTGGCGGGCGCGGGGACGCCGGCCTCCGCGAGGGCGCGTTCGGCGAGGTGGGCCGAGCGCTCCTCGTTCTCCGAGCGGTCGGGCAGGTAGACCGCGTCGTGGAACCAGGCGGCCAGCCGGACGAGCTCAGGGTCTGCCGCGTACGTCTCCAGGGTGTCGATGTGATCCAGCACCGCGGTCAGGTGGGTCAGCGTGTGGTAGTGCCGCTGCGGCTCCTGCCAGCGGGCGAGGAGGTTGTCGGCGTACGGCAGGGAGTCGGCGTGCGGCCCCGGGTCGCGGTCGGCGTGCGGCACCGGGGCGGGGTGCGGCAGGGGATCCGGGCGTCCGCCGCCGGGTGCGCGGGCGGCCTCCAGGGCGCGGACGAAGCGGGCGCGCAGGGCATCGGGGTCGGCCATCTCCCCATTCTCGGCCATGGGCCGCTTGCCGTGTGGTCACCTGCACCCGGGGCGTGGGGCCCGGTGCTGCGGGGCATAGTCTAAATTGGACTAGACCTGTAGTGCCCATTGTCACTGTCCTACCCGTGCCCGGCCGAAGAATGGGGTGCCATGAGCAAGCGTGCTGTCCTGGAGGTGATCGCCCTCGACATCGAGGACGCGGTGGCCGCCCAGGCGGGAGGCGCGGACCGCCTCGAACTGGTCACCGAGATGGCGGCCGACGGCCTCACTCCCTCGGCGCGGACCTTCGCCGGGATAAGGGCCGCCGTCGACATCGACCTGCGCGTGATGCTCCGGCTGGCGGACGGGTTCGCGGCGGGCGACGCCAAGGAGCTCGACCGACTGGTCGGCGTGGCCCGTGAGCTGCGGGACGCGGGCGCCGACCAGTTCGTGCTCGGGTTCCTCGACGCGGAGGACGGCGTGGACCTCGACGCCGTCGAGCGGGTGGTAGCCGCGCTGGACGGGGCACGCTGGACGTTCCACCGGGCCATCGACCGCGCCGCCGACCGCGAGGCGCTGCGCAAGCAGCTCGCCGACCTGCCGGGGCTGGACACCTACCTCACGGCGGGGTCGGCCGAGGGCGTGGACGGCGGCCTGCCCACGCTCACGGCGGAGGCGTGCCGGCGGGGCGAACAGGGCTACGACCAGACGATCCTCGTCGGCGGCGGCCTGCGCCTTGAACACGTGCCGGCGCTTGTGGACGCCGGGCTCGACGCCTTCCACATCGGCGGGGCGGCGCGGCCCCGGGGGTGGGAGGGGGCGGTGTCCGCGGGCGCTGTCGCGGAGTGGCGTGCGGCGTTGGACGCGTAGGTCTTCGCGCCGAAAGGTGCCGGTGTGTTTTCGGGCGCGGGTCCGCTGTGGCTGGTCGCGCGCCCGCGCGGCGGAGCCGCATATCGGCAGAGCCCCGCGCCCCTTCGGGGCGCCCCGAAGGGGCGCCCTGGTTCGCCGCCTACTCGGTCAGTTGAGGCGGCAGCGGGGTCGTGTGGGTGACTGTGAGGCCGGAGACCGCTCGGGTGAGTGATACGTAGAGGCGGCGTAGGCCGGTTCGTTCGTCTGGTTCGGCGTCGACCACGGCCTGGGGTTCGTCCAGGACGACGTAGTCGTACTCGAGGCCCTTGGCGAGGGAGGCCGGGACCAGGGTGAGGCGGGTCTCGCGGGTGGTCTCCTCGCCGGGGGAGAGGTGGGAGATGCCGGCCGCCGTCAGAGCCTCGGCGAGCGCGGGGACGCGGGAGTCCGCCGCGATCAGGCCGGTCGAGCCCTCGTGCCGCAGCAACTCCTCGCAGGCGGCGACGACTTCGGCGGACTCCGTCACCGTACGCACCTCGAAGAATCCGGGGTTCTCCCGGACCGAGGCGACCGGGGTGAGGCCGGGCGCGATGTGGGGGAGGAGGCGGGAGGCGTAGGCGATGACGTCCGTGGGGACACGGAAGCCGGCCGTCAACTCCTCGATGACTCCCTCCTGTTTGCCCAGGTGGGCGAGCGCCTCGTCCCAACTCCGGGTCGCCCACGGCGTCGTACCCTGCGCCAGGTCGCCGAGGACGGTCGCGCTGCCCGTCGTGCAGCGGCGGCCGACCGCGCGGTACTGCATCGGGGAGAGATCCTGCGCCTCGTCGAGCACGACATGGCCGAGGGAGTGGGTGCGCCGGATCAGATCGGTCGCCTCGTCGATCAACACCGCGTCCGCGGCTGACCACTTGGCCGACTTCACGCTCCGCACGGGCTTCGCCCGCAGGATCGTCTTCCGCTCGTCCTCGTCGAGGACCCCCTCCGCGTGCTCGGCCAGGAAGTCCGCGTCCGCGAGCAGCCGTAGCACCAGCTTGGCCGGGTCGACGTCCGGCCAGACCGCCTTCACGGCCGCCTTGACCGCGCTGTTGCGGGCGACCGCGTCCTGCACCCTGTCGTCCGGCGCCTCCCCGGACCGCTCCATCTGCACCAGCACCGCGTGCGCGATCCGCTGCGGGAGGGCCTCGCGAGCGGCGCCGTAGCGGATGTCGCGGTCCAGCAACTCGCGGACGATGTCCTCCAGTTCGTACGCCGGGACGCGCCACCGGCGCGAGCCGCGCACGACCACGACCGGCTCCGCCGGCATGGTCACGTGCGCGTACAGGGCGCGCCGAAGAACCTCCGCCATCCGGGCGTCGCCCTTGACGATCGCGGCGGGCGCCTCGTCCGTGCCGCGCACCTCCACATGCGCGACCAGGTCGTCCACGGTGGCCTGCCGCACGGTCAGCTCGCCCAGCGCGGGCAGGACCTGCTCGATGTAGTGCAGGAAGGACTTGTTCGGCCCGATGACCAGAGTGCCGGTACGGGCGAGCCGTTCCCGGTGCGCGTACAGCAGGTACGCCACCCGGTGCAGGCCGACCGCCGTCTTCCCGGTGCCGGGCCCTCCCTGCACGCAGACCGTGCCGGACAGGCCGGAGCGGACGATCTCGTCCTGCTCGGGCTGGATGGTGGCCACGATGTCCCGCATCGGGCCGACGCGCGGCCGCTCGATCTCCTGCTGGAGCAGCTTGCTGGTGGTGGCCGCCTCGGCAGGGTCGGACAGGTGCTCGTCCTCGTAGGCGGTGAGGTCGCCGCCGGTGTACCCGAAGCGGCGGCGCAGCGCGATGTCCAGCGGATCCTTCTTGGACGCCCGGTAGAACGGCTGGGAGACGGGTGCGCGCCAGTCGATGACCATGGGGTCGCCGTCGGCGTCGTGCACGTGCCGGCGCCCGATGTAGAACCGCTCCCCGTACGCCCCTTCCGCCTGCTCGGCGCCCGGTGCGTGCAGGTAGTCGAGGCGGCCGAAGAAGAGCGGGGTGTCGCTGAGGTCGGCGAGCGCCTTGATGCGGTCGTCGATCTGGCGGGCCAGGACCTCGGCGTTGACCCAGTTCGCGGTGACGTCCCTGATGTCCAGCGACTCGACGTCCTCACGCATGGCCCGCAGCGCGGAGCGTGAGGCGGAGAGGTGGGAGCGTTCGCGGAGGAGGGGGTTGTCGTCGCCGTCCGCGAGGGGCGTGGCGACGGGGTCGTGGGCGGGCGTGGACAAGGGGGTGCCTCCGGTGACCTGCTGGCCTGTGGGCCTGCTGCGTGGGTTGCGTCGGTACGTCGGTGCCGTCCGGTTTCCGTCCGGGCGGCCGCGCTCCGCGGTGCGGGAGGCGGGCAAGAGAGGAGATTCTAGGTGGTGGGGCAGGATGGGGACCAATGGATTTACCGGTCGCCGGCCCTGCCGCCGTCCCGGGTGCCGTCCCCTAGGGGGTGGAGGCCCCCCGGAGTAGGGGCCGGAGTCCACCCAGGGGTCTACTCGTAGGTCTCCGTGATTGGACCCGTGGGCCGATTCCGGATCGGTGTCCCAAGTCGGACCATGGAGACATGAGCGCAGCAACCATCTCTCCAGCCCCTGTCCGACCCCCCACCGGTGCCACGGCCGTGGACGGCCCCCACAGCCACCCGCTGGGCAACGCACTGCGTGCCGTCAAGGTGTTCGCGGAGGCCGCCTTCGGCGTCGTCATCCTCGGCGAGTACGGCGAGGAAGCGGGCATACGCCGTAAGTGAGCGGGCTCAGCCCTCGCCGAGGATCTCGTCGGCGTCCATGATCCGGTACGCGTAGCCCTGTTCGGCCAGGAACCGCTGGCGGTGCGCGGCGAAGTCCTGGTCGATGGTGTCCCGGGCGACCACCGAGTAGAAGTGGGCCTGGTGACCGTCGGCCTTTGGGCGCAGGACGCGGCCGAGGCGCTGTGCCTCCTCCTGACGCGAACCGAACGTGCCGGACACCTGGATGGCGACCGTGGCCTCCGGCAGGTCGATGGAGAAGTTCGCCACCTTCGACACCACGAGCACACTGATCTCGCCCTCACGGAACGCGTCGAACAGCTTCTCGCGCTGCGCGTTGGACGTCTCGCCCTTGATCACCGGCGCGTTCAGATGCTCGCCCAGCTCGTCCAGCTGGTCGATGTACTGGCCGATGACGAGGATCTGCTGACCGGCGAACCGCCGCACCAGCGCCTCCGTCACCTTCCGCTTGGTCGCGGTCGTCGCACAGAAGCGGTACTTCTCCTCCGTCTCGGCGGTGGCGTAGGCGAGCCGCTCGGAGTCGGTGAGGTTGACGCGGACCTCGACGCAGTCGGCGGGCGCGATATACCCCTGCGCCTCGATCTCCTTCCACGGCGCGTCGAACCGCTTGGGGCCGATGAGGGAGAACACGTCCGACTCGCGGCCGTCCTCCCGCACCAGCGTCGCGGTGAGACCGAGCCGGCGGCGGGCCTGCAGATCGGCGGTGAACTTGAAGACGGGAGCGGGCAGCAGATGGACCTCGTCGTAGACGATCAGACCCCAGTCGCGGGAGTCGAAGAGCTCCAGGTGCGGGTAGACGCCCTTCCGCCGGGTCGTCAGCACCTGGTAGGTGGCGATGGTGACCGGCCGGATCTCCTTGCGCGTCCCGCTGTACTCGCCGATCTCGTCCTCGGTCAGCGAGGTCCGCTTCACCAGCTCGTGCTTCCACTGCCGGGCGGAGACGGTGTTGGTGACGAGGATCAGCGTGGTCGACTTGGCCTGCGCCATGGACCCGGCGCCGACCAGCGTCTTCCCGGCGCCGCAGGGCAGCACCACGACCCCGCTGCCGCCGTGCCAGAAGTTCTCCACGGCCTGCTTCTGATACGGCCGCAGCGCCCAGCCGTCCTCGGCCAGCTCGATGGGGTGCGCCTCGCCGTCCACGTACCCGGCGAGGTCCTCGGCCGGCCAGCCCAGCTTCAGCAGGGTCTGCTTGATCTGCCCGCGCTCGGAGGGGTGCACGGCGACGGTGTCCGCGTCGATCCGGGCGCCGACCAGCGGGGCGATCCGCTTGGACTTCAGCACCTCCTCCAGCACCGGCCGGTCGGTGGTGGTGAGCACCAGTCCGTGCGCGGGGTGCTTGGACAGGGTCAGCCTGCCGTAGCGGTCCATGGTCTCGGCGATGTCGACGAGCAGAGCGTGCGGCACCGGGTAACGGCTGTACTCCACCAGCGCGTCGACGACCTGTTCGGCGTCGTGCCCGGCGGCCCGTGCGTTCCACAGGCCCAGCGGGGTGACCCGGTAGGTGTGGATGTGCTCGGGCGCCCGCTCCAGTTCGGCGAAGGGCGCGATGGCCCGACGGCAGTCGTCGGCCCGCTCGTGGTCGACTTCCAGGAGCAGCGTCTTGTCGGACTGGACGATCAGCGGACCATTCACCTGCGTAATCCTTCCGCACGGCCTGAGACAGCGGCCAAACGTCCAGTGTGCCCTAAACCCCGGCGATCACGGGCAGGCCCGGGGTCCGGTCATCGGGCAGGTCCGGGTCCCGGTCATGAGGAGACCGGGGGGGCCGGGGAGGCCGGGGAGGCCGGGCAGGCTTCAGTCCTCCGCCAGCTCCGCGACGCCCGTGACGCGGTGCAGCGGGTACGTCCGCACCTCGTCCGCCGTGTGGTCGTACGCCGTCACGAAGCCGCCCTCGACCCGGATCGGGGCGATGACGCGCTGGCTGGCCGTGCCCTCGGCGTTGACGTAGCCGATCCACAGGGCCTCCCCGGTCAGGACGGCGGCCTGCATGGTGGCGAGCGTCTCGGCGGAGGAGGTGCGGGGCAGTTCCCCGCCGGAGAGCGGTGCACCGGCCCCGGCCGGCTTGCGCGGGGCGGTGGCGGCCAGGTCGCCGGCCCGGATCGCGCGGATCGCCGCCGCGAGCAGTGTGGCGTCGGGCGGCGGCGGGCCGTCCGGTACCGGCTCGGGTGCGGTGCGCGGCGGGGTGCGGTGCGCATGGGCGCGGGTGATCACGACGTCGCCCTCGGCGGACTCGGCGGCGGGCGCGAACCCCATGGCGCGCAGCCCCTCCAGCAGTGCGGCCGGGTCGGACTGGGTGGCCAGCACCGTCGGGGCGAGCCGGCGCAGCCGCAGACCGGCGGCCCGTTTGTCGGCGAGGATCTCGTTCAGCAAGGCGTCGTCGTCACAGCGGACGTACGCCGAGGCGGTGCCCACCCGCAGGTGCCCGTGCTTGCGGGCCACGTCGTCGATCAGATACGCCAGCGGCTGCGGGACGGGCGTCCGCGCATGCTCGGCGAGGAAGGCATGCAGGTCGGCGGCGGTCTGTCCGGCGTCCAGGGCGCGGCGGACCGAGGCCGGGGTGAAGCGGTACACCGTCGCGCCGCCCTTGGACTCGACGTTCGCGAGCACTCCCAGCATGTCGGCGAGCGGCCGCCGCAGTGGGCCGGGAGCCACCGCGGTCAGGTCCGCCTGCAACAGGACGTGGTCCAGCGGCTCGGGCAACAGGGGCGCGAGCAGCCGGGCCGCGGCGGCACCGGCGACGGCCTGCTCGGGCGGGGAGAGGGGGGCCGGGGGCGGGGCGAGGCTCGCGGGGGCGGCAGCGGCACGGGCTGTGGCTGTGGGTGCGGTTGCCTGGTGGTGGACGGGGAGCTTGTCACCGGGACCGGCGGGATGCGTTCCGGTGGGGGTGGGGGCGTCGGTCGCGTCCGTGCCGGGGGTGCCGGGGGCTGCCCCCGGGGGCGGGGTGCCCAGGAGGGCGCGGCCCTGGGCGGACAGGGCGCCTCGGCCGGTCACGCCGAGGAGTTCCGCTTCCGAGAGGGTCCAGCGGGCGAGGCGGGAGCGCAGGTCGTCGTCGGTGCGGGGGCCGCGCAGCGGGCGTTCCCAGCGCAGCCGGGCCAGCACCGTGTCGGCCGCGGGGGCGGCGCCCTCGGGGAGCGCGGCGAGCAGGGCCAGCACGCGGTGCCGTACCTCGGGCGCGGCGGAGCGGTCCAGGCCCGGGCCCAGTGCGGACAGCGCGCGGTCCTTCGCGTCCCGGCCGCCGACCAGCCCCGCGGTCCGGGTCGCCGTGAGCCAGGCCGTCGCCAGCCGGGCCCAGCGTCCAGCGGGGGGCTCTTCCAGCCACTCGTCGTAGGCGGGGGTGGCGGCGAACCGCTCGTCGGCCTCGCCGTCGGAGGCGAGCAGACCGGCGGCGTAGGCCAGTTCGACCCAGAAGGCGGCGACCGGTTCGGGTACGTCCAGGGCGACCGCCGTCCGCTTCAGGTCCCGCACGCTCAGCCCGCCGGCCCGCAGCACGGCCGGACCGCCCTCGTCCCAGTCCTTCAGCAGTTCCTCGACCGTGGCCAGCGCGGTGTACGCCTGCCCGGCGGCCGTGGCGTCCACGATCTGCGGGCGGTACGTGGCGGCGGCCTCCACGGCCGGCGGCAGCGGCTCCGTCTCACGGTGGGCGCGGCCCGCGCGCAGGTGCAGGGCGACCTCGCGGGGCAGCACGACGGTGCCGGGCGCGGTCGGCAGCAGCAGACCGCGGTCGAGCAGCCAGCGCAGGTGGACGGCCGGTTCGGGGGTGACGTGCCCGTACGGCGGCCCCCACACCAGCCGTTCCAGCACCTCGACGGACGCCTCGGGGGCGGCCTTGAGCAGGGCGGCCATCTTCTTGCGGTGGGTGAAGAGGGCGGTCAGCGCGGTGACCGCGGAGACCGAGTCGTGGGTCGTGGGCAGCCCGGCGGTGGTGACGATGTCCTGAATCCGGCCCGGCGACATGCCCGAGGTGGCCTCCTGGACCGTGGGGCCGAGGCCGGTCGGGGACGGATGCTGCGCGGACGGGGCGAGGAGTTCGCGGGCCGTGCGGACGAGGTGCAGGCGGTCGTCCCCGCCCCACACCAGGGCCTGTTCGCGCAGGGTGGCGACGGCGTGCGGCAGTGCGGCGGTGGTCGCCTCGTCGCCGGCGTCGCCCGCCATCAGACCGAGCAGCGCCTGGTACGACGCCGGGTCCGGGGCCACGGCCAGGGCCTCCGCGGTCTGAAGGGCGAAGCGGTCCAGCCGTTCGAGCGCGCGCAGCACCGAGGCGCGGGTACCGGCGCGGGTGGCGAGCTGGGTGAGGTCGGTGGGGACGGGGGTGATGAGGTCGGGGCGGCTGCGCAGGAGTGCGGCCAGGGAGGCGTCTCCGCGCTCGCGGAGTGACTCCGCGAGCGAGCGGGGGGCTGCCGCCGGCTTCTCCTCGGTACTCATCCGAGTCACGGTACCGGGTGTCTACGACGGTTTGGCCGAGACTGCGGTCCCGCGGGCGGTGCCGGGGGCCCTCCGGGGGTGGGTGGGTGCCCCGGCGCTGGCACCGTGCCGCCGCGCCCACCCCTGCCGCCCTTGCGGCACGCCTCCCCGCGGCTGGGGCGCGCGGGGAGCTTCGACAGCCCGTCCGACAGCCCTCACGTTGGCGGTACCTTCGTGCAGGGACAACGCCGCACCCCCGGAGGGGCTTCGTGGGGATCGAGAGTGACCAAGTCGTCTACGAGTACCTGAGCCGTGTCGGCGACATCGCCCAGCAGCGGCAGTTGCCGTCGGGCACGCGGATGCGCCTCGTCTCGGAACTGCGCAACGAGATCGACCGCCGGCGCGCCAAGACTCCCGTGGACAGCCCCGCCGCCGTGCGCCGCATCATCGCCCGCCTGGGCAGCCCCGCCGAGGTGGTCGAGGCCGCCGGAGGGACCCCGGCCGGCCCGCAGGCACCGGCCGCCTCCGTACCCGTACAACCGGAGCCCCGGCGCCGGGACCGGACGGAACCGGAGCCCGAGGAGCGGCCCAAGGGGCTGCGCAGGGTCGTACCGCGTCCGCGTCCCGAGGGACCGAAGGCCTCCGCCGTCCCTCCCGACGCCGCCTCCCCGCCCCACCTGGCGCCCGCGCACGAACTCGGGGACAGCGTCACGCAGCTCGACTGGTGGCGGGTGGAGGGCAGCCCGTTCGGGCCCGGAGAGATGGACGCCGTACCTGGGTTCGTCGGGGGAGTGGAGATCCCCGAGCTGCTCAAGCGCCCCCCGAAGGAGACGGAACCCGAGGCGGGGGCGGCAGGGCCGCAGGAGGAAACGGGACCGGGCGCCCTGGACGCCACGGACAGCCCAGCCCCCGCACGGCAGCGCAGTCGCCGGCTCCTGCCTCGCCCCGCGACCGGCTGGAGCAACCCCCTCCTGCTGCTCGCCGCGGCCGCGCTGGTCGCGGGCGCCGTGCTCGGGAACTGGTTCGCGCTGCTCCTCGGCTGGCTGATCGCCTACGGCTCCCGGCGGCTGAGCCCCGCCGAGACCAAGTGGGCCGTGCTCGTCCTGCCCGGCGCCGCGCTCGCCGCCGGGCTGGTGTGGCTGTGGGGCCGCGACAACGGCCGCTGGGGCACCCCCATCGCCCAGGGCCACATGAGCGACGCGGTCTCCGGCACCTGGCCCTGGATCGTCCGGGGCGCCGCCGTCGCCTCGGCCCTCTACCTGATCTGGCGCTCCCAACGACGGGCCTGACGCGTGCCACGGCGCATCCAAGCAATCGGCGCCGAAACGTGACGAGCCCGGCGCCCGGGAGATCCAAGCAACCGGCGCCGAAAACGTGCCGAGTCCGGCGCCCGGGAGATCCAAGCCACCCGGCGTCGAAGCGCGGCGGGACTGACGCGCCGCGGATCCAAGCCACCCGGCGTCGGAGCGCGCCGGGGACGACGCCTGGAGGATCCAAGCCTCTCGGTGCCGAATGCGACGGCCCGACGCCCGACGGATCCCAACCACCCTGCATCGAAGCGCGGCGGAGTCGGCGCACAGCGGGTCGCAGCCGCCCGGTGTCGAAGCGCTGCGCAGCCGGCGTGTGACGGATTCAAGCCACCGGCGTCGGAGGGGCGCCGGAGCCCGCTCGGGCACCCGGCACAATGACCCCCATGACCTCGCTGCTCACCGTCGGGTTCGACCTCGACATGACCCTCATCGACTCCCGGCCCGGTATCCGCGCCTGCTATCTGGCGATGTCGGAGCGGACGGGGACGTACATCGACGCCGACGCGGCGGTGACCCGGCTCGGGCCGCCGCTCGCGCTGGAGCTGGCGAACTGGTTCCCGGAGGAGGTGATCCCCGCGATGAGCGACCTGTACCGGGAGATATACCCGACCATGGCCATCGAGCCGACGCCCGCGATGGCCGGCGCCCGGGAGGCGATCGCGGCGGTGCGGGCGGCCGGCGGGCGGGCGCTGGTGGTCACGGCGAAGTACGAGTCGAACGCCAAGCTGCACCTGGCCCACCTCGGCATCGAGCCCGACGCGGTCGTGGGCGGCCTGTGGGCCGAGCGGAAGGCGGAGGCCCTGCGGGACTACGACGCGAGCGTGTACGTCGGCGACCACGTGGGCGACGTACGCGGGGCCCGCGCGGCAGGGGCGCTGTCGGTGGCCGTGGCCACCGGCCCGTGCGACGCGGAGGAGCTGCGCGCGGCCGGCGCGGACGTCGTCCTGGACGACCTCGGCGCCTTCCCGTCCTGGCTGGCCGGCTACCGGGAGGCGGAGCCGGCGGCCTCGCGCGCCTGACGCCGCCCCGCCGCGACCGACCGCAGCACACCCGCGCCGGCGACGAGGAACCCGACGGCCATGAGCATGCTCAGCCCGTACATGTACGTCGGGAACGGCGACGCACCGAGGAACAGCGGGAACACCGTGACGAGGGTGGCCAGGGCCCCGGCGAAGAAGACGAGGGCACCGGCGCGGATCAGCCCGTCACCGGGCCCGGCGGAATCCGTCTGGGTTTTGTCACTCACCCGGCCAGGGTAGTTCCCAGCGCGAGGGAACAAACCGGGGGACGTCTTGTCACCCGCCCGAAGACCATTAGCCTGGGTAGCGGCGGGCGGCGGGTCATGGTCGACCCGCTTCACTGCTATCAAGAGCCCGTCAAGCAGCAATTCCGAGCAGTTTTCCGACGAGTACGAGGACGAGGACAGACGTGCCCACCGGCAAGGTCAAGTGGTTCAACAGTGAGAAGGGCTTCGGCTTTCTCTCCCGTGACGACGGCGCTGACGTCTTCGTCCATTCCTCGGTTCTCCCCGCCGGAGTCGAAGCGCTCAAGCCGGGACAGCGGGTGGAGTTCGGTGTGGTCGCCGGTCAGCGCGGCGACCAGGCGCTGTCGGTGACCATCCTCGACCCCACGCCGTCGGTCGCCGCGGCGCAGCGGAAGAAGCCGGACGAGCTGGCCTCGATCGTGCAGGACCTGACGACCCTCCTCGAGAACATCACGCCGATGCTGGAGAAGGGCCGCTACCCCGAGAAGACCTCCGGGAAGAAGATCGCCGGTCTGCTGCGCGCCGTGGCCGACCAGCTGGACGTCTGAGCGGGGCGGAACCTAGGGGAACGCGAGCGCGTCGGGGCCGAGGGGCGGTACGAGTCCCTCGGCCGCCGCGCGCGTGAGCAGCCCGCGGATCGCCGCGTAGCCGTCCTCGCCGAGGTCCGAGGTGAACTCGTTGACGTACAGCCCGATGTGCTGGTCGGCGACGGCCGGGTCCATCTCCTGGGCGTGCTCCATGACGTAGGGCCGGGAGGCCTCGGGGTCGTCCCAGGCGGCGCGCACGGAGGTGCGGACGGAGTCCGCGAGCCGCCGCAGCGTCTCCGCACCCAGCGACCGCTGGGCGATGATCGCGCCCAGCGGGATGGGCAGCCCGGTGGTGTCCTCCCAGTGCTCGCCCATGTCGGCGAGCTTGTGCAGGCCGTAGTTCTGGTACGTGAACCGGGCCTCGTGGATGACGAGTCCCGCGTCCACCTTGCCGTCCCGCACGGCCGGCATGATCTCGTGGAACGGCATGACGACGATGTCGCCCACGCCGCCCGGCAGGGTGTCCGCCGCCCACAGCCGGAACAGCAGGTACGCGGTCGACTTCTCGCTGGGCACGGCGACCGTACGGCCCGTGAGGTCCACGCCGGCCTCCCGGGTCAGCACCAGCGGCCCGCAGCCCCGCCCCAGCGCGCCGCCGCACGGCAGCAGGGTGTACGTGCCGAGGACGTACGGCAGCACGGCGTACGACACCTTCAGCACGTCGAACTCGCCGCGCTCGGCCATGCCGTTGGTGATGTCGATGTCGGCGAAGGTCACGTCCAGCGCGGGCGCGCCGGGGACCCGGTCGTGGGCGAGGGCGTCGAAGACGAAGGTGTCGTTCGGGCAGGGGGAGTACGCGATCCGCAGGGACCGCTGCTGCTCGCTGCTGTGCTCAGGGGTCGTCATGCCGTGTCCCAACTCTCCAGTACCGGTGCCAGCTTCCCGAAGCCGGCGGTGAGTGCGGCGAGGGCGTCGCCGATCCGCCAGGCGTCCCGGTCGCGCGGGCCCACCGGGTTCGACACCGCGCGGATCTCCAGCACGGGCACGTGGTGCAGGCCGGCCGCCTCGGCGACGCCGAAGCCCTCCATGCCCTCGGCGAGGGCCCCCGGGTGCCGGTCGCGCAGTGCGGCGGCGCGGGCGGCGGTGCCGGTCACGGTGGAGACGGTGAGGACGGTGCCGACCTGCGCCCCGGTGGCCCGCGAGACGGCTCGTACGAGTGAATCCGGGGGCCGGTGGGTGACGCTGCCGAAGCCCAGCTCGGTCACGGGCAGGAACCCGTCCGCGGTCTCCGCGCCCAGGTCGGCCACGGTGACGGCGTCGGCGACGACCAGGGTCCCGAGCGGGGCCGCGGGCAGGAAACCCCCGCCGATCCCGGCCGACACGACCAGGTCGTACGGCTCCCCGCGCAGCGCCCCCGCGGTCAGCGCGCCGCCCACCGAGGCCCCGGCGAGCGCGGCCCCGACACCGGCGGCGACCAGATCGACGACCAGGCCCGCGGGGCCAGCCCCGCCCGGTACCAGCCGGTCCAGCCGCGCCCCGGGGACGCCGACCTCCTCGGCCGGCCCCGCGAACCCCGCGGCCACCGCGTCCCGCTCGACGGGAACGGCGGTGGCCACCAGGACTCGTACCGGAACGCCGCTGATCAGGAAGCCTTCTTGAACTTGAAGGACCACACGCCCTTGGCGGTCTTCTCGCCCATCTTGATGGACACGACGTTGGTGCTGCCGCCGGTGCCGTACTGGGAATTGAAGAACGCGCTGCCCGGGATCGTGCGGTAGGTCTTCTTGCTGTAGTCGGTGAACTGCTGACCGTTCACCAGGATCGCCCAGCCGCTGTCCGCGATCTTCGGGTCCACGCCGAAGCGGACCGTCTCGTCCGTGTCCACCTTGATCGACTTCGCGTCGGTCTTCTTGGCGCACTTCGTGAGCGACTTGGTGTCCAGCACCTTGCCGTCGTTGTAGCACATGGCCTCGGAGTGCACCGAGTCCTTGCCGACCGTGATCGTCGCGATCGGCGTCGGCTTGTCGCAGGCAGTCAGGACGAGCAGTCCGGCGGTAACGGCGCCGGCGGCAGCGACGGCGCGGCGGCGTCGCGGTGCGGATTGCAGCGTGGTCATGGCCGAAGGCTATCTGGCACCCCGAGCCGTCCGGCCACGTGGGGTACGGCGTGCCCGGTTCGTTACGCCACTCGATCATTACGCCACCCGCGCCCGTGCCTTGCCGCCGTGTCGGGCGGAGTCGAGCAGGCCGCGCAGCGTGCTCAGCCAGCCGGCGCCGACGATCGCGGCGGCCATCGCCAGGCCGAGCGTGCCGTTGAGCGGCATGACGATGCCGACGGCGCCGCCGAGCACCCACGCGACCTGCAGCATCGTCTCGGAGCGGGCGAACGCCGAGGTGCGCACCTGTTCGGGCACGTCCCGCTGGATCAGGGCGTCCAGCGACAGCTTCGCCAGCGCCTGCGCGAACCCGGCGACGGCGGCGAGGCAGGCGACGAGGAAAGCGCCGAAGAACAGGGCGGCGACGATCGCCGTACCGAGGGCCACGGCGACCACGGTGACGATGATGATCTCCGGGGCGCGGGATCTCAGCCAGGCGCCCACGGCGGTGCCGAGCGCGTTGCCGGCGCCCGCGGCGACGCCCACTATCCCGAGCGAGACGGCCGCGCCGGCCCCGGTCAGCGGGTGCTCGCGCAGGAGGAAGGCGAGGAAGAAGATCAGGAATCCGGAGAGGCAGCGCAGGGCGGCGTTGGCGCCGAGGGCGTGCGTGACGGCGGGGCCGACGGTGCGCAGCCCGGGCCGCTTGCCCTGCGGTTTTCCCTTCGCGTCGGCCTTGGCCTGGGCCTGCTGGATCCGGCGCGGTCGGTGGAGGTGCTCCTCGTCCCGCGCCAGCAGCGCCCCCTCCTCGCCCTTGGCGGAGTCCACCTTGGGGGGCAGGGTGAAGGACAGGAACGTTCCCGCCACGAAGATCACGAAGGCGCCGTAGAGAGGCCAGGGATCGCCGATGGCGTGCAGTCCGGCGCCGATCGGGGCGGCGACGCCGGTGGCCAGGAGGCCGGCGAGGGTGACCCGGGAGTTGGCCTTCACCAGGCTGATGGCGGGCGGCAGGAGGCGGGGCACGACGGCGCTGCGTACGACGCCGTACGCCTTGGAGGCCACCAGCACGCCGAGCGCGGCCGGGTACAGCTCCAGGCCGCCGCTAGCTACGGCCCCCGAGATGATCAGCGCGAGCAGGGCGCGGGCCAGCATCGCGGCGGCCATGGCGGCACGGCGGCCGTGCGGCAGCCGGTCCAGCAGGGGGCCGATGACGGGGGCGAGGATCGTGAAGGGGGCCATGGTGATGGCGAGGTAGAGCGCGACCCGGCCGCGGGCCTCGTCGGTGGGCACTGAGAAGAACACGGTGGAGGCGAGGGCCACGGTGACCATGACGTCGCCGGCGCCGTTCACGGCGTGCAACTCGATCAGCTTGGCGAGCCCCGACTCGCCGGCGCCGTGCGCGTGCGTGGCCTTGCGGATGCCGCGGACGGTTCCGCTGACCGGAAGGTGCAGGGCACGCCCGACCGCGCGGACGGCACCGCCGACCCGGCCCGAACCGCCACCACCCCGCACACTCCCCCTGTCCCCGGCAGCCACGACGTTCATAGTGCCCCGAGAGGCCCCCCCATAGTGCGGTTTGCACGGAGGCGAGTCGGCTCGCCACCTCCCGCACGAGAAATCCGCGCCCCGGCCCAGCGCCCCCTCAGCGGCGCGGGGCTGTATCGACATGCGGCTGCGCCGCGTGGGCGCGACAAGCCACGACGCGCCCGCCCCCGAACTCCACGCCGCCGGGGCAGCGCCCCGTATGGGCGCGGGGCTGTATCGACATGCGGCTCCGTCACGTGGGCGCGCCAAGCCACGACGCGCCCGCACCATCCCGAACCCACCCGCACCGCCCCCCCCGCCCAGCCCAGTCCAGCCCGGCCCGGTTCGCCCGGGTTCGCGCCCGGACCGCGCCGTGATCCGTGCCGGAGGCAACACCGCTCTCGCGGGCCTCACTTCGTAGCCGGGCGAGTCGGGTGGGCTGGTGGGAAAATGCATCCCGACGCGGCGTACTGACTCGCCGGTGTAGGCCAACCGCCGCCGACCGGGTAGCGTGCGTATCTCAGCCATAACGCAGAATGGATGGCAGAGGTGCGCCCGAGCGCGATCGGACGCGGACGTCGATGCGGCCCACAGGTCCGCTCCGTCCGCTCCACCGCCGGAGGCAGCTGGCCTCATTGAGACGGCGTAGGAGAGAAGCGATACCTGTGAGCGCAGCGACAACGCGAAGCCGCACCCCCGACCGTCTGTGCGCCGAGGCCATCGACCTCGCCCGCGCCGCCGCCGAGGAGGCCGCCGCGCCCGGCGTGGTCGGCGAGCACGCCGGCCTCGTCTCGGAGGGTGACCGTGTTGTCACGCACTTCTTCGAGTGCAAGGAGATGGGCTACCGGGGCTGGCGCTGGGCGGCGACCGTGGCCCGCGCCTCCCGCGCCAAGGTGGTCACCCTCGACGAGGTCGTCCTGCTCCCCGGTTCCGACGCCCTCCTCGCCCCCGAGTGGGTGCCCTGGAGCGAGCGGCTGCGTCCCGGCGACATGGGCCCCGGCGACCTGCTCCCCACCGACCAGGAAGACCTCCGCCTGGAGCCCGGCTACACCGTGGAGGAGGTCCCGCCGCCGAACTCGGCCGCCTTCCCGGTCTCGCACGAGATGGCGGACCTGGCGGAGGCCGAGGACGCCGACGTCACCCCCGGCACCCCCGCGGCCCAGCCCACCGTGCCCAGCCGCGGCTCGATCGCGTCGGTGGCCGAGGAACTCGGCATGCGCCGCGCCCGCGTCCTGTCCCGCTACGGCCTGCACACCGCGGCCGACCGCTGGGAGGAGTCGTACGGTGCGAAGACCCCCATGGCCCAGGCGGCCCCCGCGTCCTGCGTGAGCTGCGGCTTCCTCAGCCCGATCGGCGGCTCCCTCGGCCAGGCCTTCGGCGTCTGCGCCAACGAGTTCTCCCCGGCCGACGGCCGCGTGGTCTCCCTCGCCTACGGCTGCGGCGGCCACTCCGAGGCCGCGGTCATGCCGAAGCCGCCCCAGCCGGCCCCGCCCGTCATCGACGAGACCCGCGTCGACCCCTTCCCCCTCCGCCCCGCCCGCGACTCGGGTTCGGTCCCGGAGGCGGGCGACGAGGCGACGGCGGAACTGGGCCACTCGTAGCGACGGGGCGCACCTGTAGCGGGTCAGGCCCGCGGTCGCGTCCCGGCGGCACGGATTTCCACGTCACGGTGCCCGTGTGGGGCGCGGTGCGCAATGATGCCCGGGAGGCGATTGACAGGCCGTCAGCCCGGGCATCGTGCCGGACGGACGGCGCAGACGTCGACGGGGGTGCGGTGTGCGAGTGGTCCTGACGGTGCACGACGACGCCGGATCGGAATCCGGGAGTGCCGCGCTGCGGAACTGGCTGACGGACGTGCCCGGACTCAGGGGCAGGGTCGAGCGGGAGACGCGGGACGCGGTGCCCGCCGACGCCATGGGCGGGGCGGTCGACGCGCTGGTGGCCGTCCTGGAGCCGGGCGGTGTCGCGGCGGTGTTCGCCGGTGCGCTGGTGGCCTGGGTGCAGTCCCGGCGCGGTGACTGCACCGTCCGGGTGACCCGGCCCGACGGCACCAGGATCGTCATCTCGTCCCGGCAGGCCCGGACGATGAGCCCGCAGGAGGCCGCCGAGCTGGCGGAACGACTGGCCGGCCGGCCCGCGGGCGGTGACACCCCGGGCGCACCGGAGTCCGGGGAGTGACGGCGGACGGCCTCGCGGCGGGCGGCGCCCGCGCCGTCCTCTTCGGCACCGGCGGCCACGCCCCGGGTTCGGAACTCCAGGACCTGCCCGCGGTCGACACGACACTCGACGACCTGCGGCGCACGCTGATCACCGTCTGTGGCATGCGCCCCGGCCAGGTAACCCGCCTGCACGCGGACGCCGGCCCGGCCGAGGTCGTCGCCGCCGTCGAGGAGGCCACCGCCGGGGCGGCCGACGGCCCCGTGCTGTTCTGCTGCGTCGGGCACGGCCTGCTCGGTCCGGGAGACGAGCTGTATCTCGCCACCCACGCCACCCGGTCCACCCGGCACATCGCGCAGACCGTCTCCTACCGCACCCTCCGAGACCTGCTGAGCGAGGCACCGCAGGGCAGCCTCGTCGTCCTCGACTGCTGCTTCTCCGGACGCGCCGACACCCCACCCGCCGGCGGCGGCACCCGTGGCCCCTTCGCCACGGCCCGCCCGCAGGGCAGCTTCCTGCTCACCTCCGCCTCGCACTACGCGCTCTCCTTCGCCCCCGAAGGGGAACGCCACACCCTGTTCACCGGGCGCCTGCTGCGCCTGCTCGACGAGGGCGACCCGGCCGGACCGCCCCTGCTGACCGCCGACCGGCTGCACGCCGCCCTGGACCGCGCGTTCGCCGACGACCCCCGGGTCAGCCCCGCCCGCCGCAGCGACGGCACGCTGGGCTCGCTCGTCGTCGCCCGCAACCGCGCCTACCAGGCCGATCCACCCCGGCCCGAGGACGCCGAACCGCCCGCGGACGTGACCTGTCCGTATCCGGGGATGGAGCCGTTCCACACCCAGGACAGCGGCTACTTCTTCGGCCGCGACCGGCTCGCCGACCGCCTGGCCGCCATGCTGGACGAAGAGAGCGATTCCGGGCGGCACGCCGGGTACGACGGGCCCGTCATGCTCGTCGGCGCCTCCGGAGCCGGCAAGTCCTCCCTGCTGCGCGCCGGTCTGCTGGCCCGCTCCGGGACGGGCCCCGCGCTGCTCGTGCCCGCCCCGGGCAGCCGGCCGATGCGCACCCTGGCCGAGGCGTGGGCACGCACCACCGGGCGGAAACCGCACAAGGTCCGAGCCGCCCTGGACAACGGCGAGTTCCCCGCACCACGGCACGGGCACCGCCCCTGCCGGCTGCTCGTCATCGACCAGTTCGAGGAGGTGTTCACCCGGTGCCGGGACACCCGCGAACGAGACGCCTTCATCACCCTCCTGACCGATGGCGCCGCGCCCGGCCGGCGGCCCCGGATCGTGCTCGGCCTGCGCGCCGACCACTACGGCAGTTGCCTCGACCACCCCGGCCTGGAACAGGCCCTCGCCCACGCCCAGCTCACCGTTCCACCGCTGCGCGAGGAGGAGTTGCGCGCCGCCGTCGAAGGCCCGGCCGCCGCCGCCGGCCTCACCGTCGAACCCGGACTGACCAGCCGGCTGCTCCAGGACCTCAAGGAAGGCCGCTCACCCGACGACGTCGGCACACTGCCGTTCCTCGCGCACGCCCTGCGCGAGACCTGGCGCCTGCGCAGCGGAGCCCGGCTCACCCTCGCCGGCTACCAGGCCACCGGCGGTATCTGGCAGTCCGTGGCCGTCACCACCGAGGAGCTCTACGGCTCCCTCGACGGCCAGGGGCAGGAGACGATGCGCGAGTTGCTGCTGCGCCTGGTGTTCCTGCCGCCGGACGGCGGGGCACCCGTGGTCCGCCACCAGGTGCCGCTCGCCGAACTCCCGCCGGGCGCCGCGGACATCCGCGACCGGCTGCTGGCCAAGCGGCTGCTGACCGTGGACCAGGACACCATGCAGATCGCCCATGAGTCGCTGCTGCGGGCCTGGCCCCGGCTGAGGCAGTGGACCGAGGAGAACACCGCCACGCTGATGCTGCGCCAGCGGCTCGGCGCGGACGCGGCCGAGTGGCACGCGGCGGGCCGCGACGCGACGTACCTCTACCGCGGCAGCCGCCTGCAAGCGGCCGCGGACCTCGCGCACAGCCATCAACTACCCTCGGTGGCAGCTGAGTTCATCGAGGCCGCGCAGAAGGTGGCCGAGCAGGAGTCGCGGCGCGAGCGGCGCCGGGTCCAGGTGCTGCGCCGCTTCCTCACCGGCATCGCCGTGACCCTGTGTGTCGCGCTGGTGGCGGCCGTCCTCGCCGTACGGGAGCAGCGCGAGGCCAAGGCGCAGCAGCGCGCGGCCGTCGCCCGGGCCCTGGTGGCCGAGGCCGGCAATCTCAAGGCCGACGATCCGCGTACGTCGCTGCGGCTGGGCCTCGCGGCACAGGCCCTCGACCCCAGCGCCGAGACGAGCCGGGCGCTGTTCACCACGCTGGCCGACAGTCCGTTCCGGGGGGCGTCGAAGCTGACGCGTGCGCAGACCTTCCTGGACTCCCCGGTGTTCACCGGGGACGGACGGATGCTGGCCGTGGAAGAGGGCAGCCCGGCGACGGCCCTGACCCTGTGGGGTACCGGCCGCTCCTCCCTCGCGCACACCCCTCTGACGAGGCTCGCGTGCCGGCCCCGTTACACCCTGTTCGCGGCAGCGGCCTTCGGTGGACCGCACGACCGGATGCTCGCGTCCCCATGCGGTGCCACCGAGTTGAAGGTGTGGGACGTGGCCGACATGCACCGGGGTGCGGCGCCCCCGCTCCTGGCCACACTGCGGGTGAAGGGGCTGGCCGGCGGCCCGACAGCGGTGTCCTTGAGCCGGGACGGGCGCCTGCTCGCCGCCGTCGGCTGGTCGGGCTCCGGTGGGCCCGGCGCCCTGGTCCTCTGGGACCTCGCGGACCCGCGCCACCCCCGGCAGCTGAGCGTCGTACGGAACACGGACAGTGGCACGGACCTGCTGGACACCGATGCCGTGCGGTTCGGCCGGGACGGCAAACGGCTCGTCACGGCCGGGTCGAGCCTGCGCGTGTGGGACGTCTCCGATGCGGCCCGGCCACGGCCGGAGGGGCTCGTGGAGGACACCAGGGGGGTGGTGGCGTTCAGCCCGGACGGTCACCTGGTCGCCACCGGCGACTCGCACAACGACCGGACGGTCAAGCTGGTCGACGTCTCCTCACCGCGCCACCCCAAGGTGCTCGGGCAGCACTCCTCCGAGCACACGGACCGCATCGACGCGCTCGTCTTCGCCCCCGACGGCCGGACCTTGGCCAGCGGGGGCGCCGACGGCCGCGTCGTTCTCTGGGACGTCGGCCAACCGAAGGCCCTGTCGTCCACCAAGACGCTGACGGGGCACGCCTGGGGGGTGGACGCGCTGGCGTTCGCCCCCGACGGCGCCTCGCTGGTGTCGGCGAGCAGCATCGGCAACGAAGTCATCCGGTGGGACATGGACGTCGTGCGCCAGCCGAGCATCCTGAAAGGCATACCGTCGGCAGGCACGCTGGCACTGGCGCCGAACGGCACGCTGCTCGCGGTGGGGGCAAGAGGCCCGGTCCGCCTGTGGGACCTGTCCGAGCCCGGCGCGCCCCGAAAGCTCGCCACGCTCACCACCGACGCCCGTCAGGAAGAGGACGCCTCGGACAGCCTTGTCATCGACATCGCCTTCAACGCGGACGGCACCTTGCTCGCCGCTGCCACCGACGACGACCAGATCACGCTCTGGGACACCACCCACCCCAGCCGTCCCCGCATCGTCGGCACGCTGGGCACCCGGGTGAACGCGTTCAGCACCTCTCTCGCCTTCGCTCCCCACAGGCCGTTGCTGGCCGTCGGGGTGCTGCGGCGGGTCCGCGTGTGGGACGTCGCCGATCCCGCCCGCCCCCGCGAGAAGGCCGACACGGGAAGCACCGAGACGCCCAGCACGGACGAGGGCATCTCCTTCACCCGGGACGGACAGCACATCCTCATACCCGGCCCACCCACCCTCTGGGACTACTCGTCGGGCGAGCTGAGGGAACTCCCTCCGCAGAGCCCGATCTCGTACTCGGCCGTCGCCGTGCCCTCCGCGCATGGAGACCTGGTGGCAGCCGCCCCCGCCATGGTCGGGGTAGGGGACACCTGGTCGGGCGTGCAGCTGTGGAACGTCCGGGACGCGCGACGGCCGCGCGCCGCGGGCGAGGCGGAGGTGCCCGGCCCCGACCACCCGAAGTTCAACGAGCTGGCCTTCACACCCGACGGTTCACTGCTCGCCGGCGCCACCGAGGACGGGGCCGTACGGCTGTGGGGCGTCGGCGATCCCGAACGGCCCTACCTGGCGAAGTCGTTCCCCATCTTCGGGGACACGGTCGACGACGTGGTCATGAGCGGACCGCACGGCCGGTACATGGTCACCGCGAGCGACGGGTTCGCAGCGGTGTGGGACCTGGGTGACATGCCGGAGATCGCCGACGACCCGGTGGCGATGGCCTGCCGGGTCGCCGGCGGCGGCTTCGGCCGCGACGACTGGGCGAAGGAGGTGCCGGACATCCCCTACCGCCGGACCTGCCCGCAGGACTGAGCGACGCGGCATGCGCCTCCCGCGGTGCCTCCCGCCGTCGAAGCGGAGCGGCGGAGCGGTACCTTCGTCCCACCAGGGATGAGGAGAATGAACGTGAGCAAGTTCGTGCGGCCCGCGGCCGAGGGCGCCGACCCCTTCGGTACGGCTCGGCTGCGTCGCGGGGTTCTCGACGCCTGGGCGACCAGCCCGGCCCGGTTCCGGGAGGACGCCAACGCCGAGGAGGACCTGGTCCTCGGCGGCTACCGGGACCGCCTCGTCGTCGAGCTGGCGCAGAACGCCGCCGACGCGGCCGCCCGCGCGCACGTGCCGGGCCGGCTCCGCCTCACCCTGCGCGACGGCGTGCTGGTCGCCGCCAACACCGGCGCCGCCCTGGACGCGGCCGGTGTCGAGTCGCTGTCCACGCTGCGGGCCTCCGCGAAGCGGGACGCGCAGGGCACCCAGGGTGCCGTGGGCCGGTTCGGGGTCGGGTTCGCCGCCGTCCTCGCCGTCACCGACGAACCCGCCGTGGTCGGGCGGCACGGCGGGGTGCGCTGGTCGCTCGGGGAGGCGCGGGCGCTGGCCGCCGAGACCGCCCGGCACAGCCCCGGCCTCGGCGACGAGATCCGCCGCCGCGACGGGCACGTGCCGCTGCTGAGGCTGCCGTTCGCCGCCGAGGGCTCCGCCCCGGAGCCGTACGACACCGTCGTCATCCTTCCGCTGCGGGACGCGGCCGCCGCCGACCTCGCCGAGCGGCTGCTGGACGGCGTCGACGACGCCCTGCTGCTGGCCCTGCCCGGCCTGGAGGACGTCGTCGTCGAGATCGGCGACGCGGCGCCCCGGACCCTGCGGCGGCGCACCGAGGGCGCCTTCACCGTCGTGGAGGACTCCCGGGACGGCACCACCCGGTGGCGTACGGCCCTGGCGCACGGGCCGCTCACCCCCGACCTGCTCGCCGACCGGCCCGTCGAGGAACGGCTGCGGCCGCACTGGTCGGTGACCTGGGCCGTACCGGCGGACGAGACGGGAGCCCCGGTGCGGCCCCGCACCGCGCCCGTCGTGCACGCGCCCACCCCCAGCGACGAACCGCTCGGCGTGCCCGGACTGCTCATCGCCTCGTTCCCGCTGGACACCACCCGGCGGCACGCGGCGCCCGGCCCGCTGACCGACTTCCTGGTGCAGCGCGCGGCCGACTCCTACGCCGAACTCCTCGCCGCGTGGCGGCCCGTCACCGAGGGCGCCGTAGGGCTCGTGCCCGGGCCGCTCGGGAAGGGCGAGCTGGACGGGGCACTGCGGCAGGCCATCCTGGAGCGGCTGCCCCGCACCGCGTTCCTGCCGCCGGCCGTCCCGCCGGGGGAGCAGGAGGAGCACGGGGAACAGGACGAGCAGGACAGCGGTCTGCCGGAAGCCCTGCGGCCGCGTGACGCCGAGATCGTGGAGGGGGCTGGGGCACAGACCGTACGGGTGCTCGCCGAGGTGCTGCCCACGCTGCTGCCCGCCGGGCTGGAGCGGCGGGCCGAACTGCGCACCCTCGGGGTCGCCCGGCTGCCCCTCGCCGACGCTGTCGACCGGCTCGCGGGGCTGGAGAAGGACCCCGACTGGTGGTGGCGGCTCTACGACAGCCTCGCCGGCGTCGACCCCGACCGGCTCTCCGGGCTGCCCGTGCCGCTCGCCGACGGGCGGACCACGATCGGGCCACGGCAGGTGCTGCTGCCCGCGCCGGACGCGGCCCGCACCGACCCCGAGGCGCTGGCCCGGCTGGGTTTGAAGGTTGCCCACGAGGACGCCGCGCACCCGCTGCTGGAGAAGCTGGGCGCGCTGCCCGCCTCCCCGCGCGCGGTGCTCACCACCCCGCAGGTGCGGGCGGCCGTGGCGGCTTCGCTGGACGACGAGGGCGGCGCGCTGTGGGACGAGGACGCGCCGGACGCCGAGGAACTGGCCGACACCGTCCTCGCGTTGGTGCGGGACGCCGGCCTGGAGCCCGGTGACGAGCCGTGGCTCGGCGCGCTCGCGCTGCCCGACGATGACGGCGAACTCGCGCCCGCCGGGGAGCTGATGTTCCCCGGCAGCGCCTTCGCCCGCGTCATCCGGGACGGCGAACTGGCGGCGGTAGACGGCGAGTTGGCTCAGAAGTGGGGCGAGCAGCCGCTGACCGCGTGCGGGGTCCTCGCGGACTTCGCACTGGTCCGCGCCACGGACGTCGTGCTCGACCCCGACGAACTGGAGCCCCGCGACGGGGACTTCGCCGAACCCGACGACGCCGGGCTGCTGGACGCCGTGGACGTGTGGAGCGAGGACATCCTCGACCGTTTCCCGGACAGCCCGGTGCCCCCGGTGGCGACCGAACTGGTCGCGGTGCGGGACTTGGACCTCGTCGACGACGACCACTGGCCCGAGGCCCTCGCCCTGCTCGCCCGGCCGCCGCTGCGCGACGCGCTCACCCAGCCGGTGCGCGTCCTGCTGCACGACGGCACGCACGACACCGTACGGCCGTACACCGCCTGGTGGCTGCGCGGGCACCCGGTGCTCGACGGCCGCCGGCCCGCCGGACTCCTCGCGGCGGGCAGCGACCCGCTGCTGCACGGCCTGTACGACGAGGCCGACGCCACCGGGTTCGAGGACGAGCAGGTCCTGCGGGCGCTCGGCGTACGGACCTCCGTGGCCGCGCTGCTGGACGAGCCGGGCGGCGCCGCCGAACTGCTCGACCGGCTCGCCGACCCGGAGCGGACGGTCGGCCCCGCCCAACTGCACGGTCTCTACGGCGCCCTGGCGGACCTGGACCCCGAGCAGGTGACCCTGCCGGAGGAGCTGCGGGCCGTCGTCGACGGACGGGTGGCGGTCGTGGACGCGGCCGACGCCGTCGTCGTCGACTCGCCCGACCTGCTGCCCTTCACCTCCGGCGTCCCGCTGCTGCCGGTCCGCCCGTCCCGGGCCGCCGAACTGGCCGAGCTGTTCCAGGTACGGCGGCTGAGCGAGTCCGTCACCGGCGAGGTGCACTCCGAGGGCGCCGAGCACGACGTACCGGAACCGGTGCGGGTGCTGCTCGGCGCGCGTACCCCGCGGACGTACGTCGAACACGAGGAACTCGTCGTAGACGGTGTCGAGATCGACTGGCGGCTCACCGACGACGGGGTGCTGCACGCGGCCACCCTGGAAGGCGTCGCCGCCGGCCTCGCCTGGGCGGCCGGCCAGTGGCCCCGCCGTTTCGAGGTCGCCGCGCTCCTGGAGGACCCGTCCAGGACCCAGGAACTGGCCCGCGACCGCTGGTTCGACTGACGGCCCGCGGTACGGCTCCTGACCAACAGCTCCCGTACGTCAAGTGCAGGCAATATTCACAGGAACACCTGTACAACCTCACAACAGCTGACCGATTCTGATCATTCGAGCCGTCTGGCTCCCCGATCACTTGGACCCCGTGTCCACCTTTCTCCACACAGGGGAATTTTCATGCGCATTCGTGCCACTGTGGCCGCCGTCTCCGGCGCCCTGGCCCTCTCCGCCTTCGTCGTGCCCGCCGCGCACGCCACCGGCGCCGATTCGGCGTACCGTGCCGCGGCCGCGAAGGCCCTCTCCCACAGCGCGTCCGGCAAGACCGCCTTCACGGCCGTCACCGCCACCGCGCCGGTGGGACCCCTGCACGTCTCGTTCTCCAACCTCAAGATCGCCAAGGCGGTCAAGGTCGGAACGACCCACCAGGTCACCACCACGGTCAGCTACACCCTGACCCACGGCGCGGACATCAACATCGCCTCCACCGACTTCGCCAACGGCCCCTTCATCTACAAGGGTTCGTCCACCGCCCCCAGCAACCTGCTGTTCGGCTACGACGCGGCCAAGTGCACCGCCACGTCGGCGACGACCGCCAGCTGCAAGGGCCCGATCGACATCCACCCGAGCGCCGACCAGGCCGATCTGACGAACTCCGACGCAGGCACCTGGCACGCCGGCGTCATGGCCCTCAAGTACAGCCAGGACAACAGCGCCACGATGCAGTACGGGCTCGGCACCACTCTGGTCCAGCGCTTCTCGCAGCTGACCGTCAACGCCTCGCCCGAGCCGGTGGTGAAGGGCAAGACCCTCACCGTCACCGGCAAGCTCTCCCGCGCCAACTGGGAGGACAACCACTACCACGGCTACACCAAGCAGCCGGTCAAGCTCCAGTTCCGCAAGGCGGGCACGAGCACGTACACCACCGTCAAGACGGTCTACACCGACGCGTACGGCGTCGCGAAGACCACGACGACCGCCCACTACGACGGCTACTGGCGCTACAGCTTCGCCGGCACGACCACGACCCCGGCGGTCAACGCCACGGGCGACTACGTGGACGTGAAGTAGCACCGGTCACCCAGGGAAGCGGCGGTCCACCCACCTCCACGCGAGGTCCAGGGTGGCCGCCGCCACCGCCGCGACCGCGACCGCCGTCCACGGCATCGTGACGCCCACCAGCCGCAGCGCGAAGAAGCTCTGCAGGGCCGGTACGGCGAGCACGACGAGGAACGCGCCGAACATCGCGGCGACCAGCGCGACACGCCACCAGGTGTACGGGCGGGCGATGATCGCCAGCACCCACATCGAGATCAGGAACAGGGTGAGCGTGGCCGCGCTGGTCTCCGCGTCCAGGGAGCCGGGGCCGGTGTAGAAGTGGCGGGCGATCATGTACATCACGAAGGTCGCCACCCCGGCCACCAGCCCGCCCGGCACCGCGTACCGCATCACACGGCGCACGAAGTGCGGCCGCGCCCGCTCCGCGTTGGGGGCCAGCGCCAGGAAGAACGCCGGGACGCCGATCGTCAGCGTCGACAGCAGCGTCAGATGCCGGGGCAGGAACGGGTACGGCACCTGCCAGCACACCACCAGCACCGCCAGCAGCACCGAGTACACCGTCTTGACCAGGAACAGCGTCGCCACCCGCGTGATGTTGCCGATCACCCGGCGGCCCTCGGCGACCACCGACGGCAACGTGGCGAAGCTGTTGTCCAGCAGCACGATCTGCGCCACCGCCCGCGTCGCCTCCGAACCCGAGCCCATCGAGACCCCGATGTCCGCGTCCTTCAGCGCCAGGACGTCGTTCACCCCGTCCCCGGTCATCGCGACCGTGTGCCCGCGCGACTGCAACGCGCCCACCATGTCCCGCTTCTGCCGCGGGGTGACCCGGCCGAAGACGGTCGCCTCCTCCAGCGCGCCCGCCATGCCGTCGCGGTCGGCGGGCAGCCGGCGCGCGTCCACCGCCGCACCCGCGAGCCCCAGTTTCCCGGCGACCGCGCCGACGGACACCGCGTTGTCCCCGGAGACGACCTTGGCGCGGACGTTCTGCTCGGCGAAGTAGCGCAGGGTGTCGGCCGCGTCCGGGCGCAGTCGCTGCTCCAGTACGACGAGGGCGGCCGGGCGGGCTCCGCGCTGCGGCTCGGTGTCGTCCAGGTCGCGGGTGGCGCGGGCCAGGAGCAGGACCCGCAGCCCCTGCTCGTTGAGGCGCTCGGTCTCGGCGAGGGCCGGGGCGACGGCGTCTCCGCCGCTTCCGCTTCCGCTTCCGCTGTCGCCGTCGCCGTCGCCGCCGAGCAGCACGTCCGGGGCGCCCAGCAGCCACGTGCTGGTCTCGCCGTCGCCCTCGCTGAACGTGGCGCCGCTGTACTTGCGGGCCGAGGAGAACGGCAGCGACTCCACGCACCGCCACTGTTCACTGTCCGGGTAGGCGTCGATGATGGCCTGGAGCGAGGCGTTCGGGCGCGGGTCGGACTCGCCGAGGGCGCCGAGCACGGTTCGGACGTACGCCTCGTCGCCGTCGCCCAGGGTGTGCAGCGCGGTGACGTCCATGCCGCCCTCGGTGAGCGTGCCCGTCTTGTCCAGGCACACGGTGTCGACCCGGGCCAGGCCCTCGATCGCCGGGAGCTCCTGCACGAGGCACTGCTTGCGGCCCAGCCGGATCACCCCGATCGCGAAGGCGACCGACGTCAGCAGCACCAGGCCCTCCGGGACCATCGGGATGATGCCGCCGACGGTACGGGCGACCGCGTCCTTCGCGGCGTGGTGCTGGGCCAGCAGCTGCGTGGCGACCAGACCGAGCGCGGCCGGGACCATCATCCAGGTGACGTACTTCAGGATCGTCGAGATGCCGGTGCGCAGCTCGGAGTGGACCAGCGTGAACCGGGACGCCTCCTCGGCGAGCTGGGCGGCGTAGGCCTCGCGGCCCACCTTGGTCGCGGTGAACGCGCCGGCGCCGGCGACGACGAAACTGCCGGACATGACCGAGTCGCCGGGGCGTTTGACGACGGGGTCGGCCTCGCCGGTCAGCAGTGACTCGTCGATCTCCAGGCCGTCGGCCTCGGCGCACAGGCCGTCCACGACGACCTTGTCGCCGGGGCCGATCTCGACGAGGTCGTCCAGCACGATCCCGCTGGTCGGCACCTCGGTGGCGGTGCCGTCCCGGCGGACCGTCGGCCGGGCCTCACCGATGACGGCGAGCGAGTCCAGGGTCTGCTTGGCCCGCCACTCCTGGACGATGCCGATGCCGGTGTTGGCGAGGATCACGAAGCCGAAGAGGCTGTCCTGGATGGGGGCGACGAGGAAGGTGATGATCCACAGAACGCCGATGATGGCGTTGAACCGGGTGAAGACGTTGGCCCGGACGATGTCCGTGAGGGAACGGCTGCTGCGCACGGGCACGTCGTTCACCTGGCCGCGTGCGACGCGCTGCGCCACCTCGGCACCGGTCAGCCCCGCCGCCCGGCGCTCGGGCAGGGCGACCGGATGCACGGGGTCCAGCTCGGCCCCCGCATCGATGTGGGCCATGCCTCCGACGGTACGTGCGAACAGGCTTACCCGCCCAGCGGCGGTGCCCTTTGGGCGGGCACCGCGCAGACCCGCTACTCGGCAGGCTCCCGAGGCGCGGAGTCCTCCTGGCTCAGCGCCGCGTCCCTCTTGATCGCCGCGTCCCTCTTGCGGACGTACCAGATGCCGATGAGCCCCAGGCCCGCCCCGGCGAGGCAGGTCCACAGCCACCACAGGTGGTCGTGGGAGTCGAACCAGCCGTAGAAGGGGAGCTGGACCAGGAAGAGGACGAACCACAGGATCGTGCCGCCGGTGATGGTGGCGACCACGGGCCCCTCCAGGGGTTCCGGCGCCTCGTGCTTCGCGGTCCACTTAGCCATGGAGCACAGCTTACGAGGCGGCCGCCGGCCACGGTGAGCCGCTGCCCGACGCCCCGCCCCACCGGGCTCTACGCGCGGAGATAGCGATCTCGCCCTCATACGTTCATACTGAAGCCGTTTGTCTAGGGTCAACTTCTGGCCAACTTCTGTCCGACTTTCTTTCGTCAGAAACTCCAACGGGACTCGGGGGACCCCCGCTGGTGATGAGGTCCCGCATGTCCTCCACCTCGGCACCCGCCAAGGTCCCCACCCCCGGGAAGCCGGGCGGCGCCGCCGGCTCCGGCGCCGTCGACCGCTACTTCCGCATCTCCGAGCGCGGCAGCTCCCTCGCCCGCGAGATCCGGGGCGGCTTCGCCACCTTCTTCGCGATGGCGTACATCATCGTGCTGAACCCGATCATCCTCGGCAGCGCGAAGGACATGTACGGGCACCACCTCGACCACGGCCAGCTGGTCACGGCCACCGCCGTCACCGCCGCCTTCACCACCCTCCTGATGGGCGTCATCGGCAACGTCCCGATCGCCCTCGCCGCCGGCCTCGGCGTCAACACGGTCGTCGCGCTCCAGCTCGCCCCCCGCATGTCCTGGCCGGACGCCATGGGCATGGTGGTCCTCGCCGGCTTCGTCGTCATGCTGCTGGTGGCCACCGGTCTGCGCGAGCGCGTGATGAACGCCGTGCCGTACAGCCTGCGCAAGGCGATCTCCATCGGCATCGGCCTGTTCATCATGCTGATCGGCCTCGTCGACTCCGGCTTCGTCAGCCGCATCCCGGACATCGCCCAGACCACCGTCCCGCTCCAGCTCGGCGCCGACGGTCACCTCAACGGCTGGCCGGTCCTCGTCTTCGTGCTCGGCTCCCTGCTCACCCTCGCGCTGATCGTGCGCAAGGTCTCCGGGGCCATCCTGATCTCCATCGTGTCGATGACCGTCCTCGCGGTGATCATCAACGCGGTCGCCAAGGTGCCCTCCTGGGGCCTGACCACCCCGAAGTGGCCCGGCAACCCGGTCGCCTCGCCCGACTTCGGGCTGATCGGCCAGGTCAGCCTGTTCGGCGGCTTCCACAAGGTCGGCATCCTGACCGGCGTCCTCTTCGTCTTCACCGTCCTGCTGTCCTGCTTCTTCGACGCCATGGGCACGATCATGGGCGTCAGTGACGAGGCCAAGCTGACCGACGCCGAGGGCCAGATGCCCGGAATCGGCAAGGTCCTCTTCATCGACGGCGTCGCCGTCGCGGTCGGCGGCGCCAGCTCCTCCTCGGCCACCACCTGCTTCGTGGAGTCCACGGCCGGCGTCGGCGAGGGGGCCAGGACCGGCCTCGCGAACGTCGTCACCGGCGCCCTGTTCGGCCTGGCGCTGTTCCTCACCCCGGTCGCCACGATGGTCCCGTCCCAGGCCGCCACCCCGGCGCTGCTCGCGGTCGGCTTCCTGATCCTGGCCGGCTCGGTCCGGGAGATCGACTGGACCGACTACACGCTGGCCGTCCCGGCCTTCGTGACCATGCTGATGATGCCGTTCACCTACTCGATCACCAACGGCATCGGCATGGGCTTCATCACCTTCGTGGTGCTGCGCCTCGCGGTCGGCCGGGCGCGGGAGATCCCGGTGCCGATGTACGTCGTCTCGGCGGTGTTCGCCTTCTACTACCTGATGCCGGCGTTCGGCCTCACGTAGGACCTTTGACGCGGGGCGTCACCCGACCCCGTGGAACACCGGTCACCCGACCCCGTAGAACCGCTCCGTCTCCTCCACGGCGGCCTGGAACCGCTCGTCGAAGTCATCGCGAACGAGCGTCCGGACGACATAGTCCTGGACGCTCATTCCCCTTTTGGCCGCATGGTGCCGGAGCCTCTCGAGCAGCTCCCCGTCTATCCGCAGGCTGAGCACGCTGGTCCCCATGCAGACGAGGGTCCCGGCACGCCACGGCTCCGTGTGTCACGTTCCGCGCGGAGATCACCCATATGGGTGATGCGGCGCTTGAGTGGCCCGGATCACGGGCATTCTGGCGTGTTCCAGTGGTCCTTAGCGAGAGTAATGAGTTACGCTAAAGACCATGCCGGACCTTTCCCATGGCGACGACGCGGCCGCCGTGAACTCCCTCCGCTCCGCCGTGATGCGGTTGTCCCGTCGGCTCAAGCACCAGCGGGTCGACGAGTCGCTGAGCCCCACCGAGATGTCGGTGCTGGGCACCCTCTCCCGCTGCGGCCAGGCCACCCCCGGTGAGCTGGCCCGCAAGGAGCACGTGCAGCCGCCGTCGATGACCCGCATCGTCGCGCTGCTGGAGGCCAAGGGGCTGGTCCGTCTGGAGCCGCATCCCGACGACCGGCGCCAGAAGGTCGTCACCCGGACCGAACAGGCCGAGGCGATGCTGGAGGAGAGCCGCCGCAAGCGCAACGCCTTCCTGGCCGGCCTCGTCGCGGACCTGGACGAGGACGAGTGGGCCAAACTGCGCGCCGCCGCCCCCGTCCTGGAGAAGCTCGCACATCTGTAAGAAACACGTCGAACGAGTCGACGCACCCAGAACACCAGGGAGGCGCATTTTCTTGAGTACGGGATCCGGAGCAGCTTCCGCCCCCGCACCGACCCCTACTACCCCCACCGCCCGCAAGTCCTCGATGTTCAGCTCGCTGAAGGTCCGGAACTACCGCCTGTTCTTCATAGGCCAGGTCGTCTCCAACACCGGCACCTGGATGCAGCGCATCGCCCAGGACTGGCTGGTGCTCAGCCTCACCGGCTCCTCCGCGGCCGTGGGCATCACCACGGCCCTGCAGTTCCTGCCGATGCTGCTGTTCGGCCTCTACGGCGGCGTCCTCGTCGACCGGCTGCCCAAGCGGCCCACCCTGCTCGTCACCCAGTCGTCCATGGCCCTCACCGGCCTGGTCCTCGCCGCCCTGACCCTGACCGGCCACGTCCAGGTCTGGCACGTGTACGTCGCTGCCTTCGCCGTCGGCCTCGCCACGGTCGTGGACAACCCGGCCCGCCAGTCCTTCGTCACCGAGATGGTCGGGACGGCGCAGCTGCAGAACGCGGTCAGCCTGAACTCGGCGAACTTCCAGTCCGCCCGCCTGGTCGGCCCGGCCGTCGCCGGTCTCCTGATCACCGGCGTGGGCACCGGCTGGGCGTTCCTCCTCAACGGCCTGTCGTTCGTCGCGCCGATCACCGGCCTGCTGCTGATGCGCGCCCGCGAACTGCACGTCATCGAGCGCGCGCCGCGGAGCAAGGGCCAGCTGCGGGAGGGCCTGCGCTACGTCGCCGGGCGCCCCGACCTGATCTGGCCGATCGTCCTCGTCGGGTTCATCGGCACCTTCGGCTTCAACTTCCCGGTGTGGCTGTCCGCCTACGCCGACGACGTCTTCCACGCCGGCGCCGGCGCCTACAGCCTCTTCAACACCCTGATGGCCGTCGGCTCGCTGATCGGCGCCCTGCTCGCCGCCCGGCGCGGCACGGCCCGGATGCGGCTGCTGATCGCGGCCGCGGCGACCTTCGGGCTGCTGGAGGTCGTGGCCGCGCTGACCCCGTCGTACTGGCTGTTCGCGCTGTTCATGGTGCCGCTCGGGGTGTTCGGCATGACGGTCAACGTCACCGCGAACACCGCCGTGCAGATGTCCACCGACCCGGCCATGCGGGGGCGTGTGATGGCCCTGTTCATGATGGTCTTCGTCGGCGGTACGCCGCTGGGCGCGCCGCTCGTCGGCTGGGTCACCGACACCTACGGCGCCCACGTCGGCTTCGCCCTCGGCGGCATCGTCTCCGCCGCGGCCGCCGCCGCCATCGGACTGGCCCTGGTCCGCATCGGCGGCCTCAGGGTCTCGGTCGGCTGGCACCGCGGCTACCCGCGCGTGCGGTTCGTACCGAGAGAACGGGAGCTGGCGACGGCGTAGTCGCGCGGCTACCGGAACCGCTGGCCGCGCCGCTGGCGCACCCGGCGGGCCAGCACCTGCCCCGGCCACTCGTCCGCACCGTGCAGGAAGGACTCGGTGCGGGTGAAGCCGTTGCCTTCGTAGAAGGCGACGAGCTTGCCGTCGTCGCCCGCGTAGCAGTCGACGCGGAGCAGGGACACCCCGGCCCGCCGGGTCTCCTCGGCGGCGTGGGCGAGGAGCGCGGCTCCGGCACCGTGGCCCTTGAAGCGGCGGTCGGAGGCGAGCAGGTGGATGTACCGCTCGGGCTCGTCGGCGGGGGCCAGGTAGGGGCCGGGGGCGTCGGTGAGGGTGAGGGTGGCGGCCGGGACGCCGTCCACCTCCGCGATGTACGGGGTGCCCTGGGCGACGTACCGCTCGACCATCGCCACCGCCTTCGGGTCCGTGGACCAGGGCTCGGTGCCCCACTGCCGGGTCCGGCCCTGTGCGACCAGCCACGCCACGGAGCTGTCCAGCATCCGGAGGATCGACGGAGCGTCTGCGGAGCCGCCTGCGCGGATCGTGAGCGTCATGCCGGTCATCATGCCCATGCCCGTCCCGGCCCGCGCGACGGCATTTCCGCCCGCACCGTCCGGGGACGGTTCTGGAACAGTGACCGCATGAGACTCTTCGCCGCCGTGCTGCCCCCGGAGGACGTCACAGCCGAACTCGCCGCCGAGACGGCCCGGTTGAGGGAGCTGCCGGGCGCGGACGGACTGCGCTGGACCGGCCGTCCCGGCTGGCACTTCACCCTCGCCTTCTACGGCGAGGTCGACGGCGAACTCCTCCCGGCCCTCTCGGACCGCCTGGCCCGCGCGGTCAACCGCACCGCCCCCTTCCCGCTCGCCCTGGCCGGCGGCGGCCAGTTCGGCCACGGCAAGGCCCTCTGGACGGGTGCGGCCGGCGACGTCGACGCCCTGCGCCTGCTGGCCGGCCGCGCGGAGGCGGCGGCCCGCAAGGCCGGCCTGGCGATGGACGAGCACCGCCGCTACAAGGCCCACCTGACCCTGGCCCGCAGCCGCGACATGCTCGACCCCCGGCCTTTCCTCGACGCCCTCGCCGGCTTCCGGAGCGCCGAGTGGACCGTGTCCGAGCTGGCGCTCGTGCGCAGCCGGCTGCCGAGGTCCGGGGTGCCGGGGGAACAGCCCCGCTACGAGACGGTCGGCCGCTGGGCGTTCGAGGCGGCCGGTTAGGCTCGACGACGTGGACCCGAAGACCCGGAACCTGATCATGGCCGTCGTGCTGGTGCTGATGTTCGCGGTGGTGGCGGTGGCGGCGGCCCTGGGAAAGTGACCGGCCGCCGCCCCGGCACGCCGTGCGGCGCCCGCCGGCGTGCCCCGCGCCTCGCGGCTCGGCGGGCCGCTACCAGGCGAACGCCTCCGGCGACGGACCCGGCCCCGGGAAGATCTCGTCCAGACCGGCCAGCAGTTCCTCGCTCAGCTCCAGCTCGGCCGCCCGCAGCGCGGAGGCGAGCTGCTCGGCCGTGCGCGGGCCGACGATCGGGCCGGTCACGCCGGGCCGGGTGAGCAGCCAGGCCAGCGCGACCTCGCCGGGCTCCAGACCGTGCTTGTCGAGCAGATCCTCGTACGCCTGGATCCGCGACCGTGCCGCCGGGTCGGCGAGGGTGTCGGCGGCCCGGCCCGAGGCACGGCGTCCGCTCTGGACCTGCTTCTTGAGGATCCCGCCGAGCAGGCCCCCGTGCAGCGGCGACCACGGGATGACGCCGAGGCCGTAGTCCTGGGCGGCCGGGATGACCTCCATCTCGGCGCGCCGCTCGTGGAGGTTGTAGAGGCACTGCTCGCTGACGAGCCCGATGGTGCCGCCTCGCCGGGCCGCGGCCTCGTTCGCCTGGGCGATCTTGTAGCCGGGGAAGTTGCTGGACCCCGCGTACAGGATCTTGCCCTGCTGGACCAGGACGTCGATCGCCTGCCAGATCTCGTCGAACGGGGTGTCACGGTCGACGTGGTGGAACTGGTAGATGTCGATGTGGTCGGTCTGGAGCCGCTTCAGGCTGGCGTCGACCGCCCGGCGGATGTTCAGCGCGGAGAGCTTGTCGTGGTTGGGCCAGGCGTCGGCACTGGCGGCCATGTTCGCGTACACCTTGGTCGCGAGCACGACCTTGTCGCGCCGTTCGCCGCCCTTCGCGAACCAGCTGCCGATGATCGACTCGGTACGGCCCTTGTTCTCGCCCCAGCCGTACACATTGGCGGTGTCGAAGTAGTTGATGCCGGCGTCCAGCGCCGCGTCCATGATCGAGTGCGAGTCGGCTTCCTCGGTCTGCGGGCCGAAGTTCATGGTGCCGAGGACGAGTCGGCTGACCTTGAGTCCGGTGCGTCCTAGCTGCGTGTACTCCATGTCTCCCTAGCCAACGGCGTGGAGTGCGCTCGAAGCAAGCGATTACGGCGGCCCGGGGCGGACGGTCCGATCGGCCGGGCGGCGAAAGGCGGCCCGATGGGCGGTGGGGCGCCTGCCGGTGTGGGCGGTGAACAGGGCGGAGAAGGTGCCGGGGTCCTTGTAGCCGACGGCGGCGGCGATGGCGGCGACCGTGCGGTCCGTGGTCTCCAGGAGGTGGCGGGCCCGGCGGACGCGGGAACTCTGGAGGTACCGCAGCGGGGTCTGTCCGGTCTCGGTGGTGAAGCGGCGCAGCAGGGTGCGGGTGCTGACGCCGAAGGCGGCCGAGAGGGCGGGGAGGTCGTAGGGGGCGGCCAGGTGCTGGTCGAGCCGGCGCATGACCTGCTGGGAGAACGCGGCGCCGGGGCGGGGGAGGAGCCTCGCGTCCACGTAGGGAGTCTGGGAGGAGCGGGCGTCGTCGACGAGGGCCACGCGTGCCGTGGTGCGGGCCACGGCCGGGCCGCTGTGCCTGCGGATCAGGTCGAGGGCGAAGTCGTACATGGCGCTGAAGGCCGCCGTCGTCGTCACGCCGTCGTCCGTGACCACCAGACGGTCGGCCCGGACGCGGGTGTCGGGGTGCAGGCGGGCCAGTTCGGGGGCGAACAGCCAGGCGGTGGTGGCCTCGCGGTGGCGGAGCAGGCCGGCCGCCCCGGCGAGGAACGCGCCCACGCAGATGGCGACCGTCGCGTTCCCCGTGGCCGCGTGGGCGCGGATCGCCTCAATCTCGGGGCGGAGGGCGGCCATTGCCGCGGGTATGTCGGAGGCGGGCACGAGTTCGAAGCCGGGGACGATGAGGACGTCCACCTCGCGCAGGGGCCTGACGGCGAGCGGCGTCCCGCCGGACGCGGTGACCCGGCGGCGCGGGGAGACGACCGAGACCTCGTAGCCGGGGTGGTCCGGGCCGGCGATGTGCGTGGCCATGGTGAGGAGGTCGGGGACGCCGAACACCTCCGAGGCGAAGCAGCCGGGGTAGGCGAGGACGCCGATCCGGAGTGCGGTCACGGGTGCCCCCTGGGGTGGTGACAGTGGTGGCGAGATTACCCCGGAGGGTGGCGATGCCGCCTCTCGTCGCGGGGTGGTCCGGGCCGTCACCGTAGGGCGCATGAGGCCCCTGAGTGCTGCCGCTGACGACCGTCATCCCGCCGACGACCCCATCACTGACTTCGTGCGCCGCGAGGTGGAGGTGGACGGCGTGGTGAAGACCGTGTACGCCGACGGGTCCGGGCCCGCCGTCGTGCTGATGCCGGAGATGCCGGGCATCAGTCCGGACGTGCTCCGGCTGGCGCGCTGGGTCCGGGACGCTGGGTTCCGGGTGTACGTGCCCTCGCTGTTCGGGACCGACGGGGGATATCCCACGGTCGAGCGGGGGGAGGTGGTGGTGCGGCGGGCGTGCGTGAGCGCGGAGTTCCGGGCGTTCGCCGGGGGCGGGACGAGTCCGGTGACCGCGTGGCTGCGGGGGCTCGCGCGGCAGGCGCACGCCGAGTGCGGCGGGCCGGGGGTCGGGGCGGTCGGACTGTGCTTCACGGGGAACTTCGCCCTCACGATGGCGCTGGAGCCCGCCGTCATCGCGCCCGTGGTCAACCACCCCTCCCTGCCGCTGGACGATCCGGCCGGGCTGGAGTTGAGCGCGCCGGACGCCGTCGCCGTACGGGAGCGGGTGGACCGGGACGGGCTGACGGTCCTCGCCTACCGCTTCGCGGGGGACCGCTGGTGCACCGGGCAGCGTTTCGCCGCTTACCGGGCCCTGCTGGGCGAGGCCTTCGACGGCCGCGTGCTGTCCGACACCGCCGCGAACACCGATCCGCCGCCGTTCTTCCGGGAGACGGTCGGCACCCCGCACAGCGTCGTCACCGCGCACTTCGTCGACGGGGAGGGGCATCCGACGGTGCGGGCGAGGGACGAGATCCTGGCGTTCCTGGCGGAGCGGCTACTGCAGGAGGCCGGCGCGGGGGCGGTCAGTCGTGGGGGAACTCGCCGGTCTTGAGGGTGAGGCCCACGACGGTGTCCGTGAGATCCACGTCGTCCCCGAAGTCGACCTTGGTCTCGGTCGCGTACTCGTCACCCTTGGGGTGGGTGTAGACGTGGCAGCGGCGCTGGTAAGGGTCGGCGATGACGTAGACGGGGATTTCAGCCTTGGCGTACGCGGCCTTCTTGGGGCTGTAGGCGTTCGCCGCGGTGCCCTTGGAGATGACCTCGGCGACGAACTCGACGTCTTGATACCGCCAGCGGCCGGTCTCCGTCTTCTCGGCGCCCTCGACCATGACGGTCACGTCCGTCGCGAAGCCGTTGAGGTGCCCCGGGTAGTCGAGGCGGACGTCGGACTTGACCCGCTTGCAGGGGTACTTGGGCCGCAACTGCTCAACGATGTCCAGGATGATCTCCCAGTGGGTGTCCCGCTGCGGCGACATGTATACGGTGCTCTCGACGATCTCGACCTTGTATCCCTCGGGGACGGGCATCTTCTCGAGTCGCTCGAACATGTCGTCGAGCGTGCTCTCGCTGTCGCTCTCGGCCATCGCGATCCTGTCTTCCAGGACGGTCATCGTGGCGCTCCTCCCCGGCCGCTCTGTGGACGAGTGGAGCCGCGCGGTTCAACGATACGCAGCGTGACCAGGAGGCGCCGGAATTCGGCCAAAACTGCCAATCTGTTCAGGCCGCGTACGGATGTCCGATGTCCCACGCCTCCCACATCGCCCCCGCGAACGCCGCCGCGACGCGGTGTTCGCCGCGCGCGTTGGGATGCGTCCCGTCGTAGGTGTCGGTGTCGATGTCGTACGACTCCGGCGGCGAGGCCAGCAGCAGCGGCGAGCGGGGTTCGTCCAGGTCGGCGACCGTCTTGGCGAGCAGGTCGTTGAACTGCTCGACCTGGGCGGCGAAGGGCGCGTCCGTCAGGGCCCGGATGTTGGGGATCACCGGGAGCAGCACCATGCGGACGCGGGGGCGGGCCTCGCGGGCGGCGGCGACGAAGGCGCGGACGTTGGCCGCCGTCTGCTCGGCGTTGGTGTAGAAGCCCAGGTCGATCAGGCCGAGGGAGATCAGGAGCACGTCGGGCCGGTGCCGCCGTACCGCCTCGCCGATCAGCGGAGTCATCTGCTGCCAGCCCTCGCCCCAGCCGGCCAGGTGGGCGCGGGGGAAGTCCGGGTCGGCGTAGGCGTACGAGGTCGGAGCCTCGGCGGACTTGTCGTACAGCTCCTCGCGCGGGCCGACGAACGTGAACGGGCCGCCGTACGTCTCGCACAGGTGCCGCCACAGCCGGTAACGCCAGGTGTGTTCGCCCGCGCTCCCGATCGTCATGGAGTCACCTACGGGCATGAACCTGAGCATCCGCTCATGATGGTCGATCCCGGGGGCGGGTGGGGTGTGAGGCCCACCACGTCCGGTGGTCCCGTCCCGGGGTCCGGGACGGCGGGACCGGCCGGGATGGCAGGCTGGGAGGATGCGCCGACCGTTCGCCCTGCTCGCCGGGGCCCTGCTCGCGGGGGCCTGCGTGCTGCCCGCCACCGCGCTGCCCGCCTCCGCCGCCGACGGCGGTGCCGGTGACCAGGGTTTCACGATCAAGGACCCGAGGATCACCGAGTCCAGCGGCCTGGCCGCGTCCCGTCTGCACCCCGGCATCTACTGGACGCACAACGACAGCGACGACGGGCCGTACATCTACGCCGTCGACAGCCGGACCGGGAAGACGGTCGCCCGGGTGACGCTGCGCGGCATCGGCGCCCCGCGTGACGTCGAGGCCATCTCCATCGGCCCGCACAACGAGATCTACGTCGGCGACATCGGCGACAACCTCGGCGGCACCTGGCCGTACGTGTGGATCTACCGGCTGCCCGAGCCGAAGGAGCTGAAGGACCAGACGGTCACGGCCACGCAGTACGTCGTCAAGTACTCCAACGGCCCGCGGGACGCCGAGTCGTTGCTCGTCCACCCGAAGACCGGGCGCGTCTACATCGTCGACAAGAAGCAGGACGGCGGCCACCTGTACGAAGGTCCGGCGCACCTCTCCGCCTCCGGCACGAACGTCTTCCACCCGGTCGCCCCCGTCGACCTGTGGGCCACCGACGCCGCCTTCTCCCCCGACGGCCGACAGCTCGCCGTACGCGGCTACTTCGGCGGCATCTACTACGACTGGAACGGCGGCAAGATCAAGCGCGAGGGCCGGCTCAACGTACCGTTGCAGGGCCAGGGCGAGTCGGTCACCTACTCCATCGACGGCACGAAACTCCTGTACGGCAGCGAGGGCACCGACAGCCCGGTCCAGGCACAGGACGCACCGGGCGGCGGCTCGTCAGCCTCCGCCAAGTCCCCCTCGTTCGGTGGGAGTTCGACCACATCGGGTGACAGCACCCCCGGTCTGAAGGTGGGCGCGATCGTCGTACTCCTGGGCGTGGCGGCCTTGTTCGGACTGCGGAGGGTGCGGCGGCGGAGGTGAGGGTGCCGCGGTGTGACCGGTGAGCGGGATCCGGGAGGCGTTCTGGCGTGAGTGCGCGTACTCATGCCGCCTGCCCTCTGTGTGGGCAAGGATCGGGGCATGACGATGATCAGTACGACGCAGGCCGGGCGCCGGCTGTTGCCGTTGGCGGTGTTCGCCGTGCTGGCGGCGGGATGCGGAACGCAGCGCTCGGACGATGCCGGTGACGCGTACCGGCGTACGCACCCCACGCCGACGGGGATATCGACGCCGGGCACACCCGCGGACTTCCGGTGCCCGGGCGAAAGCGCCGCGCCGGCGCCGTCGTCTTCGGCCGGCACGCGGGGCTCGGCCGCGCCCGGCGACCACTATGCCGAGAACCACGGCTTCAGGGTGCCGTTCCCCCTGCACGGCCGACGGCGCTGCGACGGGCTCGCGGCCGTCGGTCGCGTCGAGGCCGCGCTCGAACCGCTGCGTGAGCGTGGCGACTTCGCTCCGGAACACGCCCGCGGCGCGCTGATCCGCCTCGGCTACTCCGAAGGGGACGTGCGGTCGTACCAGGACGGCCCGACCGCCGTCGGGTTCCTCATCGAGGCCGACCCCTCTCCGCTGTGCGTGGAGGGCACGATGGACCGCGACTCCACCCATGCCGACGCCTTCGGCGGTTACCCGGACCACACCGGCTGCGAGACTCCCAGCGGCGGCCATTGAGTCGCGGCGGGGTGCGTCAGTCGGCGGGGTGCTGCGGTGGCCGGTCCGGCGGGTCCCCCGGCCCGGTGTCCGCATGCCGTTTCCAGGCGTAAATACCGGCGTGGCATTTCGCGGGCAGGATGTGCACGCTGTGCGAAGCGTCCAGGCTGAGTGGGCGGATTTCCTCCGGCCCCGCTTCCGAGTTGTGACCGTAGTATCCGTACACGGCTGACGGAACATGCCGCGGATGGAAGAAAATGTGCAGGAGATACTGCCGGACGGGAACCGGCAGGGTGCGCTCGTGATGGTTCGAGGGTTTCCACCGGGGGCCGATGTCGAGCGTGTAGTCGATGATCGCGGTTTCTCCGCGCCGGAGGGGTCGCCCGAATCCGATGTCGAATATCGCTGAACTGACTTCCTGACGGAAACGCAGTGCTTCCAGGCTCCCGCAGTTGACGGTCACCTGCACGGACGGCGTGTCCGGATCGTCCAGGTGGTGGTGGGCCGTGACGCGGCGGACCCCGTCGTTCAGGGCCCGCACGACGTGGCTGACGGAGTAGCGGTCGATGCACCCGTGCTCGTCGAGACGCACCGTCTCCTGGACGGAGAGGCTGACGAGGTCCTCGTTGAACCGGTAGGCGTCCGCTCCGAGCGCCCGCTCAAGGGGCGCGCCGGGGCCCAGGACGCGTGACAGGGCGTCCGGCATGTGACTCGTCGGGGCCAGTGCCTTGCCGCGCGGACGGCGGTGGGTCAGCAGGGTTTGCAGGGTGCCCGGTGCCAGGTTCAGGATGACCTCGATCTCCGCCACGGCCCGCAGGGACTGCCGGCGTTCGGGCTGGCTGCGTCCTCGCTGCCAGTGGCTCAGCGTCACCGGGCTCACCGAGATGCCGCGTGCGCCGAGGTGGTGGTGCAGGCGCTGTAGCGACAGCCCGCGCGCCTTCAGGGCCTCGTGCAACGCCTCCCCGAAGGTCGCCTCCTGCGCGCACTCAGGATTCCCGGGCCGGTCCGCCGTCGGCTGGTGCTCCTTCTGGTTCATCGGCGCTCCTGAAGGGCGTGGTCAGGTCCGGCAGGGCGGCCGCCGCTGGTGGGGCGGCCGACCTGCCGAGGCGGATCACCGCAGGGTACCGGCGATCCGCCGGCCCGGCGCGGCGGCTGGGGAGACCGTCGCGCCGGGCCGCTGAACGGGCCGGTAAACGGGCCGGTGAACGGGCCGGTCAGGCGGTGTTCAGGCTCAGTCCGTAGTACCGAAGGGCGTCGTCCAGGGGCTGGAAGTAGGAGGTGCCCTGCCCGTAGACGCCGTTGCACTGGTTGTCGTTGCGGCCGCCGGAGGTCATGCCCTGACCCTGGTTGCCGGAGATCCAGGGACCGCCGCTGTCCCCGCCCAGGTCGCAGACGTTGCTCAGCGCGACGTTGGTCACCAGGGTCGGCGGCTGACCGGCGTCGTTGTAGGTGACCGAGTAGTTGTAGGCCTTGATCGCGCCGCAGGTCCAGTGCGAGGTGACCCCGGACTTGCAGACGTCGGACCCGACCGGGGCCCGCCTGCTGCCCTCGACGGCGACGTTCCCGCCGTTGCCCCACGTGCCGATCTCGGTGGCGATGGTGGTGCCGCCGTCCACCGAGGCGATTCCCATGTCGGTGCTGTTCTGGCCGTGATGGAACCGGGTGGCGGTGCCCTTGGCGAAGTGGCTGCCGTCGTAGTACAGGTCGGGCAGGCTCTCGACACAGTGGCCGGCGGTGACCAGGACCTGCCGGCCCGAGGAGTCCCGGGCGCCGAAGCCGACCGAGCAGTAGTGGTTGCCGAAGTCCATCTTGCTGCCGGGGTAGATGGTGCCGGCCATCGAGACGGCCTTGCCCTCGCTGTCCCGTACGGCGACCGCGGAGGCGTAGGACGCGGCCTTGTTCAGGAACGCCCGGTCGGCCGCCGTCGAGTTGTCGCGAAGCTGGATGACGACCTTGTTCGAGACGGGGTCGACACCCCATCCCTGCACACCGGCGGGCAGCGCGTGTTCCGCCGTGGCGTCCAGTACCGCCTTGACGGCGTCCAGTTCGCCGGCGGTGTGCCGCGCTATGCGCGCCTTGAGGCCCGCGGCTTCGACCCGATGGGCCGAGCCCGCGTCCGTGACGTTCACCGTGAGACGGCCCTTGCCGTCGAAGTAGGCTCCGCGGGCGTCGACACCCGGGGCGTGCAGGCCCCGGAGCGTCGACTGCTGGCGGGCCTGCGAGTCCAGCCGCCGGACCGCGGCCGCGTCGCTGATGCCGAGCGAGCCGGCCAGCGCGTGCACCATCTGCTGCTGGTACTGCCCGCCGGACGCGGAGGAGTCCCCGGCGGGGGACCCGTGCGCCGGGGCTGCACCGGCGACACCCGCCGAGAGGACCAGTGCCGCCGTTGCGGCACCTGACGCCATGATTACGCGTGGACGAAGCACCATTTCTCCAATTCCGGGCAGCCGCGAGTGGCGGCATGTGAGGGAAGTGCGGTTTACGGCGGGGAAAGGGGGCCGCGACCGCACGGAGAACCTTTCTAGGTGGCCGCGCGCATGACAAGATTGGTGAGCGCCGCAGAAATTAACAGAACCGCGGCCAACTGTTTCTGAAGAGGGTTTCTCTCCGACGGTTTCGAAGTCGGAAAGCCGCTAAGGGGAGGTGGTCCTCATGACAGGCAACAGATCTGTTTTGCCAGGGGAGTTGACGCTTCTCGTCCCCACGGGCGAAGGCGATCTGGACCTGCTGGCGGGCTGGTTCGCCGATCCGGAGTTCGTGGCGAACTGGGGCGGGGTCCCCTTGTCGCGTGCCGTGGTGGCCGCCAAGTACGTGGGGCGCCGCAGGCCGCAGGTCGAGTCGTTCCTGGTGCTCGACCAGGGCGTGCCCGTGGGCTACGCGCAGTACTGGTCAGTGGGCGCGCGGGAGGGCGGCCTGGACATGGTGCTGACGTCAGGGGCGCGGGGCCGCGGGCTGGGGCCGGACGCGGCCGGCGCTCTCGTGCGGCACGTGTGCGGAACCCTCGGGTGGGAGCGGGTGACGGTCGATCCGGCGGCGGCGAACGTGCGGGCCGTACGCGCGTGGGAGAAGGCGGGCTTTCGCCGCGTGCCCGATGACGGCGGCGGGGACGAGAACCTGGCGGGTGCCGGTGCCGGAGAGACCCTGCTCTTGGAGTACCGCCCTGGCTGACGGGACGAACGCGGCGGGCCGGCCCGGGTCATCCCCGGGCCGGCCCGCCGTCGGCGTCGTAAGCGTCCTCGCGGAAGCGACTACAGCTTCTCGATGACGTAGTCCACGCAGTTCGTCAGCGCCTCGACGTCCGCAGGGTCGATCGCCGGGAACATGGCGATGCGGAGCTGGTTGCGGCCGAGCTTGCGGTACGGCTCGGTGTCGACGATGCCGTTGGCGCGCAGGGCCTTGGCGACGGCGGCCGCGTCGATCTCGTCGGCGAAGTCGATCGTGCCGATGACCTGGGACCGCTTGGTCGGGTCGGTGACGAACGGGGTGGCGTACTTGCTGTCCTCGGCCCAGGTGTAGAGGCGGGTCGAGGAGTCCTTCGTGCGGGCGGTGGAGAAGGACAGGCCGCCCTGGCCGTTCAGCCACTCCAGCTGCTGGTTGAGCAGGAAGAGCGTGGCGAGGGCGGGGGTGTTGTACGTCTGGTTCTTGCGGGAGTTGTCGATCGCCGTCGGGAGCGAGAAGAACTCCGGAACGTGGCGGCCGGACGCGTGGATCCGCTCGGCGCGCTCGATCGCGGCCGGGGAGAAGACGCCGATCCAGAGGCCGCCGTCGGAGGCGAAGGACTTCTGCGGGGCGAAGTAGTAGACGTCGGTCTCGGACACGTCGACCGGGAGGCCGCCGGCGCCGGAGGTGGCGTCCACCAGGACGAGCGCGCCCTCGTCGGCGCCCGCGACCCGCTTGATGGGCATCGCGACGCCGGTCGAGGTCTCGTTGTGGGTGAGGGCGTAGACGTCGACGCCCGCCTCGGCCCTCGCCTCGGGGTGGGTGCCGGGGTCGGAGGCGATCACGGTCGGCTCGGCCAGCCAGGGGGCGAGCTTGGAGGCCTTGGCGAACTTGGAGGAGAACTCGCCGAAGTTGAGGTGCTGGGACTTGTTCTCGATCAGACCGTGGGTGGCGATGTCCCAGAAGGCGGTGGAGCCGCCGTTGCCGAGGACGACCTCGTAGCCGTCGGGCAGGGAGAACAGGGAGCTGATGCCCTCGCGGACCTGGCCGACCAGGTTCTTGACCGGGGCCTGGCGGTGCGAGGTGCCGAGCAGGGAGCTGCCGGTCGCGGCGAGGGCGTCCAGCGCCTCGGTGCGCACCTTGGAGGGGCCTGCGCCGAAGCGTCCGTCGGCGGGCTTGATGTCAGCGGGAATCTCGATATCGGCCACGAAAGCGAGGTTAGCGGGTGCGGGGAAGGCGCGTGGAGGGCTGTCCGTCGGATGAGACGGGATCTTGGGGTGGTGAACTTGTGCGGTTGTACGACGATACGGGGGGCGCTGTGGACAACTTTCGGTGACTGTCCGTGATCGGATGCATCCTGGACGCATGACGGATCTCACGCCGGACATCACGCCGGATCACACGGGCCTGGAGGCCGCGCTGCGCGGAGCCGTCCGGGGCGAGGTCGGCTTCGACACCTCCTCCCGGGCGCTCGTGACCATGGACGCCTCCAACTACCGGCGCGTCCCGGCCGGGGTGGTCGCCCCGCGGGACGCCGACGACGTGGCCGCCGTGCTGGAGGTGTGCCGGGCGCGCGGCGTGCCCGTGGTCCCCCGGGGCGGCGGCACGTCGATCGCCGGCCAGGCGACCGGCACCGGCGTGGTCCTGGACTTCACCCGGCACATGAACCGGCTCCTCGACCTGGACCCCGGCACCCGTACGGCCGTCGTGCAGCCGGGTCTCGTCCTGGACCACCTCCAGGAGGCCGCCGCACCGCACGGGCTGCGGTTCGGCCCCGATCCGTCCACCCACAGCCGCTGCACGCTCGGCGGAATGATCGGCAACAACTCGTGCGGCTCCCACTCGGTGGCCTGGGGCACGACCGCCGACAGCGTGCGCGAACTGACCGTCGTCACCGCGCGCGGCCAGTGGCTCCGGCCCGGCCGGGACTGGGCCGGGGCACCGGAGGGGCTGCGCGCGCTGGTGGAGGGCGACCTGGCCCGGCTGCGCACCGGCTTCCCCGAACTGCCCCGCTGCATCTCCGGGTACGCGCTGGACGCCCTGCTCCCCGAGAAGCATGCCGACGTCGCCCGCTCCTTCTGCGGCTCCGAGGGCACCCTCGGCGTGCTCACGGAAGCGGTCGTGGACCTCGTGGAGGCCCCCCGCGCGCGGGCCCTGGCCGTGCTGGGCTACGGCGACGAGAGCGCCGCCGCCGAGGCCGCCGCCGGACTCCTGGAGCACGGGCCGCTGACCGTGGAGGGCATGGCCGCCGACCTCGTGCGCTCCCCGGCCGGGCTGCCCAGGGGCGGCGCCTGGCTGTTCGTCGAGACCGGCGGGCGGACCCAGGGCGAGGCACGCGCGCGTGCGGAGACGGTGGTGCGGGCCGCCGACGTCGTCGACTCCCTGGTGGTGACCGACCCCGCCCGGCAGCGGGCGCTGTGGCGGATCCGGGAGGACGCGAGCGGAACGGCGACCCGCATGCCCGACGGCAGTGAGGCCTGGCCCGGCTGGGAGGACTGCGCGGTGCCGCCCGCCCGGCTCGGCGCCTACCTGCGGGACTTCCGCGCCCTGCTCACCGATCACGGCCTGCGCGGCACCCCGTACGGCCACTTCGGCGACGGCTGCATCCACGTCCGTATCGACTTCGACCTCCTCACCCCGGCCGGCGTCGGCCGGTTCCGCCGATTCTCCGAGGAACTGGCCGACCTCGTGGTGGCCCACGGCGGCTCACTGTCCGGGGAGCACGGGGACGGACAGGCCCGCGCAGAACTGCTGCCCCGGATGTACGGCGCGGAGACGGTCGCGCTGTTCGAGCGGGCCAAGGCCGTCTGGGATCCCGACGACCTGCTCAACCCCGGCATGCTGGTCCGCCCCGCACCCCTCGACACCGGCCTGCGCTTCTCCGTGCTCCCGAGCCGCCCGGTCGACGTGGCCTTCGGCTACCCGGCGGACGGCGGCGACTTCCGGGCCGCCGTCCGCCGCTGCGTCGGCGTCGCCAAGTGCCGTACGACGACGGCGTCCGGGCCGGCCGTGATGTGCCCCTCCTTCCGGGCGACGGGCGAGGAGGAGCACTCCACGCGCGGGCGGGCCCGGCTGCTGCACGAGATGCTCGCGGGCGAGGTCGTCACCGACGGCTGGCGCTCCACGGAGGTACGGGACGCCCTGGACCTGTGCCTGTCCTGCAAGGGCTGCCGCTCGGACTGCCCCGTCGGCGTCGACATGGCCACCTACAAGGCGGAGTTCCTGCACCACCACTACGCCGGCCGGCGCCGCCCCGCCGCCCACTACGCCATGGGGTGGCTGCCCCTGTGGCTGCGCTGGGCCGCCCGCACCCACACCGCGCCGCTCGTCAACTACCTGAGCGGCATACGGCCGTTGGCCCGCACGGCGAAACGCCTCGGCGGTATCGCGCCCCAGCGGGAGATCCCCCGGCTGGCACCGGAGACGTTCAGCGGGTGGTGGCGGGAGCGCGTGCACCGCAAGCGGTCCGGAGAACGGGCCGGGGCTGGAGAGCCGGGCGGTGCCGGAGAGTCCCGCAGTGCCGGAGAGCAGGCCGGCGCCGGACAGCCGTGCGGTGCCGGACAGCCGGGCGGGGGAGGGGACCTGGTGGTCCTGTGGCCCGACACGTTCACCGACCACCTGGCACCATCCGTCGGCCGGGCGGCCGTCACCGTCCTGGAGGACGCCGGACTCCGGGTCGCCGTCGCACCGGCCAAGGTCTGCTGCGGCCTGACCTACGTCTCCACCGGCCAGCTCGACCGCGCCCGCGCCGTGCACCGCCGCACCCTGGACCTGATGGAACCGGCCCTGCGCACAGGACTCCCGGTCGTGGTCCTGGAGCCGAGCTGTGCCGCGGCCCTCCGCACCGACCTGCCGGAACTCCTCCCTGACGACCCGCGTGCCGGGCAACTGGCCTCCGCGGTCCTCACCTTCGCCGAGACACTGCGCCGGCACGCCCCCGACTGGACCCCGCCCGCCGTGAACCGCCCGGTCACCGGCCAGACCCACTGCCACCAGCACGCGGTCCTCGGCGACACCGCAGACCGCGAACTGCGCGAGTCCGCCGGCCTCACCGGCGACCTGAGCGGCGGCTGCTGCGGCCTCGCGGGCAACTTCGGCTTCGAGGAGGGGCACTTCGAGGTGTCCCAGACCTGCGCGGAGGAACAGCTGCTGCCCGCGGTGCGGGACGCGGAGGACGGGACGGTGGTCCTCGCGGACGGCTTCTCCTGCCGCACCCAGCTGGAGCAGCTCGCCGGGGTGCGCGGGCGGCATCTCGCGGAAGTCCTGGCCGAGGCCCTGGGCAGGGAGAGACCGGGCGGCGAGGAGGTGGGGTGAAGGGTCAGGCACCCGTGTCCGCGCCGGTCAGGACGCGGTGTTCGGCCGGGCTGACTCCGCGCACCCGCTTGAACGCCGCGCTGAGCGCGAAGGCGCTGCCGTAGCCGACCTGACGGGCGACCGAGGTGAGGGTGGCGTCGGGCTCGGCCAGCAGGTCGGCGGCGAGAGCGAGCCGCCAGCCGGTGAGGTACGCCATCGGGGGCTCGCCGACCAGCTCGGTGAAGCGACGGGCGAGGGCGGCACGCGAGGCGCCCACCTCCGCGGCGAGATCGGCGACCGTCCAGGGCCGGCCCGGATCGGAGTGGAGCAGCGTCAGCGCGGGACCCACCACGGGGTCACCGTGGGCCCGGTACCAGGCGGGTGCCTCGGAAGCGGACCGGGAGAGCCACGTCCGCAGGGCGGTGATCAGCACGAGGTCGAGCAGCCGGTCGAGGACCACCTGCTGTCCGGGCTCGTCGCGGCTCAACTCCTCCTCCAGCAGGGGCAGCAGAGGCGAGCGCCATTCCCCGGCCGTCAGCAGCAGCACGGTCGGCAGCGTGCGCAGGAGCCGCCCGCTGACCTCGCCGGGCAGCTGGTAGGTGCCGCTGATCAGCACGTGCTCGGCGTCGGGGCGCTCCCCCCACATCCGGACGCCCTGGTGCAGCTCCGCGCACAGTTCGCCGCCGCCCGGGTCGGTCGACACCTGCCCGGGGTGGATCACCACCTGCGGCTCCCGGGCGGGGTCGTCCGCGACCAGGTACGGATCGGGGCCGCGCACGATGGCGAGGTCCCCGGGGCCGAGCCGCACGGCCGGCCGGTGGTCGGGCACGATCCAGCCCTCGCCCCGGACCATCGTCAGCACGGTCAGCGGCGCCTCGTCCTGGATCCGGATCGCCCAGGGCGGGTCGAACACCGAGCGGAGCAGGAAGGCCCCGCGGGCGCGGGGACCGGTCAAGAGTGCGCCGAGTGCGTCCACACCCGGCAGCGTAGATCGTCGTGGACGGTCGCGTATGCGGCCGAGCGTCTCGACGATGGCCCGGGATCCGGCCGGTCGGTTGACTGAGGGCACACCACAGAAACGGGGGAATGCCGACATGCCCGCACTTCGCACGGCCGTACTGTTCGGGGCGACGCTCACCACCGGACTCGGCGCCGGACTGTTCTACGCGTACTCGTGCTCGGTCATGCCCGGCCTGGCCCGCGCCGACGACCGGAGCTTCATCGAGGTGATGCAGCGGATCAACGTGGCCATCCTCAACGGCTGGTTCATGCTGTCCTTCCTGGGCGCGCTCGTGCTGATCGGCGTCGCCGGGGTGCTGGAGCTGCGTGGCGGCAGCCGTACGGTGCTGCTGTGGATCGGCGCGGCGGCCGTGTTCCAGCTGGCCATGCTGGTCATCACCGGGGCGGTCAGCGTGCCGCTCAACGACCGGCTGGCGGCGGCCGGTACGCCGGACCACATCGCCGATCCCGCCGCCGTCCGGGCGGCCTTCGAGGACACCTGGGTCCGCTGGAACCTGATCCGCGCCCTCACCTGTACGGCCGCGTTCGGCTGCGTCGCCTGGGCCCTGCGGCTCTCGGCCCGCATACCCGAGGTGGGCTGAGGACGAGCCGAGCACGAGCTGGGCACGAGTCGAGGACGAGCTGAGCGCCGTAGCCCGCGCCGGATGCAGGGACACCCGGGTGCCACGGCAGGGAACGCGGGGGAGGGCGGGTGTTCGTAGGGTGAGGTGAGCCGCGATCCACAAGGAGCACAAGGAGCGAGCCTGCATGTCCCTCACCCTGCGGACCATCACCCGTGCCGAGCACCTCGCCTTCGTGGCGGCCCGCCCCTCCGTCAGCCATATGCAGGTGCCGTCGTGGGGGGACGTGAAGCCCGACTGGACGGCGGAGAGCCTGGGGTGGTTCGACGCGGGGGGCCGGCTGGTCGGCGTCGGGCTGGTCCTGCTGCGGCCGCTGCCGAAGGTGAAGCGGTACCTCGCCTACCTGCCGGAGGGCCCCGTCATCGACTGGCACGCCCCCGACCTGGAGCAGTGGCTGACGCCGATGCTGGCCCACCTCAAGGCGCGCGGCGCGTTCTCGGTGAAGATGGGCCCGCCCGTGGTGGCCCGGCGCTGGAGTCCGGACGCGGTCAAGGCGGCCATCGCCGACCCGGGCCTGCGCCGGCTGGGGGACGCGGAGCCCACCTCGCACGAGGCGGGCGCCGCCGAACTGGCCGGCCGGCTGCGTGCCCTGGGCTGGCGGCAGGCCGAGCCGGGCGGCGAGGACGGGTTCGCGGCCGGGCAGCCCCGGTACGTGTGCCAGGTGCCGTACGCCGGGCGGTCGCTGGAGGACATCCACCGGGGGCTCAACCAGCAGTGGCGGCGCAACATCAAGAAGGCGGAGAAGGCGGGCGTCAAGATCGTCCGGGGTGGCTACGAGGACCTTCCGGTGTTCTACGGCCTCTACGGCGAGACCGCCGAACGGGACAGGTTCCTCCCGCGCCCGCTGCCGTACTTCCAGCGCATGTGGACCGCGCTCACCGCCGAACACCCCGACCGGATGCGCCTCTACCTCGCCCACCACGACGGCGAGGTGCTCGCCGCGGCCACCATGCTCGTCGTCGGCTCTCACGTCTGGTACTCCTACGGCGCCTCCACCAACCGCAGGCGCGAGGTGCAGCCGAACAACGCCATGCAGTGGCGCATGATGTGCGACGCCCACGAACTCGGCGCGCACGTCTACGACTTCCGGGGCATCACCGACACCCTGGAGGAGTCCAACCACCTGCTCGGCCTGCTCCGCTTCAAGGTGGGTGCGGGCGGCGAGGCCGTCGAGTACCTGGGCGAGTGGGACTTCCCGCTGAACCGCCTCCTGCACAAGGCCCTCGACCTCTACATGGCCCGCCGCTGACCCCCGTCTCACCAACCCGCCGTCCCGCGACCCGCCGTCTCAGCATCCAGAACAGTCGCATAAGCGGTTCACACTCCTGACGTAGTCCATTACCCTGAACTCGGCAGTACATCGAGATGAACAAGTTCGTCACCCGAGCCAGCCCCCAGGACCGCCAGTGAGCACCGCCAGCACCTCCCGCGCCTCCACCCCGTCGACTTCGGCCACGGCGGCGGCTCCGGGCGAACCCGGGCCGGGCCGGTTCGGAGCGTTCGGGCCCGTCGGGCTGGTGCTGGGCGGCTGCGTCTCGGTCCAGTTCGGCGGCGCGCTCGCGGTGACGCTGATGCCGCGCGCCGGCGCGCTCGGCGTGGTCACGCTGCGGCTCCTCGCGGCGGCCGTCGTCCTGCTCCTGGTCTGCCGCCCCCGGCTGCGCGGACACTCGCGCACCGACTGGGGCACGGTGATCGTCTTCGGCATCACCATGGGCGCGATGAACGGCCTCTTCTACGAGGCGGTCGACCGCATCCCGCTGGGCCCGGCCGTGACCCTGGAGGTCCTCGGCCCGCTCACCCTCTCCGTCCTCGCCTCGCGCCGCGCGATCAACGTGCTCTGGGCCGGGCTCGCCCTCGCCGGCGTCTTCCTGCTGGGCGGCGGTGGCTTCGACGGCCTGGACCCGGTGGGTGTCGGCTTCGCGCTGGGCGCCGGCGCGATGTGGGGGGCGTACATCGTGTTCAGCGCGCGCACCGGCCGCCGCTTCCCGCAGGCGGACGGTCTGGCGCTGGCCATGGCGGTGGCCGCCCTGCTGTTCCTGCCCCTCGGGATCGCCGACGCGGGCTCCCGCCTGCTGAACCCGACGACGGTCGCCCTCGGCTCGGCCGTGGCCGTGCTCTCCTCCGTCCTCCCTTACACCCTCGAACTCCTCGCCCTGCGCCGACTGCCCGCCTCCACCTTCGCCGTCATGATGAGCCTGGAACCGGCCATCGCCGCCACGGCCGGCTTCCTGGTCCTCGGCCAGTCCCTCTCCCTCCCGCAGGCGGCCGCGATCTCCCTGGTCATCGCGGCCAGCATCGGCGCGATCCGCACCCAGGTCGGCCGGCGCGGGAGCGTCGACCCGGTGGTCACCGACTGAGAGCGGCGCGGTCGCCGACCACACCCCACCGGCGCGGTCGCGGGCCTGCGCCCCACCGGCGCGGTCGCCGGCCGCCCCGGTGCGTCTTGGCAGAAAATCATGCAAGCATGCTTGATTGTTTCTTCCTCCGCTGCCATGCTCCCACCCATGTCCGAGCCGACGCCCGTCATCGACGACCTGCGCGAGGAAAGCGACGAACTCGACCACCTCGTGGCCGCCCTGAGCGAGGAGCGCTGGGCCCTCCCGACGCCCGCGCCCCGTTGGACCGTCGCCCACCAGATCGCCCACCTGCACTGGACGGACCGCAGCGCCCTGCTCGCCGTCACCGACCCGGCCGCGTTCAGCGAGGTCGTCGAGACGGCGCTCAAGGCGCCCGACACCTTCGTCGACGAGGCGGCCGACGAGGGCGCCCGCCTCGCGCCCGGCGCACTGCTGGCACGCTGGCGGGAGGGGCGGGCCGCGCTGGACCGGGCTCTGCGGGCGGCCCCGCGCGGCGCTCGCTTCCCCTGGTTCGGGCCGCCCATGTCGGCCGCCTCCATGGCCACCGGCCGGCTCATGGAGACCTGGGCTCACGGCCAGGACGTCGCGGACACCCTGGGTGTGGTCCGCGCGCCCACCGACCGGCTGCGGCACATCGTCCGCATCGGGGTGCGCGCCCGGGACTTCGCCTTCGGGGCGCGGGGGCTGCCCGTGCCGGGGGAGGAGTTCCGGGTCGAGGTCACCTCCCCCTCGGGCGAGCTGTGGTCCCACGGCCCCGAGGGCGCCCCGCAGCGCGTCACCGGCCCGGCGCTCGACTTCTGTCTCCTCGTCACCCAGCGCGCCCATCGCGCCGACCTCGCCGTGCGCGCCGAGGGGCCCGACGCCGACCGCTGGCTCGACATCGCCCAGGCCTTCGCGGGCCCGCCCGGCACCGGCCGCCCGCCGAAGGGGGAGCCCGCGTGAGCGTGCTGCGCATCGGCAGCTTCTCCGGCTTCTACGGCGACCGCTCCGACGCCCTGCGCGAGATGCTCACCGGGGGCGAGCTCGACGTCCTCACCGGCGACTACCTCGCCGAACTCACCATGCTGATCCTCGCCCGCGACCGGCTGAAGGACCCTGCCGCCGGATACGCCCGCACCTTCCCGCGCCAGCTGGAGGACTGCCTCGGCCTCGCCCACGAACGCGGGGTCCGCATCGTCACCAACGCGGGCGGCCTCAACCCGGCCGGACTGGCCGACGCCGTACGACAGCTGGCGGGGCGGCTCGGCATCCCGGTGCGCGTCGCGCACGTCGAGGGCGACGACCTGACCGCCGCCCACCCCGGCGCGCTGGCCGCCCACGCCTACCTCGGCGGCTTCGGCATCGCCGCGTGCCTGCGGGCCGGCGCCGACATCGTGATCACCGGCCGCGTCACGGACGCCGCCCTGGTCACCGGGACCGCCGCCGCCCACTTCGGCTGGGGACCGGGCGACCACGACCGCCTCGCCGGTGCCGTCGTCGCCGGGCACGTGCTGGAGTGCGGGACGCAGGCGACCGGCGGGAACTACGCGTTCTTCGGCGACGGTGACGTGCGCAGGCCCGGCTTCCCGCTCGCCGAGATCCACGCCGACGGCAGCAGCGTCATCACCAAGCACGCCGGCACCGGCGGCTTCGTCGACGTCGGCAGCGTCACCGCCCAGCTCCTCTACGAGACGTCCGGCGCCCGCTACCTCGGCCCCGACGTCACCGCCCGGCTGGACACCGTACGGCTGACCCAGGACGGGCCCGACCGGGTGCGGATCGACGGCGTGCGGGGGGAGGCGGCGCCCGGCACGCTCAAGGTCGGGCTGAACAGGCTCGGCGGCTTCCGGGGCGAGGTCGCCTTCGTCCTCACCGGGCTCGACATCGAGGCCAAGGCGGCCCTCGTGCGCGAGCAGATGACCGACGCGCTCGCCAAGTCGCCGCCCGCCGAGGTGCGCTGGGACCTCGTCCGCACCGACCGCGCCGACGCCGGCACCGAGGAGATGGCCAGCGCGCTGCTGCGGCTCGTCGTACGCGACCCCGACCAGCACGCCGTCGGGCGGGCGGTCGGCCAAGCCGCCGTCGAACTGGCCCTGGCCAGTTACCCCGGCTTCCACGTCCTGGCCCCGCCCGGGAAGGGCGCGCCCTACGGCGTCTTCGAGGCCGCGTACGTCCCGCAGGACGCCGTCGAGCACGTGGCGGTCCTGCACGACGGACGCCGTGTCCCGGTGGCACCGGCCCCCGACAAGACCCCGGATACGGCCGGGTTGCCAGAACCTGCGCTCCCCGAACCCCTGCCCCCCGGCCCCACCCGTCGGGCGCCCCTCGGTCTGGTCGCCGGAGCCCGCAGCGGCGACAAGGGCGGGGACGCCAACGTCGGCGTGTGGGCGCGCACGGACGACGCCTGGCGGTGGCTCGCCCACGAGCTGACCGTCGACCGGTTCCGGGAGCTGATCCCCGAGGCCCGTGAACTGCCCGTCACCCGGCACGCGCTGCCCCGTCTGCGCGCCCTGAACTTCGTCGTGGAAGGCATCCTCGGCGCCGGCGTCGCCGCGCAGGCCCGGTTCGACCCGCAGGCCAAGGCCCTCGGCGAATGGCTGCGCTCCCGCCACCTGGACATCCCGGAGGCCCTGCTGTGACCGTCCTGACCTCCGCCCTCGACACGGGCGGCCCCGACTACCGGGCCCACCGCGAGGCCATGCTCGCCAAGCTCGCCGACCTGGACGCCGAGCACGCGAAGGCACTCGCGGGCGGCGGCCCCAAATACGTCGAACGGCACCGCAAGCGGGGCAAGCTGCTCGCCCGCGAACGGATCGAGCTGCTCCTCGATGCGGACACGCCGTTCCTGGAGCTGTCCTCGCTGGCCGGCTGGGGCAGCGACTACACGGTGGGTGCCTCCCTCGTCACCGGCATCGGCGTCGTCGAGGGTGTGGAGTGCCTGATCACCGCCAACGACCCGACCGTGCGCGGTGGGGCCAGCAACCCGTGGTCGCTGAAGAAGGCGCTGCGCGCCAACGACATCGCGCTCGCCAACCGGCTGCCCTGCATCAGCCTCGTCGAGTCCGGCGGCGCCGATCTCCCCTCCCAGAAGGAGATCTTCATCCCCGGGGGCGCCATCTTCCGCGACCTGACCCGGCTCTCGGCGGACGGCATCCCCACCGTGGCCGTCGTCTTCGGCAACTCGACCGCCGGAGGGGCCTACATCCCCGGCATGTCGGACCACGTGATCATGGTCAAGGAGCGGGCCAAGGTGTTCCTCGGCGGGCCGCCGCTGGTGAAGATGGCGACCGGCGAGGAGAGCGACGACGAGTCGCTTGGCGGCGCGGAGATGCACGCGCGCGTGTCGGGCCTCGCCGACTACTTCGCCGCCGACGAACCGGACGCCCTGCGGCAGGCGCGCCGCGTCGTCGCCCGCCTCAACCACCGCAAGGCCCATCCCGATCCCCCCTTCGCAGAGCCACCCAAATACGACAACGAGGAGCTTCTCGGGATCGTCCCCGGCGACCTGAAGACCCCCTTCGACCCCCGCGAGGTCATCGCGCGCATCGTCGACGGCTCCGACTTCGACGAGTTCAAACCGCTGTACGGCACGAGCCTCGCCACCGGCTGGGCCCGTCTGCACGGCTATCCGGTCGGCGTCCTCGCCAACGCCCAGGGCGTGTTGTTCAGCGCCGAGTCACAGAAGGCCGCCCAGTTCATCCAGCTCGCCAACCAGCGCGACATCCCGCTGCTGTTCCTGCACAACACCACCGGCTACATGGTCGGCCGCGAGTACGAGCAGGGCGGCATCATCAAACACGGCGCCATGATGATCAACGCGGTCAGCAACAGCCGGGTCCCGCACCTGTCCGTCCTCATGGGAGCCTCGTACGGCGCCGGGCACTACGGCATGTGCGGCCGCGCCTACGACCCGCGCTTCCTGTTCGCCTGGCCCAGTGCCAAGTCCGCCGTCATGGGCCCCCAACAGCTCGCCGGCGTCCTCTCCATCGTCGCCCGCCAGTCCGCCGCCGCGAAGGGACAGCCGTACGACGACGACGCGGACGCCGCTCTGCGTGCGATGGTCGAGCAGCAGATCGAGTCCGAGTCGCTGCCCATGTTCCTGTCCGGGCGGCTGTACGACGACGGCGTCATCGACCCGCGCGACACCCGCACCGTCCTCGGCATGTGCCTGTCCGCGATCCACACCGCCCCCTACGAGGGCGCCCGCGGCGGCTTCGGCGTCTTCCGGATGTGAGGCCCATGATCACCACCGTTCTCGTCGCCAACCGTGGCGAAATCGCCTGCCGTATCGCCCGCACCTGCGCCGAGTTGGGAATCCGGACGGTCGCCGTGCACTCCGACGCGGACGCCGGCGCCCTCCACACGCGCGTGGCCGACACCGGCGTACGACTGCCGGGGGCGACCCCCGCCGAGACGTACCTGCGCGGCGACCTCGTCGTGAAGGCCGCCCTCGCCGCCGGCGCGGACGCCGTCCACCCCGGCTACGGCTTCCTCTCCGAGAACCCCGGCTTCGCCCGCGCCGTCCAGGACGCCGGTCTGACCTGGATCGGGCCGCCCCCGCGGGCCATCGAGGCCATGGCGTCCAAGACCCGCGCCAAGGAGCTGATGGGCATCGCGCCCCTCGCCGCCGACGACGTCACCGAGGCCGACCTGCCGGTCCTCGTGAAGGCGGCGGCGGGCGGCGGCGGACGCGGCATGCGCATCGTGCGCCGCCTCGCAGACCTCCGGGCGGCCCTGGAGGCCGCCCGCGCCGAGGCCGCGAGCGCCTTCGGTGACGGCGAGGTGTTCGTCGAGCCCTACATCGAGGACGGCCGCCACGTCGAGGTGCAGATCCTCGCCGACACCCACGGCACCGTCTGGACCCTCGGCACCCGCGACTGCTCCCTCCAGCGCCGCCACCAGAAGGTCGTCGAGGAAGCCCCCGCACCGGGTTTGACTTCCAAACTCACCGAGCGGCTCCACCGCCTGGCCGAACGCGCCGCCCGCTCCGTGTCCTACGTAGGCGCGGGCACCGTCGAGTTCCTCGTCGCCGGCGACCAGGCCCACTTCCTGGAGATGAACACCCGCCTCCAGGTCGAACACCCCGTCACGGAAGCGGTCTTCGGCCTCGACCTGGTCGCCGAACAGATCCGCGTCGCCGAGGGCCACGCCCTGCCCACCACACCCCCACGCGCGCGTGGCCACGCCGTCGAGGCCCGCCTCTACGCCGAGGACCCCGCCCACGACTGGGCCCCGCAGACCGGCACCCTGCACCGCCTCACCGTCCCCCACGGCGTCCGCCTCGACACCGGCTACACCGACGGCGACACCATCGGCGTCCACTACGACCCCATGCTCGCCAAGATCGTCACGCACGCGCCCACGCGCGCGGAGGCGATCCGCAAACTGGCGGGCGCGCTGACCGCCGCCGAGATCCACGGCCCCGTCACCAACCGCGACCTCCTCGTCCGCTCCCTGCGCCACGACGAGTTCACGACCGGCCGCATGGACACCGGCTTCTACGACCGCCACCTCACCGACCTGACCGCCCCCACCCCCGACCCGTACGCCCCCCTCGCCGCGGCCCTCGCCGACGCCCACGGCCGCTCCCGCTTCGGCGCCTGGCGCAACGTTCCGTCACAGCCGCAGACCAAGCGCTACGCGATGGCAGGCGAGGAGCACGAGGCCCGCTACCAGCACACCAGGCAGGGCCTCACAGCCGACGGAGTACGCGTGGTGCACACCGACGCGCGCACGGTCGTACTCGACGTGGACGGCGTGGAACGCCGCTACACGGTCTCGGCCTACGGCGACGAGATCCACGTCAACACCACGCGCCTCACCGCCCTGCCCCGCTTCCCCGACCCCACCATCCAACTCGCCCCGGGCTCCCTCCTCGCCCCCATGCCGGGCACGGTCGTCCGCATCGCCGAGGACCTGAAACCAGGCTCGCCGGTCCAGGCCGGCCAGCCCCTGATCTGGCTGGAGGCCATGAAAATGCAACACCGCATCACGGCACCGGTGACGGGCACACTCGGCGCCCTCCCGGTGACCCCGGGACAGCAAGTGGAGATGGGCGCCCTGCTGGCGGTGGTCGAGCCAGACGCCCTATAGGGGCAGGGGCTGTATCGATATGCGGCTACCGCCGCGTGAGCGCGACAAGCCACGACGGACCGAACCCCTCCACACGGCCGAACGCCCCCTCTCTTAGGAGCCCCATGACGCCCGTCATCGAATCCGAAGAACACAAGGCACTCCGAGCCGCGGTAGCCGCCCTCGGCAAACGCTACGGCCGCGACTACATGACCCGCACCATCGCCGAAGGCAACCCCCTCACCGAACTCTGGTCCGAGGCCGGCAAACTCGGCTACCTCGGCGTCAATCTCCCGGAGGAACACGGCGGCGGTGGCGGCGGCATCACCGAACTCTCCATCGTTCTGGAAGAACTCGGCGCGGCCGGCTCCCCCCTCCTCATGCTCATCGTCTCCCCGGCCATCTGCGGCACGGTCATCGCCCGCTTCGGCACCGAGGAGCAGAAGCGGACCTGGCTCCCCGGCCTCGCCGACGGCACCCGCACCATGGCCTTCGGCATCACCGAACCCGACGCCGGCTCCAACAGCCACCGCATCACCACCACCGCCCGCCGGGACGGCGCCGACTGGCTCCTCACCGGCCGCAAGGTCTTCGTCTCCGGGGTGGACCAGGCGGACGCCACCCTCATCGTCGGCCGCACCGGGGACGCCCGCACCGGCACCCTCAAGCCCTGCCTGTTCATCGTCCCGAGGAACGCCGAAGGTTTCTCACGGCGGTCCATCGACATGGAACTCACCGCCGCCGAAAAGCAGTTCGAGCTGGTCCTGGACGACGTACGGCTGCCCGCCGAGGCGCTCGTCGGCGACGAGGACGCCGGACTGCTCCAGCTGTTCGCCGGTCTCAACCCCGAGCGGATCATGACGGCCGCGTTCGCGATCGGCATGGGCCGCCACGCCCTCGCGAAGGCCATCGAGTACGCCCGCGAGCGCACCGTCTGGAAGGCCCCCATCGGCGCCCACCAAGCCATCGCCCACCCCCTCGCCCAGGCGCACATCGACCTGGAACTGGCCCGGCTGATGATGCAGAAGGCCGCCCACCTGTACGACGCCGGGGACGACGTCGGCGCCGGCGAAGCCGCCAACATGGCCAAGTACGCGGCCGGCGAGGCCTGTGTGAAGGCCGTCGACCAGGCCGTGCACACCCTCGGCGGCAACGGCCTCACCCGTGAGTTCGGCCTCGCCTCGCTGATAACGGCCTCGCGCGTGGCTCGTATCGCACCGGTCAGCCGGGAGATGATTCTCAACTACGTCTCCCACCAGACCCTGGGCCTGCCCAAGTCGTACTGAGCCCGCACCGCCTGAGCCACCGGCAGGCGACCGCACCGCGACCGCACTGGAGGAACCGTGTTCCGCAGCGAGTACGCAGACGTTCCGCCCGTAGACCTGCCCATCCACGAGGCCGTGCTGGGCCGGGCGGCCGAGTTCGGGGAGCTGCCCGCCCTGATCGACGGCACGGACGGCACCACCCTCACGTACGAGCAGGTGGACCGGTTCCACCGGCGGCTGGCCGCCGCCCTCGCCGACGCCGGTGTCCGCAAGGGCGACGTCCTCGCCCTGCACAGCCCCAACACGATCGCCTTCCCCACCGCCTTCTACGCCGCCACGCGCGCGGGCGCCTCCGTGACCACCGTGCACCCGCTCGCCACCCCCGAGGAGTTCGCCAAGCAGCTCCGCGACAGCCGCGCCCGCTGGATCGTCACCGTCTCACCGCTGCTGGACTCCGCCCGCCGGGCCGCCGAACTCGCGGGCGGCGTCCAGGAGATCCTCGTCTGCGACAGCGCCCCCGGACACCGCTCGCTGATCGACATGCTGGCCTCGGCCGCCCCCGAACCCCGGGTGGACATCGACCCGGCCGAGGACGTCGCCGCGCTGCCCTACTCGTCCGGGACCACCGGCGTTCCCAAGGGCGTGATGCTCACCCACCGGCAGATCGCCACCAACCTGGCCCAGCTCGACAGCGTCGTCCCGGCCGGCCCCGGCGACCGCATCCTCGCCGTCCTGCCGTTCTTCCACATCTACGGCCTGACCGCGCTGATGAACGCCCCGCTCCGCAAGGGCGCCACCGTCGTCGTGCTGCCCCGCTTCGACCTGGAGACGTTCCTCGCCGCGATCCAGAACCACCGCATCACCGGCCTCTACGTCGCCCCGCCCATCGTCCTCGCCCTCGCCAAGCACCCCGTGGTCGCGCGCTACGACCTGTCGTCCCTGAAGTACGTCATCAGCGCCGCCGCGCCCCTGGACGCCGCCCTCGCCCGCGCCTGCGCCGAACGCCTCGGCCTGCCCCCGCTCGGCCAGGCCTACGGCATGACGGAACTGTCCCCCGGCACCCACGTCGTCCCCCTCGACGCCCTTGACCGGGCGCCTGCCGGCACCGTCGGCAAGCTCATCGCCGGCACCGAGATGCGGATCGTCTCCCTCGACGACCCCGGCAAGGACCTCGGCACCGGCGAGTCCGGCGAGATCCTCATCCGCGGACCCCAGGTCATGAAGGGCTACCTCGGTCGCCCCGACGCCACCGCCGCCATGATCGACCCCGACGGCTGGCTGCACACCGGGGACGTCGGCCACACCGACCCCGAAGGCTGGCTCTTCGTCGTCGACCGGGTCAAGGAACTCATCAAGTACAAGGGCTTCCAGGTGGCCCCCGCCGAACTCGAAGCCCTCCTGCTCACCCACCCCGGCATCGCCGACACCGCCGTCATCGGCGACCGCGACGAGAACGGCAACGAGATCCCGCACGCCTTCGTCGTCCGCCGGCCCACTACTACCGACCCCACTGGTCCCAGCGACCCCACTGATCCCACGGAACTCACCGAACTCACCGAACCCACCGAACTCACCGAACTCACCGAACTCACCGAACTCACCGAACTCACCGAGAACGAGGTCATGCTCTACGTCGCCGAACGCGTCGCCCCCTACAAACGCGTCCGCAAGGTCACCTTCATCGACGCCGTCCCCCGCGCGGTCTCCGGCAAGATCCTGCGCCGACAGCTCAGGGAGCGCCCATGACCACCCTCGTCGGCGGCACGCGCGCGCGTGGCGTCGAGACCCTCAGCCTCGACGCCACCGACACCCGCAACGCCCTCTCCGCCGCCCTCGTCACCGAACTCGCCGCCGCGCTGACCGACTGCGCCGAGGACACCGACGTACGCGCCGTCGTCCTCACCCACACCGGCACCACCTTCAGCGCGGGCGCCGACCTGCGCGACCCACCCCACCCCGACGCGCTGGTCGCCCTGCTGCGCCAGATCGTCGAACTGCCGAAGCCCGTCGTCGCCCGCGTCACCGGGCACGTCCGCGCCGGCGGCCTCGGCCTCCTCGCCGCCTGCGACATCACGGCCGCCGCCACCACCGCCACCTTCGCCTTCACCGAGGTCCGCATCGGCGTCGCCCCCGCCGTGATCTCCCTGCCCGTCGTCCCCCGCGCCGACCCCCGCGCGCTGGCCCGCTACTACCTCACCGGCGAACGCTTCGACGCCGCCGAAGCCGTACGCCTCGGACTGCTCACCACCACCGCCGACGACGTCGACGAAGCCCTCGCCCCCGTCCTCGACGGCCTGCGCCGCTCCTCACCCCAGGGCCTCGCCGAGACGAAACGGCTGCTCACGGCTAGGGTGCTGGAGACATTCGACCGGGACGCGGCCCACCTGACCGCGCTCTCGGCCCAGCTGTTCGCCTCCGCCCAGGCCAGGGAGGGGATGACAGCGTTCCTCGAACGACGGGAAGCGGCGTGGGTGGTGGCGTGAGTACGGCGGAACGCGACCGGGTCCCCAAACAGGACCGCAGCCGGGCCACCCGGCAGCGGCTCCTCGAAGCCGCCGTGGCCTGCCTCGCCGAACACGGCTGGGCCGGCTCCACGGTCACCGTCGTCGCCGAACGCGCCGGCGTCTCCCGCGGCGCCGCCCAGCACCACTTCCCCACCCGCGAGGACCTCTTCACCGCGGCCGTCGAATACGTCGCCGAGGAACGCTCCACCGCCCTGCGCGACCTCTTCCCCGACAGCCCCGGCGGCCCCGCCGACCGGCACGCCGTCCTCGCCGCCCTCGTCGACCTCTACACCGGCCCCCTCTTCCGCGCCGCGCTCCACCTCTGGGTCGCCGCCTCCAACGAGGACCAGCTCCGCGCCCGCGTCACCGAACTCGAGGCCCGCGTCGGCCGCGAGACCCACCGCATCGCCGTGGAACTCCTCGGCGCCGACGAGACCCGCCCCGGCGCCCGCGAAACCGTCCAGGGCTTCCTCGACATGGCCCGCGGCCTCGGCCTCGCCAACCTCCTCACCGACGACACCACCCGCCGCGAACGCGTCGTGGCCCAGTGGGCGGCCCTGCTGGACGAGGCACTCGGCTGACCTGCCCACCGGGCACCCGCCGGTGTGAACGGGACCACACGCATCCGACGCGCACCGCAGTACGCTGTCCGCATGCTTCCGATGCTCGTCCGCCGCCGCCACGTGGACTACGTGCGCGTCACGAGCATGGGCTGTCGGCGTCACACCGCCTGACCAGCCCCCTCGCACTTCTCTGCCTGCTCGACTTCCTTCCGGCACCGGGGGCCGCCCACCCCTCGCGGCCCACCCGTGCCCCGTAGACCCCGCGGACGCACCCCATGACGACGCACCTCGCGACGAACCCGTCGTACACCCAGCTCCCGATCATCGACCTGTCGGCCGCCGACCGCGGCCCCCAGGCCCGCGCGCTGCTCCACGCGCAGCTGCACAGCGCGGCCCACGACGTCGGCTTCTTCCAGCTCATCGGGCACGGCGTGACCCAGGCCCGCACCCAGGCGCTGCTCACCGCCATGCGCGCGTTCTTCGCCCTCCCCGAGGCCGACCGGCTCGCCCTGGACAACACCAACTCGCCGCACTTCCGCGGCTACACCCGCACCGGCGACGAACGCACCGCCGGCGCCCGCGACTGGCGCGACCAGCTCGACATAGGCGCCGAACGCCCCGCCCACGTCCCGGCCCCCGGCGAACCCCCCTACTGGTGGCTGCAAGGCCCCAACCAGTGGCCCGCCGCCCTGCCCGAGCTGCGCACCGCCGCCCTCGACTGGATCGCCGAACTCAGCGCCGTCGCCGAGCGCCTGCTGCACGAACTCCTGACGGCCATCGGCGCCCCCGCCGGCTTCTACGACCCCGTCTTCGGCGCCCACGCCCACCCGCACCTCAAGCTCGTCCGCTACCCCGGCAGCGCGGGCGACGGCACCGACCAGGGCGTCGGCGCCCACAAGGACTACGGCTTCCTGACCCTGCTGCTCCAGGACACGGTCGGCGGTCTCCAGGTCCAGCGTGAGGACGGCCGCTTCCACGACGTCCCGCCGATCGACGGCGCCTTCGTCGTCAACCTCGGCGAACTCCTCGAAGTCGCCACCGACGGCTACCTCCTGGCCACCAACCACCGCGTGGTCAGCCCGCCCGGAGCCACCGAACGCTTCTCCGTCCCGTTCTTCTACAACCCCCGCCTCGACGCCCGCGTCCGGCCGCTGCCCTTCCCCCACGCCGCCACGGCCCCCGGCATCACCGACGACCCCGCCAACCCGCTGTACGCCGAATACGGCTACAACGAGCTGAAGGGCAAGCTCCGCGCCCACCCGCTGGGCGCGGAACGCCACCACGCGGACCTGCTGACACCGGCCTGAAAAGCCGTGGGCCGGGGCAGCGGCCCTCTCAGTGCGCGATGTCCTCGTACCCCTCGACGTCCTGCGGGCTGCGCGGACCCGGGCCCACGTACCGCGCCGAGGGCCGCACCAGGCGGCCCGTCCGCTTCTGCTCCAGGATGTGCGCCGACCAGCCCGCCGTCCGGGCGCACGTGAACATCGAGGTGAACATGTGCGCCGGCACCTGGGCGAAGTCCAGCATGATCGCGGCCCAGAACTCCACGTTGGTGGCCAGCACCCGGTCGGGCCGCCGGTTGTGCAGCTCCTCCAGCGCGGCCTTCTCCAGCGCCTCCGCGATCTCGAAGCGGGGCGCGCCCAGCTCGCGGGCCGTACGCCGCAGCACGCGCGCGCGGGGGTCCTCGGCCCTGTACACCCGGTGGCCGAAGCCCATGAGCCGCTCGCCGCGGTCCAGGGCCTGCCTGACGTAGCCTTCCGCGTCCCCGGTCCGCTCGATCTCCTCGATCATGTGCAGCACGCGCGAGGGGGCGCCGCCGTGCAGCGGACCGGACATCGCGCCGACCGCACCGGACAGCGCGGCGGCGACGTCCGCGCCGGTGGAGGCGATGACCCGGGCGGTGAACGTCGAGGCGTTCATGCCGTGCTCGGCGGCCGACGACCAGTAGGCGTCCACGGCGGCCACGTGCTTGGGGTCCGGCTCGCCGCGCCAGCGGATCATGAACCGCTCGGTGATGGACTGCGCCTTGTCGATCTCCCGCTGCGGCACCATCGGCAGCCCCTGCCCGCGCGCGGACTGGGCGACGTACGACAGTGCCATCACGGCGGCGCGCGCCAGGTCCTCGCGGGCCCGCTCGACGTCGATGTCGAGCAGCGGTTTCAGGCCCCACACCGGGGCGAGCATGGCCAGCGCCGACTGCACGTCCACCCGGATGTCACCGGAGTGCACCGGGATCGGGAACGGCTCGGCGGGCGGCAGGCCGGGGTTGAAGGCGCCGTCGACGAGCAGCCCCCACACGTTGCCGAACGAGACGTGACCGACCAGGTCCTCGATGTCGACGCCCCGGTAGCGCAGGGCGCCGCCCTCCTTGTCCGGTTCGGCGATCTCCGTCTCGAACGCGATGACTCCTTCGAGCCCGGGTACGAAGTCGGACATCTGGCGGCTCCTCGTGATCAGTGGGCGGCGGTCACCCCGGTGATGCCCGGATCAGCCGGTGGTCACCCCACCGCGGGGGGAACCAGCACGATAACCCTCAGTGCCACTTTTGGGGAGACCACACGACACTCAGTGCCACCTTCGTTCGATGCGGCAGGATGGCGCCGTGACCGACCGCGAACCGAGCCCCGACCCCGTGGTGGACCCCGCCGCCATGCGCAAGCAGTACCGCGCGCAGGGCCTGGACGAGCACGATCTCGCCGCACACCCCATGGACCAGTTCGGCCGCTGGTTCGAGGACGCCGCGCGGGCCGCCCTGCACGGAACGCTGTACGAGCCCAACGCCATGGTCGTCTCCACGGCGGACGCGACCGGCCGCCCCAGCACCCGCACGGTCCTGATGAAGCAGTTCGACACGGACGGCTTCGTCTTCTACACCAACTACGGCTCCCGCAAGGCCCTCGACCTGGCCGCCAACCCGTACGTCTCGCTGCTCTTCCCCTGGCACCCGGTCGCCCGCCAGGTCATCGTCACCGGCACCGCCCGCCGTACCGGACGCGACGAGACCGCCGCGTACTTCCGCACCCGGCCGCACGGCTCCCAGCTCGGCGCCTGGGCCAGCGCACAGTCCTCCGTGATCGCCTCCCGCGCCGAACTCGACGCCGCCCACGCCGCGCTAGCCGCCCGCTACCCGGAGGGCGAGCAGGTCCCGGTCCCGCCGCACTGGGGCGGCTTCCGCATCGCCCCCGACACGGTCGAGTTCTGGCAGGGCCGCGAAAACCGCCTCCACGACCGACTCCGCTACACGGCCCGCCCCGACGGCTCCTGGCGAGTGGAACGACTCAGCCCCTGACCTCGCGCGGCTCTTCAGGAAACGCAGACGACCCGCGAGCTCGGGTCCTCCGCCTTGCGGCGGGGGAGCCGGCCGGACGATACCGGCGAGCTCGCGGGTCGGGTGACTGCGTTGGATTCGGCCGGCTGCGTGCTTGGTACTCACGCTGGTCCGGCACCGCACTTCATGTGGTGGCAGGCCGCTAGCCCGCAGCCACCTCGCGCGTCCGGGTGTAACTCATTAACCCGATCACCTCCTTTCCTACGTGGGCCCCAGCCTAAGAAGCGGTCGAAGGGGGTTCAACTGTTTTTCTTGATTGACGCCATGCGTGGCCGCCCTGTTCGCTGCCCGGTATGAACGATCTTCGAATCGAGCCCGTCGACGGCGACGTGATGCTGGAGGAGTGGCGGCACGTGCACAACGTGGTTGTGCCGCCCGCGGCCATGGCACCGCAGGACGCGCGGGAGCGGCTGGGGCGGAACCGGCTGGAGAACGCGTATCTGGGGGAGGTGCTCGTCGGGTGCTCCACCGTTCGGCCGCCGACGGGGGAGGACGCGGTGGCGACGGTCATCGCGCGGGTGCTGCCCGAGTACCGGGGGCGGGGGTTCGGGGCGGCCGTGTACGAGCATGCCCTCGCGTACGCGCGCGTGCTGGGCGCAGAGGTGATCGAGACCTGTGTCCTCGCGGCGAACCGGGACGGGCTGCGGTTCGCGGAGCGGCTCGGGTTCGTGGAGGTCGACCGGTATGTGCTCGACGGGGAGAGCGACGAGTGGGTGGATCTGCGGCTGGTTCCCGCGCCGGTCAGCTGACGGCGGCTGCCTGGAGCGGGTGAACGCCGGGCTGCGCGGGGGACAAGATTCCTTCAATCTTGCGGGAACATGGTGTGGGCTGTGTCACGTTCCAGTTGAATGAGGACCAGTGAGCGAAACACGCGCCGTACGTGCGCGGACGCAGCCTCCAGGGGGTCCAGGTGAGTGCTTCCCGGCGGAGTGGGACCACCGACGAGCTGGGGCCGGACGAGCCCGAGCCGGAGCGTCCCGAGGGCTCCGGCGCCATGGACGACAGCAGCGACCCCGGCGGGTCCGATCTGCTCGCCGCGCTGCTCGACGGCATGGACGCGGCCCTGTGCGCCTTCGACGCGGACGGGGTCGTCACCCACTGGAACCGTGAGGCCGAGCGGATCCTCGGCTGGAGCGCCACGGAGGCCGTCGGGCGGCACGGGTTCGCCGGGTGGGCGGTGCGCAGTGCCGACGCCGAGGAGGTCGAGACGCGGCTGATGGCCGCCATGCACGCGCCGGGCCGCCAGGTGCACGAGTTCGCGCTGGTGACGAAGGACGGCGGGCGGGTGCTCGTACGGACGCAGTCGGCGGCCGTGCGCGGGCCGGAGGGCAAACCGGCGGGCGTGTACTGCGCCTTCAGCGAGGTGCACGCGCAGATCGACCTGGAACGGTCGATCGCGCTGAGCGAGGCGCTGTTCGAGGACGCGTCCTGGGGAGTCGTCCTGGTCGACGCGGATCTGCGGCCCGCCGTGGTCAACGCGTTCGCGGCGCGGGCCCTGGGCATCGGGCGTACGGCCGTACTCGGGCGGCCGCTCGGTGAACTGCTCGCGCGGGGCGTGGAGGAGCTGGAGGGCGCGTTCACGCATGTCCTCGCCGAGGGTGCGCCGCCGGCGCCGGCCGAGATGTGGGTTGCCGTGCGTACGGCGGAGGGGGAGAAGCGGCGCTGCTGGCGCAGTGGCTTCCTGCGGCTGGCCTCGCCGCTCGCCGAGGAACCCGTGCCGCTCGGGGTGGGCTGGCTGTTCCAGGACGTGACCGACGCGAAGCAGGCGGAGCAGGAAGCGGCGCTGATCCGGTTCCGGAGCAATCAGCTGCACCGGGCCGCGCGGGCCGCCGCCGAGTGCGAGGATCCGGCGGAGGCGGCCACCGTCCATCTCGACTTCGCGCTCGCCGGGTTCGCCGACCACGCGCTGCTGGACCGGGTGGCCGCGCCCCCGCGCGCGGAGACCTCGGCCGATCGTGAGGACGCGGGGGCGGTGCGGCTGGTGCGGATCGCCGCGACGCCCGCCGGCGCGCCGGGCCCGAGTCTGCTCAGCGGGGCCGCCGGGCTGCCCGCGCGCTACGAGGAGGGGCATCCGGCGTTGAGCTGCGTCGAGCGGGCCGGGACCGTCCGGGCCGACGCGGGATCGGTGCCGGCCGAGCGGGCGCGGGAGTGGGCGCTGGCCCGGCAGTGGCCGCCGGACGCGGTGCACGCGCTGTGCGCGGTGCTGCGCAGCCGGGGGCGGACGCTGGGCGTGGTGACGTTCGTACGGGGGGCCGGGCGCAACCGGTTCGAGCGGGCGGACGCGGCGTACGCGGAGGACGTGGCGGTGCGGGTCGCGGCGGCGCTGGATCTGGCCGGGGTGGTCGGGGAGTAGGCCCCCGAGGGCCCGTTTCCCGCAGCGGGGCGGTCAGTGTCGGTAGAAGATCCGGTCGCCGTACTCCCGCATGACGCGGCTGTTCCACTCGTGGCCGCCGTCGACGTTGCCGGAGCGCAGCAGCGGTGGCTCGATGCCGCGGTCGGCCAGGGTGGCGGCTGCGGTGGCCGTCATCGCCTGCATCAGGGCGCTGGTGACGACCGTGGAGGCGGGGGCGAACGGCGCCGGGATCGTGTCGAGGGTCAGCTCGGCGTCGCCGACCGCGATCTTCGAGTCCAGGACGATGTCGCAGTGGTCCTTCAGGAACGTGCCCGAGGAATGCCGGGACGTGGTCTGAGAGGCGTACGCGACCGAGGTCACGCCGATGACCTTCACGCCGCGTGCACGGGCGCCGAGGGCCATCTCGACGGGGAGGGCGTTGCGGCCGGAGAGGGAGATGATCACGAGGGCGTCGCCGGCGCGGAGGGGGGACGTGTCGAGGACGGCGCTCGCGAGGCCGTCGACGCGTTCGAGGGCGGAGCCGAGGGTGGCGGGGATGACGTCGACGCCGACGACACCGGGGACGGCGAGGAGGTTCATGAGGGCGAGGCCGCCGGCGCGGTAGACGACGTCCTGGGCGGGGAGGGAGGAGTGGCCGGCGCCGAAGGCGAAGAGGCGGCCGCCGGCGGCGACGGTGTCGGCGAGGAGGGTGCCGGCCGCGGTGATGGCCTCCGCGTCCTCCTCGCGGACGCGGTGCAGGAGGTTGATGGCGGCGTCGAAGAACAGGTCGGCCGGCGTGCCGTCGCTCATGCGGAGCCCCTTCGCAGCGGTTGTGTCGTGGATCACCGTGAGGTCTGGACCACTGCGGTGTCAATACGGAGTCCGGGTCCGCCGGGGGTGGCTACGCTCACCGGCGCTCACCGGGTGTCGCCGCGCCCACCCGTGCCGCCCTGCGGCACGATTGCCCGCGGCCAGGGGATGCCCGTCGACCTCGGCGCCGCGTCCACCCCGTTTTCGCGGTGCCCCCCACTTGTCAGTGGGATCCGGCAGAATTGGTGGCAGGGCCAGCGCACGCGCCGGGTGAGGTTTCCGGCAGAGGTAATCGAGGGGCACGTATGTCCGGACTGATCGACACCACGGAGATGTATCTCCGCACCATCCTCGAGCTCGAAGAGGAAGGCGTCGTCCCCATGCGCGCCCGCATCGCGGAGCGGCTCGACCAGAGCGGGCCGACGGTGAGCCAGACGGTCGCGCGGATGGAGCGGGACGGGCTGGTGTCCGTCGCCAGCGACCGTCACCTGGAGCTGACCGACGAGGGCCGCCGGCTGGCGACGCGCGTGATGCGCAAGCACCGGCTGGCCGAGTGTCTCCTCGTCGACGTGATCGGCCTGGAGTGGGAGCAGGTGCACGCGGAGGCCTGCCGCTGGGAGCACGTGATGAGCGAGGCCGTCGAGCGGCGTGTGCTGGAGCTGCTGCGGCACCCGACCGAGTCGCCGTACGGCAACCCGATCCCCGGGCTGGAGGAGCTGGGTGAGAAGGACGGCGCCGACCCGTTCCTGGACGCGGGCATGGTCTCGCTGGCCGACCTGGATCCGGGCTCCGACGGCAAGACGGTCGTCGTGCGCCGGATCGGCGAGCCGATCCAGACGGACGCCCAGCTGATGTACACGCTGCGGCGGGCCGGCGTGCAGCCCGGCTCCGTGGTGAGCGTGACGGAGTCGGCCGGCGGGGTGCTGGTCGGCAGCGGCGGCGAGGCGGCCGAGCTGGAGGCGGATGTCGCCTCGCACGTGTTCGTGGCCAAGCGCTGACGGAGAGGGCCCCGGCACCTTGCGGCGCCGGGGCCTGTCCTCCCCTGTGCTGACCCGGAGCCCCGAGCTCTCAGGGTCATCCCCTCGGACCGGTTTCCCCGAGCGGTCCGCCTCCCGATGAAGAACTCCCCTCGGTGGCGGCGATCATTCCTGGGGCGGTGTCACCCGAAGGAGGGGTGTTGTCTCCGGATACGGCATTTTCGAATGCGCATTCGATAGTCTGCGGCGGTAGGCGGTAGGCGGTAGGCGGCACAAGCACGAGGCAGGCGGAGCGAGGGGGTCAAGGTCATGGCACGGCGGATCGACGTGACGGGAACGGGCGGGGTGACCCTGGCCGCCTGGGAGTTCGCGGACCCCCCGAAGGCCGACCCACCCCCGCCGGCGGACGCCCGCCCGCCCGAGTCCCCGACCTCGGACGCCCGTTCGACTCCGGCCGGCGCGAAACCCCTGCCCTCGCCGCGGGCCGCACCCCCGCCACCCGGCACGGCCCCCGCGTCGCCCGCGATCGCCTCTGCCACCACCCCCGGCGTCCTGTTACTGCACGGCCTGATGGGCCGCGCCTCGCACTGGGCGTCTGCCGCCCGCTGGCTCTCCGCGCGCCATCGCGCCGTCGCGCTCGACCAGCGCGGCCACGGCCAGAGCGACAAGCCCCCGCAGGCCGCGTACACCCGCGAGGCCTACGTCGAGGACGCCGAGGCCGCGCTCGAACAGCTCGGTCTCGCCCCCGCCGTCCTCGTCGGCCACGCCATGGGCGCGCTGACCGCCTGGCAGCTCGCCGCGCGGCGCCCGGACCTGGTGTCCGGCCTGGTCATCTGCGATATGCGGGCCTCCGCGCTCGGCGCGGCCTCGCAGCGCGAGTGGGCCGACTGGTTCCGCTCCTGGCCCGTCCCCTTCGCCACGCTCGCCGACGTCCGCAAGTGGTTCGGCGAGGACGACCCCTGGGTGGAGCGCCCCCACCCGTCCCGCGGCGCCTTCTACGCCGAGGTCATGCACGAGTGCGCCGACGGCTGGCGCCCCGTGTTCGACCCCGATCAGATGCTCAGGTCCCGCGAGACCTGGGTCCACGACGCGCACTGGGAGGAACTCGCCCAGGTCCGCTGCCCCACCCTGGTCGTCCGCGGCCTGGACGGCGAACTGGGCCGCGCGGAGGCCCAGGAGATGGTCCGCGTCCTGCCTCACGGCGAGTACGCGGAGATCGCCGACGCCGGTCACCTCATCCACTACGACCAGCCCACGGCCTGGCGCGCCGCGATCGAACCGTTCCTGAACCGCGTCCTGGTCCCCTGACCAGAGAGTGATCACAGAAGGGCTCCGCCATGACCACCGCCGCCCAGGAAGCCTTCCTGAAGGCCTTTCACGCCGAGCGCCCGGCGGTGACGGCTGAGGCGTTCGCCGGCGCCCGGACCACCGACGGCCGGGCCTCCAGCTACGAACTCCTCGCCGAACGCGTCGCCGCCCACCCCCGCGTCCTGGACCTCGGCTGCGGCGACGGCCACCTGCTCCACCTGCTGGCCCGCACCCCGGGCCGCACCCTCGCCGGCGCCGACATCTCCCCCCAGGCACTCGCCCTCGCCCGCCGGCGCCCGGAGGTCATACAGGCGGGTGCGGTGCTGTTGGAGGCCCGCGCCCAGCAACTCCCCTTCGCCGACGGCGCCTTCGACGCGGTCGCCTCCCACATGGCGCTGATGCTGATGGGGGACGTCGAGCAGGTCGCCGCCGAGATCGCGCGCGTGCTGGTGCCCGGCGGCGTGCTGGCGTTCGTCGTCGGCGCGGGCGGGCGGGGAACGGCGTACGAGGTGTTCCGCGAGCTGCTGGGGGAGGCGCTGGAACGCACCCCCGCCGAACGCCGGATACCCGTTCTCGGTGACCGCCGCACCCGCGACCGGGACGCCATGAGCGGACTGCTCGCCGCGGCCGGGTTCGACCCGGCACCGGACTGGGAGACGCTCACCCTCGACATCGGCGGACCGCCCGAGCGCGTCTGGACGGCCCTGTCCGGCCTGTACGACCTCGCCGCCCTGGACGCCGGAACCCTCGCCGGCCTCCGCGCGGCCTTCCTCGCCCGGACCGGCGGACCGGACGACGACCTGCCCTGCCACTTCGGCATCCACCTCGCGACCGCCAGGAAACGCTGACCCGCCCTCGCGACCGCCAGGAAACGCTGACCCGCCCTCGTGACAGCGCACGAAACGCTGACCCGGCAGACCGGCGGCCGCCCTACCCCTTGCTGACCGCCGTGAGGATTTCCGGCAGCCGGGCCGCCGTACGCGGCGCGGCGAGGCGCAGGCCCGCCAGCGTGACCGCCGTGCCGTACACCGCGCCCACAGGCAGCAGCAGCCAGGTCCACGCGTCGCCGCCCGCGCTGACGTTGAGCGCGACGGCCAGGGCGATGACGGGGGCGCACAGCAGGGCGGCCGCGACCATGCCGCCGAAGATGGAGATCCAGGCCAGCCCGGCCTGCCCGGCGGCCACGTTGCGGTGGCCCTCCTGCGGGATGGAGTACGGGAAGCGGGCCGAGGTCCATGCGCCGGTCGCCAGCATCGCCCCGAGCAGCGCGAAGGACAGGCCGAGCACCTCGGGCAGCCGCGCCCAGTCGCCGAGCAGCGCGGTCGTCACGACGGTGACGAGGGCGGCGTACGGCAGGGTGATCAGCAGCAACGCCAGGGCGCGGCCGCGCAGTTCTGCGTAGGCGTCCCGGGGTGAGGAGATCGTCAGGGCCACCATCCAGAAGGCGGAGGTGTCCTGCCCGAACTGGTTGTACATCTGGATGCCGAGCATGCCGGCCGCGAGGCACGCGAAGTACACCGACCCGGTGCCCTGGACCGCGTTGAACACGGGCACGATCAGCCCGATGGCCAGCGACGTCACCCACGCGGCCTTCGTCTTGGGGTCGCGCCAGATGTAGCGCAGGGCGCGTTCCATGACCGTGCCCGTGCGTCCGCCGGGCAGCAGCCGGCCGAGCCCGGCGGAGGAGCGGTCCCGGGTGCCGGCGTCGGCGGCCTGCAGGGTGGAGCCGTCCGGCGCTGTCATCAACCGGGTCAGGCTGCGTGCCCACACGGCGATCAGCAGCGCCGACACGGCCAGCGACAGCAGCAGTTGCCCGGCCGCGACGCCGTACGACCCCTCGCTCACCGACCACACCGCGCCCACCGCCGACGCCGGCGGCAGCCACCGCACCACGTCCGAGGCCGGCCCCAGCTGCCCGAGCCCGGCCGAACCGAGCCGCTGGGCACCGAAGTTGACCAGCTGTGCCCCGACCGCGATCACCAGCCCGCTGAGTACCGCCAGATCGCGGCCCTTGCGGCTGGTCAGCAGCCGCACGTTCGCCGCGGCCACCGCCCGCGCCAGCGCCACGCACACCAGCAGCCCCAGGAGGACGGCGACCACCGTCACGGCGTAGGCCGCCGCGCCGTGCGCCACCGACAGCGCGCAGCCCGTCAGCAGCAGCACGGTGAACACCGGGCCGATGCCGACCAGGGAGGCCGCGAGCAGCGCCCGGACCAGCGGCCGGGGCCGCAGCGGCAGCATCACCAGCCGGGTCGGGTCCAGTGTCTCGTCGCCGGTCGGGAAGAACAGCGGCATCACCGCCCAGCCCACCGCCAGCACGGCCGTGCCGAGGACGGCGACCGCGTCGGCGTGCGCGTGCCCGCGCAGCGCGAGCAGGCCCAGCAGTTGCAGTGCGGCGACGAGGAGCGCGACGACCGCGGAGGCCACGAACGCCGCCCGCCGCCCGGCGGACTGACGCAGGCCGTTCCTGAGCAGCGACAGCTTCAGCCGTACGAAGGTGGAGGTCAGGTTGGTCATCGGGGCGCGCCGCCGCCCAGCCAGTCCAGGTCGGACCCGGCGTCCCGGCCCCGGGCGCCCACGAGTTCCAGGAACGCCGCCTGCAGCGTGGGATGCTCCCCGCGCACCTCGGCCAGCTCACCGGTGGCCCGGATCCGGCCCGCCGCCAGGACCGCCACCCAGTCGCACAGCGACTCGACCAGCTCCATCACGTGAGAGGAGAACACGACGGTGGCCCCGGAGGCGGTGTACCGCTCCAGCACGCCCCGGATGGTCTGCGCGGAGACGGGGTCGACGCCCTCGAACGGCTCGTCCAGGAAGAGGACCTCGGGGTTGTGCAGCAGAGCGGCCGCGAGTCCGATCTTCTTGCGCATGCCGGTGGAGTAGTCGACCACCAGCTTGTGCTGGGCGCCGGCCAGGTCGAGCACGTCCAGCAACTGTGTGGCCCGCTTGTCGACCTCGTCACCGGGCAGCCCCCGCAGCCGCCCCGAGTACGCGAGCAGCTCCCGCCCCGACAGCCGCTCGAACAGCCTGAGCCCCTCGGGCAACACCCCGATCCGCGCCTTGACGGCCACCGGGTCCCGCCACACATCGTGCCCGACCACCTCGACCGACCCACCGTCCGGCCGCAACAGCCCGGTCACCATGGACAGAGTCGTCGTCTTCCCCGCCCCATTGGGCCCCACCAGCCCGACGAACTTCCCAGCGGGCAGATCGAGATCAATGCCCCCAACGGCAACCTGCTCCCCGAACCGCTTCCAGAGCCCACGCACCCGCACCGCAACATCGGTCATGCATGAAGGCTACGACCACACCAGCGCCCCGAAAGGGGCTCGGGGCGGCACCTGAAACACGGCTCCACCACAGCGCCCCGGAAGGGGCGCGGGGAACTGCGCGACAAGCCACAAAGCAGCCGCATTCGCCAGTGCACCCAAGCCCCGCACACGCACAGGCGACGGTTACCGATCCCTCCCGCACGCATACGCCAACGGCGAGATCAACTCCTCCGCATCCGGCAACCACCGATTCGCCGGCGTAGGCCGGCAGGCCCACTGCACCGCCCCCCGCGAAGCGAACCGCGTAGGAGGCGCCGCCACATACCCCCCCTCCCCCAACGGCACGAGATCCAGCGAAGCGACAGACCACCCCAGCTTCCGCACCAGCTCGGGCACCTTCACGGAAGCCCCCGGCAGCACGAAGAACTGCATCCGCCGGTCCGGCGTCAGCGTCACCGGCCCCAGCGTCAGCTCCATCCGCTCCATCCGGGCCAGCGCCAGGAACCCCGCGCTCTCCGGGACGGACAAAGCGTCGAACGTCCGCCCCGTCGGCAGCAGGATCGACGCCGTGGGCTGCTTCTGCCACATCCGGCGGGCCACCGTCGCACTGCCGGTCGCCTGCGTGGCCCAGTCGGGGCGCGTGGGGTGCGCACCCGGCGCAGGACAGGTCGCGTCGCCGCAGGAGCAGTGCTGCACCCCGTCGACGGCTTCCAGCCAGGTGCCCGGGAACACGTCCCAGTGGCGCTCCTCGGCATAGCGCACGGCGGTTTCCAGCAGCGATTCGCCGCGCTGCTGCGGAATCTGAGCGGTTTCGGCGCCCGCGATCGTCTCTTCCACGCTCAACTCAACTCCCGCACCCACCTCCGGTTACGGCTCCGGTGTGCGCGGGGGAGGAGCATCGATCCCGCACCTGGGGCGCATGGGTGCACGGCCGGGGGCGCGCGGGGGGAAGCGGGCCCTGAGGTGGGTAGCCAGGGGTGGGGTCGGCAGCAGCCTTTACCCCGGCAAACCGCATATGTCAGGCATTGACGCTATGTCAGCTGGGCAGTGATCTTCACGGCCGGAACCCGTCCGGCCGGATCTTTTCGCTCCAGGGGTTCGCAGGGGGTAGCACATGGCCGCAAGGCCTCTCGTGGCGAGGCAGCCCAACGAACGGCTGCAGGCGCTCATCCAGGAAGCGGGGTGCTCGAACGCCGGGCTGGCCCGGCGGGTCAACATGTGCGGGACCGAGCACGGACTCGACCTGCGCTACGACAAGACGTCCGTGGCCCGCTGGCTGCGCGGCCAGCAGCCGCGGGGCCGGGCCCCCGCGATCATCGCGGAGGCGCTCGGGCGCAAGCTCGGCCGTACGGTCACGATCGACGAGATCGGCATGGCCAACGGCAAGAACCTCGCCTCGGGAGTGGGTCTCCAGTTCTCGCCGACGGTACTGGGGGCCATCGAGCAGGTCTGCGAGCTGTGGCGCAGCGACGTGGGGCGCCGGGACTTCCTGTCCGGCTCCTCCGTCGCCGCCTCCGCGCTGGTCGAACCCAGCCGCGACTGGCTGATCTCCGTGCCGGACGCCCAGGTGGCCCGGCAGGCGGGCCCGCGCGTGGGCCGCTCCGACGTGGCCGCCGTCCGCTCCATGACCCAGGCGCTCACCGGCCTCGACCACACGTACGGCAGCGGGCACGTCCGGCCCGTCGTCGTGCACTACCTCAACAGCGTCGTCTCCGGGCTGCTCGCGGGCTCGTACCGGGAAGCCGTCGGCCGGGAACTCTTCGCCGCCGTCGCCCGGTTGACCGAGCTGGCCGGCTACATGGCGGTCGACACCGGGCAACCGGGTCTGGCCCAGCGGTACTACATCCAGTCCCTGCGCCTCGCCCAGGCCGCCGGCGACCGCGGCTACGGCGGCTACGTCCTCGCCGCCTCCATGAGCCACCTCGCCGCCCAGCTCGGAAACCCGCGCGAGATCGCCCAGTTGGCGCGCGCGGCGCAGGAAGGGGCACGCGGGCGGGTCACCCCGCGCGTGGAGGCCATGTTCCACGCCGCCGAGGCGCGCGGGCACGCGCTGCTCGGCGACGCCCGCGCCACCCAGGCGGCCTCCGGGCAGGCGCTGACGGCGATGGAGCGGGCCGACGCGGCGAGCGGCGACGACCCGGTGTGGATCGCCCACTTCGACGAGGCCTACCTGGCCGACGAGTTGGCGCACTGCCACCGTGACCTGGGGCAGGCCGAGGCGGCGGCGCGGTGTGCCGAGCAGTCGCTGGCCGGGCACCCCGAGTCCCGGGCCCGGCGCCGGGCGATCGGCTATGTGCTGCTCGCCACGGCCCAGGTGCAGCAGCGGGAGATCGAACAGGCCTGCTCCACCGGGATGAAGGCGGTCGAGCTGCTCGGCGGCCTGCGCTCCAACCGGGGCGCCGAGTACCTCGAAGACCTCCAGCAACGCCTGGAACCCTTCCGGGAGGAGGCGGTGGTACGGGAGTTCGGGGCACGGCTGGATCTTCAGCAGGCGGCCTGAACGGCCACTTGAGGACCACCTCTGAAAGAGCCCCGCGGGCGCGTGATCGCGAAAGGGAACATAAACAGCGCATCGCGGGGCGGTTTTGTTACCGCAGTCACAGGGGAGAAGATCGCGCCCAGTGCTGCGTGGCAACGGGCTCCGGGGACCCGGTAGCGTGAGCCGACGATTCCGAAGGTCCCCCATTCGTAGGAGTCCCGGTGACGCAGAGTGGACAGGGCGAGGAGCCCTCGGCGCGGCCCGCGCACGAAGGCATCGTGCTGCCCTCGGACGGAGGGGAGCCGCTGCTGCCGGGCATGTCCGCAGCGCCCGCGCCCGCCGCACCCGCCGGCGGGCAGGCCTGGGGCGGCCCCTGGGGCCCCGGGCAGCAGTCCCCGCAGCCCCAGCCGGGCCAGGGCTGGCCCCCGGCGGCCGCCCAGCAGTGGACCCAGCCGGAACCCCCGCCCACCACCGGCCCCGGCCCGCTGCCCCCCGAGGGCGCCCCGGCACCCCAGTACGACAGCCAGCCGTACGCCGCCGGCCCGCCCTACGGCACCGCGGCCCCCGGCCACGAACTCCCGACCGGCAACGGCACGGGCCCGCAGCCCTACGGCACCGGCGGCGACCAGCAGCCCTACGGCACGCCCGCCCCCGGCCACGAACTCCCGGCCGGCGCCGCCGCCGGCCCGCAGCATTACGGCAGCGGCGGCCACCAGCAGCAGCACGGCGGGGCGGGCCATGAGCTGCCCCCGGCCGCGGGCGGCCCGCAAGGGTACGGCGCCGGTGGCGAAGCGCCCCCGTACGGCGGTGGTGCGCCCCAGGCGCAGCCCTCCTACGGCGCTCCCGACCCTTACCAGCAGCAGTACGGGACGCAGGCGGGTGCGGGCGCGCAGGGCGCCCCGCCGGCCCCGGCCGCTGCCGGGAACGAGGCCGCGACCCAGTACCTCCCGCCCGTGCCGCCCGTACAGGCGGGCCCGGCGGTCCACGCCGCCGACGAGGGCGCGACCCAGTACCTGCCCCCGGTCCCCGCGGGGTTCACGCCGATGTCCGGACCCGGCCCCGCCCCCGCCGACGAGGGTGCCACCCAGTACATACCGCCGGTCGCGCCGGGCGCGATGCCGCCCGAGTCCGCCGGGAACCCGAACCCGTACCCCGGTCAGGGCGCGCCGCAGCAGCCCGGCGCGGGCCCCGCGCACCCGGACTCCCAGGCCACCCAGTACATCCCGCCGGTCGGCGCGGGCACGCAGCAGCCGCCCGCCGGGTTCGAGAACCTGTTCCGCAGCGAACCGGGCGGTCCGGGTCTCGGTGAGGGTCCGGCCGGGGCCACGCAGCAGCTGCCGGTGCAGCCCGCCGCCGGCTACCCGGGTGCCGGCCCCGCGCAGGTGCCGTACCGGCCGGTGAACGAGGACGACGACGGCGACGCGGGCGGCCGCCGGGGCGGTCGTACCGGATCGCGGGTGCCGTTGATCGCGGCCATCGGCGTCGCCATCGCCGTGCTCGGCATCGGCGCCGGGGCGATGCTCAGCGGCGGCGGGGGCGACAAGCAGAGCGACGACAACAAGCCCGTGGCCGACTCCAGCCCGACCGCGGCCCAGAACTCGGCCTCGCCCGCCGCCGACCCCGGCAAGCAGCAGGCGATCGCCCTCGACAAGCTGCTCGCCGACAGCGGCAGCAGCCGGGCGTCGGTGATCAAGGCGGTGGCCGACGTGAAGGGGTGCGACAACCTGAGCCAAGCGTCCTCAGACCTGAGGGACGCGGCCACGCAGCGCGGCGATCTGGTCACCCGGCTGGGCAAGCTGTCCGTCGACAAGCTGCCCGACCACGCTGCGCTGACCACCGCCCTGACCAAGGCCTGGCGGGCCTCCGCCGCCGCCGACAACCACTACGCGGCCTGGGCGAAGCAGGTCGGCGGCAAGAAGGGCTGCCACAAGGGGCACGCCCGTCCCACCGGCCAGACGCAGGCGGGCAACCGGGAGAGCGGTGTGGCCAGCGGGCAGAAGGTGAAGGCGTCCGCGCTGTGGAACACGATCGCGAAGAAGTACGGGCTGACCGAGCGGCAGCCGACCCAGCTCTGACGCGGGCGCGCCGACGGGAGCGGGCCGGGGGTCAGCCCAGGTCGGCGCTGCGCAGGACCGCCGTCGTGTCGGTGGCCGTGTGGCCGTCCCGCGCGGCGACCAGGCGGCCGTCCCGGACGACCTGGAGCGTCACCTCGGCGTTGGCCAGGCGGGAGAGGCCGATCGTGGCGAGCCTGCCCTCGAAGGGCCAGCTCAGGGTGGGGGTGAGGCCGCCGGTGGAGACCTTCAGGCCGTCGTCCAGGGTGTGCCGCACGGCGGCGGCGGTCACGTCCCCCGAGCCGATCCGCTCCAGGACGGCCCGCAGCACGGTGTAGGCGATCCAGGTCGTCTGCACGCCCGCGTCCCCGGCGTCGACGCGGTTGTCGCCGAACGCCTCCTCGCTGATCACCTTCTTCATCGGGTCCCAGCGGGCGTCCGACGTCACCGGGTACCAGCCGGTGACGTACGCCCCCTCGTACGGCCCGGACGCCCCGCCCGTCGCGTTGATCACCGTCTGGTCGACGCTGCCGAGCACGGTCGCCGTCCGCACCGCGCGGGAGCCCTGCCGCGGGCCGGCGGAGGCGTCGTCGCGGGCCCGCCGGAAGGAGTCCATGAAGGTGTCTGTGTGGTCCCCGAGCGCGGGCACGACACAACCCGCCTTCCTGGTGCCGTTCGCCGAGTTCGCGTGCCGCATCGCCCGTCGCGCCTGGCCGTCGTACTCGGTGGCGTCCTCGGCGGCGAGCTGGTCGGCCGCCGGGGCGTGTCCGCCCGCCTTCAGGCCGGCGTCGAGCAGCGGGGGCAGTTCGTCGCCCGCGATGCTGTCGGGCCGTACCAGGGAGACCGGACCGCAGGTGTCCGCGAGGGCCCGGCCGAGGCCCGCCAGCAGGGCGGGCTGGCCGCCGTTGACGGGGTAGGAGTACATGTTGGTGAACTCGTCGTTGGTGACGCCGTAGCCGCCGAGATAGGCGATGCCGGCGGACTCCAGCGGCGCCATGTAGGAGTCGGCGTACTGGCTGTACGACCCGACGACCGCGACGGCGCCCTCGCGCACCGCCCGCCGGGCACAGGCCGCCGCGCCCACGCTGTTGTCGTGGTCGTTGCAGGTCAGCACCCGCAGCCGGTGTCCGGCGACGCCGCCGTGGGCGTTGACCCAGCGGGCGTAGGCGAGGGCGATGGCGGGCATGCCGGGCTTGTTGGTGGCGCCGGTGCCCTGCGGGGCCCAGGTCATGACGGTGACCGGGGCGCCGTCCCCGGAGCCCCCCGTGGCACCGAGGACGGTCCCGCACCCGGCCGTCAGAGACAGGCACGCGGCCAGCGCGCCCGCCGAGAGCGCGGCCCTGCGGACGCGCCGGGGAAGGGAGGGAAGGAGCGTGCGCGTGCTGCGGGGGCGTCGCCTGCCGGTCATGGACACGAACGATCCCGCCCCCGCTTCAACCCGGAGGTGACCGTGGGTCGACGCGAGGTGACAGCCAGGTGAATTGCGGGGGCCGGTGCGGGCCTCGCGGTGCGGAACGTACGATCGATGACCGTGCAAGGTTCGGAGAACTCTTCCCGTCGTGGCCGTCGCTCCTCCACCATGGGCGGCATGCCTGTGAACGACATGCCGTGGTGGCGCTGGCGCAGCAACGTGCGCTCGGCGCTGCACATGCTCTCCGATCCGGCGTTCCAGCGGGACGTCTGGCTGGCCGGCGTCGACGGGTTCGGCGACGTCACCGACGCCGTGTACCGGCTGGTGGAGGACACCTGGCTCGACAACTGGTCCGCCGAGAAGTACGTCGGCACGATCTTCCGGGACTCGCAGGAGGCGGCCCTCGTCGACACCGCCGTGCTGCGCGTGCTGCGGATCATGCACCAGGTCGGGCCGGACGCGCCGGTCGCCGCCTACCTCGAGCACCAGGCGTGGCCCGAGGCGGTGCAGGCCGCCCGGGACGCCCATGTGCGGATGGCGGCGAGCGACGGGGAGGACCCGGACACGGCGCCGCGGAACCTGGAGGTTCTGCGGATCATGACGCGGTCCGCGTAGGACATCCGGAGTCGTACTCCGGCCCGTCCGTCCTGCGGGACGGGCGGTCGTGGCGGTGGGGCCGTGTGGGACCCTGTGGTGCATGAACGAGCAGTCCACGTCAGCCGCGGCCGCCGCCGATCAGTACGTCCTCACCCTTTCCTGCCCGGACAAACAGGGCATCGTGCACGCCGTGTCGAGCTACCTGTTCATGACCGGCTGCAACATCGAGGACAGCCAGCAGTTCGGCGACCACGACACCGGTCTGTTCTTCATGCGGGTGCACTTCTCGGCGGAGGCCCCGGTGACCGTGGACAAGCTGCGGGCGAGCTTCGCGGCGATCGGTGACTCGTTCCACATGGACTGGCAGATCCACCGGGCCGACGAGCGGATGCGGATCGTCCTCATGGTCAGCAAGTTCGGGCACTGCCTGAACGACCTGCTGTTCCGGGCGCGGATCGGGGCGCTGCCGGTGGACATCGCGGCGGTGGTGTCGAACCACACCGAGTTCGAGGAGCTGGTGGGGTCGTACAACGTGCCGTTCCACCACATCCCGGTGACGAGGGAGAGCAAGGCGGAGGCCGAGGCGCGGCTGCTGGAGATCGTCCGCGAGGAGCGGGTCGAACTGGTGGTGCTGGCCCGCTACATGCAGGTCCTCTCCGATGATCTGTGCAAGGCGCTGAGCGGGCGGATCATCAACATCCACCATTCGTTCCTGCCGAGCTTCAAGGGGGCGAAGCCGTATCACCAGGCGCATGCGCGGGGTGTGAAGCTGATCGGTGCGACCGCGCACTATGTCACCGCGGATCTCGACGAGGGGCCGATCATCGAGCAGGAGGTCGAGCGGGTGGGGCACGACGTCACGCCGGACCAGCTGGTCGCGATCGGGCGAGACGTGGAGTGCCAGGCGCTGGCGCGGGCGGTGAAGTGGCATGCGGAGCGGAGGATCCTGCTCAACGGGCGCCGGACGGTGGTCTTCGCCTGAGGGGCGGCCCCCTCCTCGCCGCGGGCGCCTGCGGGCGCGTCGTGGCTTGTCGCGCAGTTCCCCGCGCCCCCTAGGGGGCGCTGCCCCACGGTCGCCGTTTCCGCCTGCGGGTGCGTGGTGGCCTGGGGGGACCCCAGGGCGGCACGGTGGGCGCGGCGGCACCTTGGTAGCGCCGGGAAGTGTCCCCACTCCGGGCCGGTGTGGCAGCGGTGCGTTACATGCGGCTCAGTGTTGCCGCCGCGCTCAGGACCTCCCTGATGGCTGACTCGTCGCCGGTCTGGCCGGCCGCCGCGTCCTGTGGGGGGATTCGGCCCGCGGTCAGGTGGCAGAACTCGACGTCGTCCAGGGCGACATGGGCCACGGTGAACTCGGCGGAGCCGACCGCGGCGGGGGAGTCGAGGGGGATCAGCCACTCCCCGCCGCCCGTACCCTCGATCTCCAGCCGCAGGCTCCGCCCCGGCCGCCCCGCGGGAACGAGGTGCGGGGCCGCGCCGGGCGCCGACAGTCCCGCCCGGCGCCGCTCGGCCAGCGCGGCCGGCAGCATGCGGGCGGCCAGGTCGATCATCCGGTGCAGGTGCGCCGGGGCGGGCGGCTCGTACGGATAGTCCACCGCCTCCGCGATGTCCTCCGCGTGCACCCAGCACTCGAACGCCCGGTCGACCATCGCGTCGTACAGCGGCAGCTCGAACTCGCCGTACGGCACCGTCAGTCCGCCGGCTCCGCTGCCCGTGAACGACACGGTCCGTACGAGGCCGTGGCTCTGCTGCCGCCAGGGCGCCCGCACCGAGGCGGTCGGCGGGAAGCGGGACCCCTCCCAGAACGCCTCGGTCCGCGCGGCCGGCCCCGCCTTCTGCGCCGCTCCGGCGACATCGGCCAGCGGGTCGTCGAGTCCCAGCGCGACCGCGACCAGCCCGTCCACCGACAGCAGGTGCGCGATCACCCCGGCCACGGTGGTACGGCGGCTCGTCGCGGCCCCGCCCTCGAACCACCGCAACCGCACCGGCGCGTGCCACTCCGCGTCCCCGAAGTCCTGGAGCAGCGCGTCCAGTCGGGCGGTCTCGGCGTCGTACGGCGCCGCCCACTCGGGCACGGGGACTTGCGGCGGGCGGCGGTCCAGGCAGCTCTCCAGGACCCGGGCCCGCAGGGCGGGGTCCAGGTCGAGGCTCTCGGGCCCGCGCAGCAGGCCCACCGCCTCCCGCAGCCGCAGCGCCTCCTCCGCGCAGGCCCCGCAGTCGCCCAGGTGGTCCTCCACGGCCGCCGTCTCCGCCGCCGAGCAGGCGGCCAGCGCCCAGGCGCCGAGCAGCGATTTCAGGACATCGTGCGAGAGGTCGAGCGGCACGGGCACGAGGTCTCCGGGGTCGGGCAGCGGCAGCCCACCGTCCTCGACGGAGGCCCGGGGCGTGGGTATGCGGGGCGGCCGGGGCGGCTCGCCGTCACCGATCCCGTACGGTACGTCGCCCGTGTTCTCGCTCACGCCGTACCCCCGTACCCCGGCGGCGTCCCGGTGTCGTGGGCGGTGGACAGGAGTTGCAGGCCGAGGCGGAGCCGGCGGCGGGCCTCCTCCTCGGTGACGCCGAGGTCGGCGGCGGTCTGCCGGTAGTCGCGCCGCTGGACGTACGCCAGTTCCAGCGCGGCACGCAGCGGGGCCGGCATGGAGTGGACGATGTAGTCGGCGCGGGCGGCGACCGAGGCGCGGCGCACGGTGCTCTCCAGTTCCCCGGCGTCGGCGTGCCCCGGCGGCAGCGCGGCGGTGGCGGTGGCCCGCAGTCGCTGGACGGCGAGCCGGTGGGTCACCGCGGCCACCCAGGAGCGCAGCGGGCCGTGCTTGGGGTCGTAGGTGTCGGGGTGTTCCCAGACGTGCGCGAAGACCTCACGGGTGACGCCGTCGGCCGCCTGCTCGTCGTCGAGGACACGGTGGGCGAGGCTGTGCACGAGCGAGGCGAACCGGTCGTACAGCTCGCCGAGGGCCGCCGCCTCGCCGCGCGCGAGCCGCTGCTGCATCTTGCGGTCCCAGCGGGGTGGTGCGTCCTTCGCCGGCATGTGACCCTCCCCTCGTCCTGTCCAGCCTGTCGGCACCGTCATCCCGAATGTAGTCGGCACGTCTGACAGTGCACGCCCCCTTGTGTCAGTGTGCGCCCCCGAAGCGCCGCAGGTGATAGTGCCCCCTTCACGCAACCTTCACACAACAGGTGCGAACTTACTGTGCATCTCTGATCGAACAGGATCGGTAGTGACCGAAACAAGACCTATGTCGATCGTCGACGGTTTGTGCTCCGGGGTTTCAGGGAACGGCCGCTGGGCAGCCGCGCGAAAAGAAGCGTAGGAACTGCTTCCGTTTCCGGACGGTTCCGGTTCCCGAGATCCGGCGAGCGGAGGGGCATGGCCGTGGCATTCAACGTGACCGGCGTCGACGGGGGCGAGTGGGCCGTGCTCCGGGTGTCGGGGGAACTGGACCTGATGACCTCGCCGGTGCTGCGCCAGCACGTGCACGACGTGGTCGCCGAGGGGCACCACCAACTCGTCGTGGATCTCTCCGACGTGTTCTTCTGCGACTCCAGCGGCGTCGGCGTGCTCATCGCCGCCCGCCGCCTCATCCGCTCCTGCCAGGGCCGGCTGCGGCTGATCCTGCCCGACCGGGGCGCGGACGACGGCTCGCACGTGAACCGGGTCCTCGGCGCGCTCGGCGTGCGCCGGCTGTTCGACGTCCACCCCGACATCGACTCCGCCACCGCCGACGAGATCGACCCCCTTTCGGCGTGACCCTGTCGGCCTGGTCCGCCCGCCACTCCACACGTTGACCGTCTGCGCGACAAAGCCACACTGTTGTCGCAGGATTCCCCCGGTCCGGGCACAACCCTCCGCTTCGCGCCGCCCGGTGGTCCTCCGCGCCGTACGCTCGCTGCCAGATCGACCGAGACCGACCGGATCGACCCACGTCATCACGTAAGGCGGGCCCGAACAGACATGGTCAGCACCGAGTACGAGCGCAGGATCGCCGCCCGGTTCGCCCTCTTCGACCAGGACGGCAACGGATACATCGACCGCGAGGACTTCAGCGGGGCGGCCAAGGCGCTGCTCGCCGAGTTCGCGGTGACCGCCCGCTCCGACCGGGGGCAGGCGCTGTACGCCGGGGCGGAGGCGTTCTGGCAGGGCATGGCGGGCATCGCCGACCGGGACGGCGACCAGCGCATCACCCGAGAGGAGTTCGTCACCGGCGCCGTCAAGCGGCTGCGGGACAACCCCGAACGCTTCGCCGAGATCGCCCGCCCCTTCCTGCACGCGGCCCTCGCCGTCGCGGCCGGTGACGCGAACGCCAAGGCGCCCGGGGTGACCGTCACCGTCGAGGACACCGCCCGCTTCCTCCGCGTCCTGCGCGTACCCGACGAGATCGCCCAGGCGGTGGCGACCGCCCTGGACGCCGACGGCGACGGCAGCCTCGCCGAGCCGGAGATCGTCCCGGCCTTCGCCCGCTACTTCACGGTCCCCGAGCGGTCCTGATCCCAGACAGGCCCTAGGACTCCGGCACCGCCGCGAAACGCTCCCGCAGCTTGTACTTCAGCACCTTGCGCAGGGTGTCGTTCCGGGGCAGTGCCTCCATGATCTCCAGGCGTTCCGGCAGCTTGTGCACCGACAGGCCCTCGGCGCGCAGGTGGCCGGCGACCGCCGGAAGCGTCAGCGGGGCGCTCCCCGGACGCTGCTCCACCACCGCGCAGACCAGCTCCCCCCGTTCGACGTCCGGCAGGCCGATCACCGCCGCGTCGGCCACCGACGGGTGCGTGGCGAGGAGGTCCTCGATCTCCTTCGCCGAGATGTTCTCGCCCTTGCGGATGATCACGTCCTTGCGGCGCCCGGTGAGCACCAGGTGCCCCGAGCGGGTCAGGTGGCCCAGGTCGCCGGTGCGCAGGAAGCCCTCCTCGTCGAAGGCGGCCGCCGACTGGCCGGGGTCGAGGTAGCCCCGGCAGACGGCCTCCCCGCGCAGCCGGACCTCGCCGTCGACGATCCGTATCTCCATGCCCTCGGGGGGCCGGCCCTCGGTCGCCGCCAGGTTCGCGGGGGTGTCCTCCGGGTCGCCCATGGTGATCATCGGGACCTCGGTCATGCCGTAGCCGTGGGTGAGCTGGACGCCCATCTCGCGGACGATCGCGTGGTACAGCTCGGGCGGCTTGGGGGCACCGCCGCCGGCCAGCAGCCGTAGCGTCGGGACGACCTTCGTGTCCGGCCGCTTGCGCTGTTCGGTGAGGAACATCGAGTAGAAGGCGGTGGAGCCGCCGGCCACCGTCACGCCGTGCCGCCGGTAGCCGTCGAGCGCGTCGGGCAGGGCGAAGTGCTCGAACAGGGCGGCCGGGAAGCCGTAGAGGAGCAGCATCACCGTGTAGTCGAGGCCGCCTATGTGGGCGTACGGGAAGGCGATGGAGCCCACGTCGTCGGCCGTCAGGCGCAGCGCGTGCGCGAGGCAGGAGCCGCCCGCGATCAGCGAACGGTCGGTGTGCAGCACGCCTTTGGGGTCGGAGGTGGTGCCCGAGGTCCAGTAGATCCAGCGGACCGAGGTGCCGTCGGCGGGCGGGGCGGGCAGGACGACGGGGTCGCCGTCCGGGAGGTCGTCGTACGCCTCGAAGACCCCACGCGCGCCGAGCCGACGGGCCATCTCCGTGTGGTCGTGGCCGCGCCAGACGCCCGGTACGGCGAAGTACTCCGCCTTGGACTCGCGCAGGGCGAAGCCGACCTCGCGGTCCCGGTAGAAGGGGATGACGGGGGACTGCACGGCGCCCAGGCGGGCCAGCGCGAAGGACAGCAGGACCGTCTCGACGCGGGTGGGCAGCTGCCAGGCGACGACCGTGCCGGGGCGCACGCCCAGGCCGTACAGGCCGGCCGCGACCCGCTCGGACCGGTCGCGCAGCTCCCCGAAGGTGAGCGTGCGGTCGTCCTGGAGGAGGACCGGCCGGTCCGGGGTGAGGCGGGCGCGGCGGTCGACCAGGTCCCACAGGGTGGGCGCGGAACCGAGGGAGTGCGGGGTCTCGTTCACGTGTGCCCCCTGCGTGGCTGACGACTGCTTGGCTGACGACTCGTCAGGTGCCATGCTATCTGACGGACCATCAGAAGAGCAGGGTCCGGTCGCCACCCGAAACCGGACACCTGCCGCGCCTGTTCGGCGGAGGGGACTTATGGCTACCGAACTGCCCCGCATCGTCAGCGTCGACGATCACGTCATCGAGCCCGCCCACCTCTTCGACACCTGGCTGCCGGCCCGGTACCGGGACCGCGGGCCCCGCCCGCTGACCGCCGGGATCGGTGAACTCGCCTACGTCGGCGGGAAGTACCAGATCACCATGGACCCGGACGGCCCGCCGACGGACTGGTGGCTCTACGAGGACCTCAAGTTCCCGTACAAGCGCAACATCGCCGCCGTCGGCTTCGACCGCGACGAGATGACCCTGGAGGGCATCACCCGCGACCAGATGCGGCCCGGCTGCTGGGACCCCGCCGAACGGCTCAAGGACATGGACCTCAACCACGTCGAGGCCAGCCTCTGCTTCCCCACCTTCCCGCGCTTCTGCGGCCAGACCTTCGCCGAGGCCCACGACAAGGAGGTCGCGCTCGCCTGCGTGCGCGCCTACAACGACTGGATGGTGGAGGAGTGGTGCGGCGACAGCGGCGGCCGGCTGATCCCGCTCTGCCTCATCCCGCTCTGGGACGTCGGCCTCGCCGTCGCCGAGATCCGGCGCAACGCCGCGCGCGGTGTACGCGCGGTCACCTTCTCCGAGATCCCCACCCACCTCGGGCTGCCGTCCATCCACTCCGGGTACTGGGACCCGTTCTTCGCGGCCTGCGAGGACACCGGAACCGTCGTCAACATGCACATCGGCAGCAGCTCGCAGATGCCGGCCGCCTCCCCGGACGCCCCGCCCGCCGTCCAGGCCTCGCTGAGCTTCAACAACGCCATGGCCTCCATGATGGACTTCCTCTTCAGCGGCGTCCTGGTGAAGTTCCCGGCGCTCAAACTCGCCTACTCCGAAGGTCAGATGGGCTGGATCCCCTACGCGCTGGAACGCGCCGACGACGTCTGGCGGGAACACCGCGCCTGGGGCGGCGTCCGGGACCTGATCCCCGAATCGCCGTCCACGTACTACTACCGGCAGATCTTCTGCTGCTTCTTCCGCGACAAGCACGGAGTCGCCTCACTCGACGTCGTCGGCCGGGACAACGCCACCTTCGAGACCGACTACCCACACGTCGACTCGACCTTTCCGCACACCAAGGACGTCGCCCTCGACCACGTGAAGGGCCTCGACGACGAGACGGTCCACAAGCTCATGCGGGGCAACGCCATCCGCATGCTGGACCTGGATCTCGACCGGGACCTCGACACCTGATGGACCTCTCGTACACGCCGGAGGAAGAGGAGTTCCGGGCCCGGCTCGCCAAGTGGCTCGGCACGACGCTGCCCACCCTGCCGCCGAAACCGTCCCCCGACGACTGGCCCGCGCGCAGGGCCTACGACACCGGCTGGCAGCGCATGCTGTACGACGCCGGATACGGCGAGGTCCACTGGGACGCCTCCCCGACCCTGCGCCTCATCTTCCTGGAGGAGACCGAGAAGGCCGGCGCGCCCTACGTGGGCGCCAACTTCGTCGGGCTGCTGCACGCCGGACCCACCATCGCCGCCGAGGGCACACCCGGCCAGCGGGCGCGCTGGCTCGGCCCGATCCTGCGCGGGGACGAGGTGTGGTGCCAGGGGTTCAGCGAACCCGGCGCCGGCTCCGACCTCGCCGCGCTGCGCACGCGCGCGTGGCGCGACGGCGACCAGTACGTGGTGAGCGGGTCCAAGATCTGGACCTCGCACGCCGAGGTCGCCGACTGGTGCGAACTGCTCGTCCGCACCGACCCCGACGCGCCCAAGCACCGGGGCATCACCTGGCTGGCGATGCCCATGGATGCCGACGGCGTCACCGTACGGCCCCTGCGCACGCTCGCCGGGTCCGCCGAGTTCGCCGAGGTGTTCCTGGACGAGGTGCGGGTGCCGGTCGCCAACCGGGTCGGAGCGGAGAACGACGGCTGGCGCGTGACCATGGTGACGCTGTCCTTCGAACGCGGCACCGCCTTCGTCGGCGAGGTCGTCGCGTGCCGCCGGGTGCTGGCCGAGCTCGCCCGCGCAGCACGCGACGACGGCCGCTGGGACGACCCCGGGCTGCGGCGCCGGCTCGGCCGCCTCAACGCGGAGTTCCGGGCGCTGTGGCGGCTCACCCAGTGGAACGTGAGCGAGGCCGAGGCGAGCGGTTCGGTGCCCGGAGTCGGGGGTTCGGTCTTCAAACTGAGGTACTCGCACGCCCGCCAGGAGCTGTACGACACCGCCGCCGACGTCCTCGGCACCGGCTGCCTGGACCTGGACCGCCCCTGGGTCCTCGACCGGCTCTCCTCGCTGTCGTACACCATCGCGGCGGGTACCTCGCAGATCCAGCGCAACATCGTCGCCGAGCGCATCCTCGGCCTGCCCAAGGGGCGGTGACCCGTGCGGTTCCGACTGACCGACGACCAGCGGGCGCTGAAGCAGGGCGTACGGGACGTACTCGCCCGGCTGTTCGGCCCCGGGGAACTCCGCGCGGCTGCCGACGCGGTGGGCCCGCCCCGCCTCGACCGGACCCGCTGGCGCGCCCTCGGCGAGGCCGGCCTGTTCGCCCTCTGCCTCCCCGAACGGGACGGCGGCATCGGCCTCGGCCTCCCCGAAGCGGTCCTCGCCTTCGAGGAAGTCGGCCGCTCCCTCCTCCCCGGCCCCACCCTCGCCACCCACCTGGCCGCGGCCACGATCCCTGGAGCGGCCACCGGCGAAACGATCGTGACGGCGGTCGACGGCGACCTGGTGGAATGGCTGGAGGCGGCGGACGCCGTGAGCGGCGACACCACAGGAGCCACCCCCATACGCTCCCTGGACCCCCTCACCCCTCTGCACCGGACGAACGCAGCTGCGGGCAGTCGTGCCGCTGGGGCGGCACGGGTGGGCGATGGGGGTCCCCCCGCTCGAGCGAAGCCGAGAGTGGGGGAGGCGCCCGCTCAGCGCCGGCAAGCGTCCCCACCCCCGCCCGGCACCGATACCGCCGCACCACGCAGCACCAGCACCAGCACCGGCACCGGCACCGGCACCGGTACCAGCACCGCACCAGGCGTCGCAGACCTCCTCACCGCAGCCGAACAAATCGGCACCGCCCTCCGCGTCGGCGAGCTCGCCGTGCAACACGCCCGGACCCGAGAACAGTTCGGCACCCCGATCGGCGCCTTCCAAGCCGTCAAACACCTCTGCGCCGACATGCTGGTCCGCGCCGAGACGGCCCGCATCGCCGTCTACGCCGCCGCCCTCACCGCCACCCCCGAGGACATCGCCGCCGCCCGCCTCCTCGCCGACGAGGCCGCCGTACGCGGCGCCCGCGACTGCCTCCAGGTGCACGGCGGCATGGGCTTCACCTGGGAGGCGGACGTCCACCTCCACCTGAAGCGGGCCTGGGTGCGCGCCGCGCGCGGAGGCGGCAGCGCGGAGCACGAGGAGCTGCTGGCCGCCGATCTGCTGACCTGAGTGGCGCGGAATGCCGCCGATCGTGGCACCACCGGAATCACGGAGCGTCGATACCGGGTTGTGTCCTCGACGTGACTCGTCACGGGCGGTCGCCGGGCGGCCCCTCCGGTACCTTGTCCGGTGTGCGAGTGGTTCCGAGCCAGTGCCGTGCCGGAGGCGCCCCGGGGGCCTCTCCGGGCCGTGCGGTGCGCGCCGCTGCTCGCGGGGCGGTAAGGGCTTGCGCCACCGCCTGTTCGACTCCCCCGCTTGAGCGTCGCACAGTATGCCGTACGGGTACTCCTTCGCGCTGGAATATGCCTGAAGCGCTTGTTGGAGTGACTGTACGTCAACCATGCTGTCTCTCAAGGGAATCACGTTCCGTGACCCTTGCGCTGGCTGTTGTTCTGGCCATGCAGAAAATGGCTACGATCGTGGCCCTCGTCGTGATGCTCGTCGCGGCCTCTGCTGCGGCGTTCGCACGGCGTGCGGTCATGTGTCCGCCGGTTCGGATGGTGTGAGCGGTGCAGGTGCTTCAAGTGCAGCTGGAGATCCGGCCCGACCCCGCGGAGGTGGGGCGGGCCCGCAGGTGGGTCCGTTCGCGGCTCGCCGGATGGGGCGCGGGGGACGACGAACCCGTGGCCGAGACCCTGGTCCTGCTCGTCTCCGAACTGGTGACCAACGCCGTGGTGCACACCGGCCGTCCGGCCGTGCTGCGCCTCTCCCTGCCGGGTGCGGCGGCGGACCTGGGGGACGCGGCCGCCACGGCCACCGTCCGCCTGGAGGTCGCCGACGCCAGCACCCGCGCGCCCGTCCCGCGCTGCGTCGGCGGCGAGGCGACCGGCGGCCGGGGTCTCGCGCTCGTCGACTGCCTCGCCGACCGCTGGGGCTGGAGCTCCGACAGCGCCGGCAAGAGCATCTGGTGCGAACTCGACCGGTGTGACGCCGCAGGGGAGGGCGCGGCGGTGGCGTACGGGGGCGGACGGTCCGCGTACGAGGACCTGGCGTACGAGGCGGTGTGACCGCCCGGTGCGGTGGTGCGCCGGGTGGTGCATCCGTGCGCGGGTCCTGCAAAAGGGATGTAAGTGATGAATCGTCTCGCCCGTGTTGACGCCGGGTGACTGTTTGAACACGCTTGTGGGCAACGATTCGCCGCGAGGGGACGACGAGGGCAGGGGCCGAGGGGGGCGCCCTCGTCGAGAGTGGGTCGAGTCGGATGGCGGCGCGTGACGCATGCGTGGGGGGTGTGCGTGGGGGGCGCGCCGCCAACCCGGCCGCGGGGCGGGGGTGGTTCAGAGGACGGCCACCGGGGCGACCGGAGTGCCCGTGGCCCCGACGAACGGCTCGGGCATCGCCGACAGCCAGAAGGCGTACCGCCCCTCTTCTCCACAGGCTGTGGACAACTCTTCGAGGTTCCAGTTCTGGCCCTGGAGCATCCCCATCTCCACCAGGTCCAGGGCGTGCACCGGCAGCCACAGGTTCTCGATCTCCGGGGGGAAGATCTCGAACGTGAGGGTGTCGTTGGCGACCGCCGCCACGTCGCGCGCGTGGAACCACTCCGGGCAGCGCACCGACAGCCCCGGCGACGGATAGCCGTAACCGTGCTTGTCCCCGGCCAGATACACCCGCATCTGACCGGTGCGCACGAGCACGACGTCCCCGGCGCGCACCCGCACCCCGCCGAACTCCTCCGCCGCCGCCAGGTCCTCCGGCGTGACCGCGTGCCCGCCCGCCAGCCGGTCCACGCCCCGCGCGCGGGCCACGTCCAGCAGCACCCCGCGCGAGACGACGTGCCGCGCCTTGTCGATCCCGGCGAACTCCGCGCCCCCGTGCGCGGTGACGGTGCCGGCCGGGCGGCCGTTGTAGAGCCGCCCCGAGTGCGAGACATGCGTCAGCGCGTCCCAGTGGGTACCCGCCTGTAGCCCCATGGTCACCGCGTCGTCGCTGCACGCGACCGTGCCGGGGCCGAAGATCTCCTGGTTGACCTGCACCATCGCGTGCAGCGGATTGAGCCGCCCCGGGATCATGCCGGTCTGCACACCGTCCTGCTTCAGCGGCAGCGCGAGGGGGACGCGGCGGCCGGTGCGCACGGTCGCGGCGGCCTCGCGCACCACCGCGTCCGTGATCAGGTTCAGGGTGCCGATCTCGTCGTCCGTCCCCCAACGCCCCCAGTTGTTCACCCGCTTGGCGATGTCGTGGAACTCCTCCGGCAGTGACATCCGGTGCCTCCCCGGGGCTTGTGTCCGACGGTCCGGCGCGCCATAGAATCTAACGGGCCGTCAGAAACCGCGGGAAGGGGCCGGACGTGGGGAACTTCTTGGCAGGCAGGGTCGTCGCCGTGACGGGCGCCGGGCGGGGCATCGGCCTGGCGGTCGCGCGGGCGGCCGCCGCCGAGGGAGCGAAGGTCGTCGTCAACGACTACGGGGTCGCCGCCGACGGCACCGCGCCGGCGAGCGAGGTCGCCGACGCCGTCGTCAAGGAGATCGAGGCGGCCGGCGGGGAGGCGGTCGCCGTCGCCGACGACATCTCCACCATGGCGGGCGGGCAGCGGGTCGTGGACACCGCGCTCGAACGGTACGGGCGGATCGACGGGGCCGTGTGCGTCGCGGGCATCCTGCGCGAGCGGATGCTGTTCAACATGACCGAGGAGGAGTGGGATCCGGTGATCGCCACCCACCTCAAGGGCACCTTCACCGTCTTCCGTGCCGCGTCCGCCGTCATGCGCCGGCAGAGGTCCGGCACCCTGATCGGCTTCACCAGCGGCAACCATCAGGGGTCCGTCTCCCAGGCCAACTACAGCGCGGCCAAGGGCGGCGTCATCTCGCTCGTCCGCAGCGCTGCGCTGGGGCTCAACAAGTACGGGGTCACCGCCAACGCGGTCGCGCCCGTCGCCCGTACGCGGATGTCGGCGGGGGTGCCGATGGAGCTGAAGGAGATCGGCGAGCCGGAGGATGTGGCCGCGCTGGTCGTCTACCTCCTCTCCGGCGAGGCTGCCGCGCGGGGCATCACCGGGCAGGTCTACACCGTCGCCGGGCCGAAGATCGCGGTCTGGGCCCAGCCGAGGGAACTGCGTTCGGCTCACGAGGAGGGGGGGTGGACTCCGGCCCGGGTGGGGGAGGTGCTGGGGGGGAGTGTGGGGGTGGATCCGATGCCGATGCTGTCCCAACTGGCGGCGATGGAGTCCGCGGCGCGGCGCTCGGACCGACCGAACGCCCAGTAGCTCGGGCCGCGTTGTGGACTGGCGGGTGCGGGCACGTGGTGGCCTTTCGCGCAGTTCCCCGCGCCCATGGGGTGGTGGGTGTGGTCGTGCACGTGCGGGTGCGTGGTGGTTTCTCGCGCAGTTCCCCGCGCCCCTGACGGGGCGCTGCAGTGCCGTTGGTTTCGAAGCAGCCGCAGCCCCCCAACCTGCCCCAGCCACGGGCAGGCGTGCCTCCCCCAGCGCCTTGAGGGCCTGGGGGACCCCCAGGGCGGCACGGGTGGGCGCGGCGGCACCCTGGCGGCGCCGGTGAGCGGACCCACCCCCGGCCGGCTGTCCTTGCTGTGAGTGATGGAGGTGGCACCTATGGACTTCGGGTTCAGTGATGAGGACGAGGCGTTCAGGGGAGAAGCTCGGGGGTGGTTGGTCGAGCACCTCAACGGGGCTGTGGAACGGCGGAGTTGGGAGAGAGTACTCGGCAAGGCGGGGTGGATCGGACTGGGGTGGGGTGAGGAGGGGTACGGGAACCGGGTCGTCGGGCTGACGCAGCAGGTCGTCTGGGCCGAGGAGTACGCGCGGGCCGAAGCACCGCCCCGCTCCGGGCACATCGGAGAGAAACTGCTCGCACCCACCCTCATCGCCCACGGCACCCAGGACCAGAAGTCCCGCTTCCTTCCGCCCATCGCCGCAGGCGAGGAACTCTGGTGCCAGGGCTACAGCGAACCCGGCGCCGGATCCGACCTCGCCGGCGTCCGCACCACCGCGGTCCGGGACGGCACCGGCACCGGTTCCGGCTACCGGATCAGCGGACAGAAGATCTGGACCTCCCTCGCCCACGAGGCCGACTGGTGCTTCGTCCTCGCCCGCACCGACCCCGACTCCCGCCGCCACCACGGCCTGAGCTTCCTCCTCGTGCCCATGGACCAGCCCGGCCGGATCGACGTACGGCCCATCCGCCAGCTGACCGGCACCAGCGAGTTCAATGAGGTCTTCTTCGACGGCGCACACGCGCGTGCCGCGCACCTCGTCGGCGGCGAGGGCAACGGCTGGACCGTGGCGATGAGCCTCCTCGGCTTCGAACGCGGCGTCTCCACCCTGGCCCAGCAGATCGGCTTCGCCGAGGAACTGGCCCAGGTCGTACGCACGGCCGTACGCACCGGAGCCGTCGGCGACCCCGTCGTACGCGCCGCGCTCGTGCGCCAGTGGGCCGAACTCCGCGTCATGCGCTGGAATGCGCTGCGCACCCTCGGCGGTGACGCGGACCCGGCCGCGCCCAGCGTCGCCAAGCTGCTGTGGGGCAACTGGCACCAGCGGCTCGGCGAGCTGGCCGTACGGGTGCGGGGCGCTGAGGCGGCCGTAGGGCCGAAGGACTGGTCGGCGGCGGCGCCGTACGAGGTCGACGCGGACCAGTACCTGTTCCTGTTCTCCCGGGCCGACACCATCTACGGCGGCTCGGACCAGGTGCAGCGCGGAATCGTCGCCGAGCGGGTGCTCGGTCTGCCGAGGGAACCGAAGGGGGCCGTGTGATGCGTGGCGTGGTGTTCGACGGCGAACGGATCCAGGTGGTCGACGACCTGGACGTACGGGAGCCGGGGCCCGGCGAGGTGCTGGTCGCGATCGCGGCGGCCGGGCTGTGCCACAGCGACCTGTCGGTGGTGGACGGCACCATCCCGTTCCCGGCGCCCGTGGTGCTCGGCCACGAGGGCGCCGGGGTGGTGGAGGCGATCGGCGCCGGCGTCGGCCATGTGGCACCCGGCGACCATGTGGCCCTGTCCACGCTGGCCAACTGCGGCACCTGCCCGGAGTGCGACCGGGGCCGGCCGACCATGTGCCGGCAGGCGATCGGCAGGCCCGGCAGACCCTTCTCCCGGGCCGGACGGCCGGTCCACCAGTTCGCCTCGAACTCGGCGTTCGCGGAACGCACGGTCGTCAAGGCGGTGCAGGCGGTACCGATCCCCAAGGACATCCCGCTGACCTCCGCCGCGCTGATCGGCTGCGGGGTGCTCACCGGGGTCGGCGCGGTGCTGAACCGGGCGCGGGTGGACCGCGGGGACAGCGTCGTCGTCATCGGGACGGGCGGCATCGGGCTGAACGTCCTCCAGGGGGCGCGGCTCGCGGGCGCGCTCCGGATCGTCGCCGTGGACGCCAACCCGGCCAAGGAGACGGTGGCCCGGCGGTTCGGCGCGACCGACTTCCTGACCTCGGCGGAGGGCGTGCGGGAGCTGCTGCCCACGGGCGCGGACCACGTCTTCGAGTGCGTCGGCCGCACCGAGCTGATCCGGCAGGCCGTCGACCTCCTCGACCGGCACGGCCAGGCCGTCCTCCTCGGGGTGCCGCCGGCCACCGCCGAGGCGTCCTTCCTGGTCTCCTCCATGTACCTGGACAAGTCCATCCTGGGCTGCCGCTACGGCTCCTCGCGCCCCCAGCGGGACATCGCCCTGTACGCCGGGCTGTACCGCCAAGGGCGCCTGCTGCTGGACGAGCTGGTGACCGAGACCTACCCGGTGGAGGACTTCGAGAAGGCCCGCGCGGACGCGGAGGCGGGCCGGGTGGCGCGCGGGGTGCTCACGTTCTGAGCAGTCGTCCTTCGCGTGCTCAGGTTCTGAGCGCGGTCGTCCGGAACGTCCGCCGGTAGGCCGTCGGCGTCACCCCGAGCGCCTGCTGCAGGTGCTGCCGCATCGACTGGGCCGTACCGAAGCCCGCTTCCTGGGCCACCTGGTCCACGGAGAGGTCGGTGGACTCCAGCAGGTGCCGGGCCCGTTCGACCCGCTGCCGGGTGAGCCACTGCCCGGGGCTGACGCCGGCCTCCTCGCGGAAGCGCCGGGTGAACGTGCGCACCGACATGGCCTCCTGCTCGGCCATGTCGCGCAGCTGGATCGGCTCGTGCAGCCGGCCGAGCGCCCAGGCGCGGGCCGCCGCGGTCGTGGCCAGCTGGGGGTCGGGGACCGGGCGGTGGATGTACTGGGCCTGGCCGCCGTCGCGGTGTGGCGGCACGACCGTGTGCCGGGCCACGTCGTTGGCCACGGCCGTGCCGTGGTCGCCGCGCACCATGTGCAGGCACAGGTCGATCCCGGCGGCCACCCCGGCCGAGGTCAGCACGTCGCCGTCGTCGATGAACAGCACGTCCGCGTCGACCCGGACCTTCGGGAACAGCCGCTGGAAGCGGTCGGCGTCGGCCCAGTGCGTGGCCGCCGGGCGGCCGTCGAGGAGACCGGCGGCGGCGAGGACGTACACCCCGATGCAGATGGCGGCCATCCGGGTGCCGGGCCGGACCCGGGCGAGCGCGGCCGCCAGCTCCCCGGTGAGCCTGCCCTCGTCGTAGACCGGCCCCATCTCGTAGGACGCCGGGACGATCACCGTGTCGGCGGTGGCCAGGGCCTCCGGCCCGTGCGCCACGTGGATCGCGAAGTCGGCGTCCGTCTCCACCGGGCCGGGCGGCCGTACCGAGCAGGTCACGACCTCGTACAGCGGCCGGCCGTCCGCGTCCATCGGGCGGCCGAAGATGCGGTGCGGGATGCCCAGCTCGAAGGGGAGCAGGCCGTCCAGGGCGAGGACGACGACGCGGTGCGGACGGCGCTTCCGGCCGGAAGAGGTCATGGCCCGATCCTAGCGAATGCTGTCCCTCGGGCCACTCGTTCGAGGCGTGCGGCTGCCGCACTCTTTATGACGTGACTCAGACAAGCGAAGCCGCCGTCTCCCCCGCCCGGCGCGGCCGGGCGCCCCTCGGGCGCCGGCGCGTGCACCGGGCCTGGTTCGTCGCGGCCATCACCTTCGTCACGATCATCGGCGCGGCGGCCTTCCGCTCCCTGCCGGGGCTGCTCATCGACCCGCTACACGGGGAGTTCGGCTGGTCGCGCGGCACGATCGGCGCGGCCGTCTCCATCAACCTCGCCCTGTACGGCCTCACCGCGCCGTTCGCGGCGGCGTTGATGGACCGCTTCGGCATCCGCCGCGTGGTCGCCGTCGCGCTGACCGTGATCGCGCTCGGCTCGGGCCTGACGGTGTGGATGACGGCGGCCTGGCAACTGCTCCTGTGCTGGGGCCTGCTGGTGGGCCTGGGCTCGGGCTCGATGGCCCTCGCCTTCGCCGCCACGGTCACCAACCGCTGGTTCACCGAGCGCCGGGGCCTGGTCACCGGCATCCTCACCGCGGCCTCCGCCTCCGGCCAGCTGATCTTCCTGCCGCTGCTGTCCTGGCTGGTGGAGCACCACGGCTGGCGCCCGGCGGCCGTCACCGTGGCCCTGGCCGCGCTCGCCGTCGTCCCGTTCGTCTGGCTCCTGCTGCGCGACCATCCGGCCGACGTCGGTCTGAAGCCGTACGGGGCCGAGGAGTTCGTGCCGAAGCCGCCGCCGGTGACCGGCGCCGCCCGCCGCACGGTCACCGTCCTCGGCGCCGCCGTGCGCACCGGGCCGTTCTGGCTGCTCGCCGGCACCTTCGCGATCTGCGGCGCCTCCACCAACGGCCTCGTCCAGACCCACTTCGTGCCGGCCGCCCACGACCACGGCATGCCGGTCACGGCGGCGGCCTCGCTGCTCGCGGTCATCGGCGTCTTCGACGTCGTCGGCACGGTCGCCTCCGGCTGGTTCACCGACCGCTTCGAGTCCCGCCGCCTGCTGGCCGTCTACTACGCCCTGCGCGGTGTCTCGCTCCTCTTCCTGCCCATGCTCCTGGCCCCCTCGGTCCACCCGCCGATGCTCTTCTTCATCGTCTTCTACGGCCTGGACTGGGTGGCCACCGTCCCGCCCACCCTGGCGCTGTGCCGGGAGCACTACGGCGAGGACAGCGCCATCGTGTTCGGCTGGGTCCTGGCCTCCCACCAGATCGGCGCGGCCGCCGTCGCCTTCCTCGGCGGCGTGGCCCGCGACGTCTTCGGCTCCTACGACGTCGTCTGGTACGCGTCCGGCACGCTGTGCGCGGCGGCGGCCCTGATGGCCCTGGTGATCCGGCGGACGACGGCGCCGAAGCCCGCCCTGGCCGTCTCCTGAGGGCCGTGCGCGCTCTTCTCCCAGGCCCGCGGGCGCCCGTCTCAGGTACCGGACAGTCCGGTGAACCGCCCCCGGTGGAACACCAGCGGTGCGCCCTCCCCGTCGGCGCCGAGGGCGTGCACCCGGCAGACGACGGGGAAGCTGAATGCGGGTTGCGTCCCTGCCAGTTCCAACCGGTCGAGGTGGAACTAGGGGCAAGGCGCCCGTACGGGGCGGTCTCGCAAGGTGGCGCCCGATCCCTCACTCTAGTGTGGTTGAGTACCGCTCGATGCTCGCGCGGCCTGTCGATCGGTCGAGTAGGCGCAGCTCCCACGGACCCGTGTTCACATCGAAGTCCTTGCCGAACCCGACCCACTTACCTGCCATGCGTCGGCCTGTCGGCTCGATGAGCAACTGAATCGCACCGTGGTACCGGGCGCCCTGGTAGTACCCGTCAGCAGCCGTCTGCTCGGTCCACGTACCGGTGACGACGTTCCGATGAACGGTGAGATCCAGAGACAACGGGCTGTCTGGGTTGGTCGACGCTCCGGGCAGGCTCTGGGCTGTCAGCCGGTTGCCGTGCTGGACGATCACGACGCGATGCTTGCAGTCGAACGTCTCGTCACGGCTGGACGAGTAGAACTCGTAGCGGGACAGCCAGATGCCCGCGTACTCGCTCTGCGGCTCCGGCTCTGGCTCCGGGCTTGCGACAGCGCCAGCCGTGCCGACTTCCCCAGCCTCCATGTCGTGGCCTCCTGCCCCGTCCGAGTGGACGCGTGCCATCGGGATCGCGAACCCCAGCGACTCGGGGGTACGGCCGGTGAACCGCTTCAGTGCCCGCGCATACAGCGGGCGGCATGTCCTGGTCTCCCCGGACTCCCAGCGTTGCACGAGTCGCTTGGAGGCGTCGTTCGGTTCCCCCAGCTCCTCGCCTGCGCCACGTAAGCCCCGCGCGAACTCGTCTTGGCTGAGGTTCATCGACTTGCGTACGGAGGTCAGCACGTCGTTGGGGATTCGCTCGCCCTCGCCCGTGGTCGTCATGATCCGAGGGTAGCCACGTCGCGCCTCCACTGACACCAGCTTGACGCCCTCGGGTGACACCGACATGACGCCTGAGGGACGCCTTGAACGTCGCCGCAACGGTCATGCCCGATCCGGAACATGGTCGTCATGTCCATCCGCATCAGCGCTTACACGGTGAGAGCCGACGGCACTCAGACCAAGCCACGAACCCTGTACGAGGGTGAGGGCGGAGAACCCCTCGCTACTGGCCTGATGCCGCCGTGCCTGTGTCCCAGGTGCAGGGGTGGGCGAAATGACCGGAGCACCACGGACCATCAATTACGTGGAGGCAAGCCAGCATGAGCACGGCAGTAGTGATCCGTGACCCGAAGGCGTACGTCACCCCGGACGTGTGGGAACGGGAGGTGGCCCTCCTTCTCCGCAACCCGGAGAACACGCGCGAACTGGCAGAGGCCAAGTTCGGCCAGGCCATCGCCTACCTGGTCACGTGCGGCGAGAACCCGGACCTTCTCATGGGCCCGTCCGAGCAGGTGGACGAAGCATGGCACTCGTTCATGCTCGACTCGATCCCGTACCACCACTTCACCAGCCGGCACCTGGGCCGGTACATCCATCACGTTCCGGAGCTTCCCGGCGCGATGGCCGGTGTCCAATGCGTCAGCGACGACAAGGCGACGCGGGACGGCCACGACCCCAAGACCGGCGGCCCGCTCGTCCTGGAACAGACGATCAAGGCCATCAAGGCGGCAGGGTTCGAGATCGACCCCGACCTGTGGGGCATGGAGGACGCGGCCGACTGCAACCAGTGTCACGCCGGGTGCCACGACTCGCCCAAGTAGTAGCGAACAGCAAATGAGTTGGGGCCCACCGCCGTACGTTGGGGGTGGGCCCCTCATACCGGAAGGACCACCGCATGTCATTGGCTGAGTCCTGGAACAGGTACGCCGTCGGGAGCAAGCCACGCCGGTCCGTGAACGCCAAGGGTGATACGACCTGGCTGAACTGGACCCAGTACGCCGACCACGGGCCGAACGAAAGCGTTCTGGGTCCCGTGGCCGGACGCCGGGTGCTGGAACTTGGCTCGGGGAGCGGTAGTAACCTCGCGCACCTCGTGACGCTTGGCGCGACCGGTCAAGGGGTGGACATCGCTCCCGCCCGCGAGACGGTCGCGCGGGAGCACTGGGGCAATCTGCCGGGCCTTGAGTTCCGTACGGCGGAGGCGACGGCGTTCCTGAACGAGACGGACGAGACATTCGATGTGGTGCTCTCGATCTTTGGCGCCGTGTGGTTCGTCGATCCGGACACCCTGCTTCCGTTGATCCGCTCGCGTATGGCGCCCGGCGGCATCCTGGCCTTCTCTCATTTGCCCCCCGGTAGCCAGGGGCCGAAGCCTGCCAAAGCCGGACTGCGGCACGACCGCACCCCGGAAGAGTGGGGGTGCATCCTGACGGGGCACGGCTTCTCTGATGTGTGTGTGTCTCTGCTCGACCCCCCAGAGGGCAGGGTCGTGGGCACGATGCTTGTCCGCGCCTTGGCGGCCTGACCTCTCGACTTTACGCCTGTCTCAGGCGCCCTCTCCGAGGTGTCGGTACAAGGTGGCTCGGGAGATCCCGAGAGCCTTGGCGCTCACGCTCTCGCCCTTCGCCTCCCTGGCACGGGTCAAGGTGAATGCGTCCTCATCGACCACGGACGGCCGTCCGCCGATACGTCCCTGCGCCCTGGCTGCGTCGGTCCGGCACGGGTGCGCTCCTTGATGAGGCTGCGCTCGAACTCCGCCATGGCCCCGACCACCTGAAGCCATGAGACGGCCGTCGGCCGTGCCGGGGGCGATGTCAGCCAGCGCACTGGTGAGCTCCTTGAACCCGATGCCCCTGTCCCGGAGGGTGTTGACCATGGTCACGAGGTCGATGAGGGACCGGGCGAAGCAGTCGAGCTTCCACACGCACAGAGTGTCGCCGGATCTTGCGTAGTCCAGTGCGGCCGTGAGCTCTGGCCGGTTGGTGTTCTTCCCGCTGGCCCTTGTCCTCGAAGATGCGGGAGCAGTCTACGACTGTCAATGCGTCGCGCTGAAGCTGTGCTCCCTGGTCGTCGATGGAGGGGCGGGCGTAGCCGACGAGCTGGTCAGCGATCGTGTTCGTCGTCGCGTCCGGACTCACAAGCCTTGGTTTCGAGACACGGCGCCGTGATCGCTGTTCGCCACAGATGTCGGCTTGCCAACACCTTGAGAGCGCGTCACTTTCGGTCGGCGCTTCGCAACACATCAAGCAGGTCCATCGGATGCGTCAGCTTGTGCCTGAAGAGCCAGGAGCCGGCCAGCAACAGGGCTAGGCCGACCAGGACACCGTTGGCTTCCTCCGGCAGGTTGGCCATCGACGCCGCAACCAGGGCCCCGACGCCGAACGCACCGACGCCCAGGAGGCGCAGCCACTCGTAATCGGTGGCGGCCTCCATGGTGTCGACATCATCCAGGAGCTGGCCGAGGCGCCCTTCCGCATACCGCTCGGCGATGGTGAGCAACATGTCGGCCAGTTCTTGGAGGACCATGCCGGTGTCGGGGTCTGTGTACTGGCGAGCTTCGACCGTGCGAAGAGCCCCGATCACTTTGGCGGCGTGGGCCTTGAGGGCGTGACGCTGTCGCGCTCGTTCTGACCAAGAGTTGTATGCGCCTCCCGTTCGCCACGCATTCCGGATGACGTATTCGGCACGGCGAACAGACACTCGCGGCGTGTTCAGCGGGGAGCCTTGACCCCATGCGCGCCAGGTGCGACCGCAGTCGGCGGCGGTCAGCAGTAGCACCACAACGGGCCTGTAGCGGGCCTCGTCATCGACAGTGGCGGGATGCCGGGTGCGACGTGGTGAGCGCTGTCGACCGGAGTTCTCCGGCGGGATTTGTCGTGCCCCGTTCGTCACGGCGATCGCGAACGGGTAGAGCGCCTTGAGTGCCAGGAGGATCGTAAGGATCAATACGAGGTAGGTCAGGGGCGTGAAGATCCCCCAGGAGGGGGCAAGGGACCAGAGATGTTCGATCGCAGACACTCCGTCCGTCACTTTGTGAATGATCCATGCGGCGGCGTCCTTCATGCCTCTGAAGAGTGAGCTCAGAGGGTCTGGCGGCGGAGCGTCTGGCCGGTGGCTGTGCTCGGAGCCGCTGGTGGCATCGCGTGGCAGGTCATTGTCGTACTTCGGCGGGTTGCGGATGAAGTCGACGATCGCTTCAAGGTTCGCCGTGCAGTAGACGAGGATCAGGAGACTGAGCGCCCGGGCTGGGATGGCCCACAGGGCGGCTCGCCACCACTTCAAGGCGGCTTCCGCGATGAGGGGGCGTGCCCGCAGGCCGCTGTCCGGGAGAGTTTCGGCGATGACGGGGGCGACCTGGCTGATCATGCGGCCCATGAGCGTGTTGACGAGGCCGTCGTAGCGGGCCCGTATCGCACTCCTCCTGCGGCGTAGCCAACGCCGTATCGGAATCCGCACTTGGCGCAACAGCCGTCGCTGGAAGGGGACGTAGGAGAAGGCGAAGAGCAGGACCGCACAGCATAGCAGGAACAGGACGCTACGCACGAGGGTGAGGGCAGTTGGCATGGCTACAAGCACGTGGACCATCTTGCCAACGGCGACCACAGGGGCCACGCCTCTCCTTCGAGGGGTGTATCGGTCGGCGGCGAAGGGGTGAGCTATGACCCCTGAGCCCGTAATGGGGCACCGCCGGGTCTTACCAGCTCAAAATCCTGCCACGGTTTCGAGCCCTTACGAGGCTTCTCGTATACGATGACCTGCGCCTTTGTCTGTGTGGACCTGTTGATTTCGGAGTCCCGCGAGACACCAGGGAAGGGAAGCTCGAAATACAGGAACACGTATGGCGTCGTGCGCTGGTGCGCTCGAACAGGAAGCACGTAGAAGGGTCGGTCGGCCCTGGTGATCAGGCGGACGACGGCGCCGAAGCCCGTCCTGGCCCTCTCCTGAGGCCCGGCACCCCGCTCCTGAGGCCCGCAGGCGCCCGTCTCAGGCGCCGGACAGCCCGGTGAACCGCCCCCGGTGGAACACCAGCGGTGCGCCCTCCCCGTCGGCGCCGAGGGCGTGCACCCGGCCGACGACGACGAGGTGGTCACCGCCGGTGTGTATGGCGTGGACGGCGCAGTCCACCCAGGCGACGGCGCCGGCCAGCCGCGGCGCCCCGGAGACGGGCGCCGCGTCGTAGGCGACCCCGGCGAACTTGTCCGCGCCGCTCACCGCGAAGGCCCGGCACAACTCGCCCTGGCCGGCGCCGAGTACGTTGACGCAGAAGGCGCCCGCAGCGGCGATGCGCGGCCAGGTCGAGGACGTACGGCCCACCATGAAGCAGACCAGGGGCGGATTGAGGGAGAGCGACGAGAAGGACTGACAGGCGAAGCCGGCCGGTGCGGGCGTGTCCCCGGTGCCGGGCGCGGTGATGACCGTCACCCCGGTCGCGAAGTTCCCGAGCACACGGCGGAACTCGCTGGCCTCCACCGGCGCCCGCTCGTCCGCCCCGACACACCGCAACTCGGGCCGCGGCAACGCCTCCACCGGCCCCGCCGCCGGAGCCGACCTCAGATACCGGACAGCGACGGCTGCCGCTCCTGCGTGTCCCATCATCCCTCCATTGAAAATGACGGGCCATCAGATAGGAAGAGCTCGGGCGGTCGTGGCCGGAGTCCGCGCAAGTACGGCTACAAAGCTCTGATGTCCGTGTCGCACGCTGGAGACCTCCTCGTAATCGTGGTCCCCGATTCCCACACCGATCTGGTCGAACGGTCCCTCTTCGGCCGCCTGGGCACCCTGCGCTCGGACGGTGCCGTGCAGGGCGACCCGGTCTGGTTCCGCTGGGATGGCGAACTGCTGTGGTTCATCACCTTGCTTGCCGGGCAGGGTGCCCGGCCCTTCAGGGCTGGGTGAATGCCTGCTCCCGAACGGTGGGGCAGGAAAGGGCAATCGCCTTCAGGGCGATTGCTCGTTTCCCTCCAGGGTGGCGAGGGCGCCCTCAAGCAGGTGCAGGATCTCGGAGTTGAGGGACCGCCGGTCGGCCTCCGCCTGCGTGACCAGCCGGGCGTGTAGCTCATCAGGGATGCGAACCGTGACTTTGACCATGCCGCCATCATGCCACTATGGTGGCGGCGTGTCACGTTACCGGATGTACCCGACGCCCGCGCAGGCAGAGCAGATGCTCTTGCACTGCGCGCACGCCCGGTACGTCTGGAACCTCGCCGTCGAACAACACTCCCACTGGCGCGGTTGGCGCAAGTCCGCGCCGGGTTTCGCCGAGCAGTGCCGCCAGCTGACCGAGGCCCGACGCGACAATGAATGGCTCGGATCCGGGAACGCAGACGTGCAGCAGCAGGCGCTCAAGGACTTCGCCAAGGCCAAGAACGCCCGCTTCGCCTCCGGGTTCGGTGAGCCGACTTGGCGCAAGAAGTACCGGCATGAAGGCTTCCGGGTCATCGGCACCGACCGCGTGCCCGAGTATGAGCCGGATGGCTCGCCGAAGCTGAACGCGAAGACCGGCAAGCAGGTCCTGGGCCGGTCGGTCGTGGTGCAGAAGCTGAACCGCCGGTGGGCGCAGGTGAAGGTGCCGGGTTGCGGCTGGGTCCGCTTCCGCCTCACCCGCGCAGAGCTGCCGGAGGCGAAGACGTTCCGTGTCACCTTCCGCAACGGCCAGTGGCACATCGCGTTCGCCGTCATCCCCGGCCCCATCACCGCACCGGACACGGGTGAGGTCATCGGTATCGACCGAGGTGTGAAGATCACGGCCGCGCTGTCGGATGGCCGCACCCTCAACTGTCCGCAGCTCACGACCCGCGAGCGGGCGCAGATCCGTAAGCACCAGCGGCGGGCGGCACGGGCCCCGAAGGACAGTGAACGCAAGGCATCCGAGTACGCGAAGGTCGCCCGGCTCAAGGCTCGTGAAGCCGACCGGCGTAAGGACTGGTGCGAGAAGACCAGCACCATGCTCGCCAGATCGTACGACCTGGTGCGGTTCGAGAAGCTGAACATCAAGACGATGACCGCCAAGGCCAAGGCGCAGCCCGACCCCGACCGACCCGGCCAGTACCTCAGGAACGGGCGCGCTGCCAAAGCCGGACTCAACCGGGCGATCCTCGCCCAAGGCTGGGGACTGCTGCGGCAGCGCACCGAACAGAAAGCGCCCGGCCGGGTCGAAGACGTACTCGCCCCCTACACCAGCCTGCGATGCAGTGCCTGCGGATGGATCGACAAGAACTCGCGCAAGAGCCAAGCCGAGTTCGAGTGTTCCTCCTGCGGCTTCACCTGCAACGCAGACACCAACGCAAGCATCAACGTCGCGGCAGGACAGGGTGGGATTCCCCGCCCCCGGCGCTCAGCCGGTGCCGGAGGGACGACACCGCCCAAGCGGCGGTCGAGCGTCCGTGAACCTCAGCCCGTATAGGTTGGAATCCCCCTCTTTTAAGAGGGGGAGGATGTCAAAAGTACCGCAACATCGTGAAGAACCCGCAGGCCACCCTCTCCGTCAACGACCCCGACAAGCCCTACCGCTACCTGGAGGTGCGCGGCACGATCGAGCAGATCGTCGACGACCCCTCCACCGACGGCTTCTTCACGCTCGCCGAGCGCTACGGCATGACCTTCGAGCGCCCCATCGCCGACGCCCCGCACCGCGTCCTGCTGGGGCTGCGCCCGCAGCATGCCACCTTCCAGTGACCTCGCCGGTCACCGACGGCGTCACCGGCCGTGGAAGCCGGGGCTCCTGCGCTGCACGAAGGCCCGCAGGCCCTCCCCGGCGTCCCCGGTCGTCATGTTGATCTCCTGGGCGGCGGCCTCGGCGGCGAAGGCGCCGGCCCGGTCGCCGTCGAGCGAGGCGTTGACGAGCTGCTTGGTCAGCGCCAGGGCCCGGGTGGGCCCGGCGGCCAGCCTGGCCGCCCACTCGCGGGCCGTCTTCGCCAGATCGGCGTCCGGCACGACCCGGTTGACCAGGCCCAGGCGCTCCGCCTGTGCCGCCGGCAGCGCGTCCCCGAAGAACATCAGCTCCTTCGCGCGCTGCGGACCGGTCAGCCGCGGCAGCAGATAGGCCCCGCCGCCGTCCGGCACCAGCCCGCGCCGCACGAACACCTCGATGAACCGGGCCGACTCGGCGGCCAGCACCAGGTCGCAGGCGAGCGCGAGATGCGCGCCGAGCCCGGCCGCCGTGCCGTTCACGGCGGCGAGCACCGGCTTCTCGCAGTCCAGCACGGCGGAGACCAGCCGCTGGGCGCCCAGCCGGATCGTCCGGGCCACGTCCCCGGCGACCCGCTCCCCACCGCTGCCCGGGCCGCGGAGGTCGGCGCCCGCGCAGAACCCGCGCCCGGTCCCGGTGAGGACGACGGCCCGCACGTCCGGGTCCGCCGACGCTTGCTCCAGCAGCGCGGTCAACCGGTCCCGCAGCGCCGGCGTGAGCGCGTTCAGGGCCTCGGGACGGTCGAGGGTGAGGTACGCGACCTGCTCCCGCACCTCGTGCCGTACGGCACCGGCGGCGTGCTCCCCGCCGCTCACCGGCACATCACCAGCGCGTCCAGCGCCACCGCGCCCTGCCCCTGGGGCAGCACCAGCAGCGGGTTGATGTCCAGCTCCGCGATCCGGTCGCCCAGTTCGAGGGCCATGCGCTGCACCCGCAGCACGACCTCCACCAGGGCGTCCAGGTCGGCGGGGGGCCGCCCCCGCACCCCGTCGAGCAGGGCCCGGCCGCGCAGCTCGGCGCACATGTCCCGGGCCTGCCGCTCCCCGAACGGCGGCACGCGTACGGCGGTGTCGCGCAGCACCTCCACCAGCACCCCGCCGAGCCCCACCGTGACGGTCGGCCCGAACAGGTCGTCGTGGGTGACGCCGACGACCATCTCCACGCCCTGCTCGACCATCTGGCAGACCAGCACGCCGTCCAGCGGGACACCCTCGTAGCGGGCGATGTCGGTCAGCTCGCGGTAGGCGTCCCGGACCTGGCTGGCCGAGGTCAGGCCGATCTTCACCAGGCCCAGCTCGGTCTTGTGGGCGATCCGCGCTCCGGACGCCTTCATCACCACCGGGTAGCCGACCTGGGCGGCGGCCCGGACGGCGGCCGCCGCGCTGGTCACCAGCTGTTCGCGCGGCACCCGGATGCCGTAGGCGCGCAGCAGTTGCTTGGCCGCGTGCTCGCTGAGCTGCTGACCGGGCCGGATCAGCGCCTCGGCCTTGCGGTAGGAGGGGGAGAGGGTGCGCGGGGCCTCGTCGAAGGGGGAGCGGTAGTCGGCGGTGAAGCGGTGGTGGGCGAGCCAGGCGCCCACGGCGGTCAGGCAGTTGCCGACGGTGCGGAAGGTGGCCACCCGGGAGGAGCCCAGCAGGACGTCCCGGTACGCCGGCTCGGTGCCGACCGGCGATCCCCACACCACGCACACCAGCTTGTCGGTCTGCTCGGCCGCGTCCACCAGGTCACGGACCAGCTTGTCGCTGAGCGGCGGGAAGGGGCCGGTGACCGGGCAGATCAGCACCCCGACCTCAGGGTCGGCGAGGATCGCGTCGATGATCTTCCGGCCGCGTTCGTCGCCGACCGGGTGCCCGCCGTTGTCGACCGGGTTGGCGACGCTCAGGTACTCGGGTATCCACTGGTGCAGCTCGGCCTGCTTCGGCTCCGAGAGGCGGGGGAGCCGCAGCCCCGCACCGGCGGCCAGGTCGGCGACGTGGGCGCCCGTGCCGCCGGAGATGGAGTACACGACGACCCCCTCGGCGAGCGGCGCCCGCGCCCGAGCCAGCAGGGCGGCGGTGTCCTGGAGTTCGTCGAGGCCGTCGACGCGGACGACGCCGTACTGGCGCATGGCCGCGTCCACGACGTCGTCCGCGCCGGTGAGTTTGCCGGTGTGCGAGGCGGCCGTACGGGACCCGGCCTCGGTCCGGCCCACCTTCACCGCGACCACCGGCACCTTGCGGCGGGCGGCGCGGTCGGCGGCCAGCAGGAACGCGCGACCGTCCTTCAGGCCCTCCACATAGGCGGCGATGGCACCGGTCTCCGGCTGCTCGGCGAAGTAGGAGATGAAGTCGGCGGTCTCCAGATCGGCCTCGTTGCCGGTCGGCGCCCAGTGCGAGAGGCGGATGCCCAGCTCCTGGAGGGCGAACACGGGCCGGCCCTGGTGACCGGACTGGGTGATCAGCGCGATCGCCGGCCCGTCGAGGTCGTCCCGGAACCGCTCGAAGGCGTTGAGGTTGGTGTTCGGGCCGAGCAGCCGCAGCCCCGACCGCCGTACCGCCTCGGCGAGCCGCCGCTGGGCCTCGGCGCCCGCCGCGCCGGTCTCCGCGAACCCGGAGGCGAACGCGACCGCGAACTTCACCTTGGCCTCGGCGAGTTCCTCGATCACCGGCAGCGGGTCGGCCACCAGCAGGACGGCCAGGTCGACCTGTTCGGGCAGTTCGGCGACCGACGGCCGGCACGGGATCCCGAACACCGACGGCCTGCTCGGGTGGACCGGGTGCACCCGCGCCCCCACCCGCTCGGCCCAGGCCAGCAGTTGCCGTGTGATGCCCGTGTTGGGCCGCCCCTCGGTGTCGGAGGCGCCGATCACGGCGAGGGACTCGGGCCGGAAGAACCGTGCCAGATCGGGCACGTCCGCGTACAGGGGGCGCCCGCTGACGTCGAGGTCGTCGGCGTCGTCCGCCCGGCCGTGCACGACCGGTCCGGTCCGCTGCTCGCCGCAGGCGATGACCCGGGCCCGGCGGGCGTCGGTGGTGAGGGTGCCGTGGGTTGATCCAAGCATCGTTCCGCCCCGCCCTCTCGTGGTGGCAAATTGCTGACGCTCTGTCAGGTTACTTGAACTGACGGAGCGTCAGGAATGGGCTGGAACGGCAAAGTTACGAAGGCTACTGCTCCGTAGGGTCGCATGGGCAGGCGTACGCACGCCGGTGTACGCGGACCGGGGCGTGCGGAGCGGTGTGTGCGGAGCGGTGTGCGGCTACCGCAGCCGGCGGGCCACCGCCTTCGCGATCCGCTCCGCGTCGAGCGCCAGCTCCCGGAACATCCCGCTGATGGGGTTGGTGAACCCGGTGAAGTACAGCCCGGGGGCCTCGGCCGGTGTCCGCTTCCCGTGCGCCACGGGCCGCCCGTGCCCGTCCAGTACGCCCAGGTGCCCGACGACCGGCTCCAGCGCCCGGACGTAGCCCGTCGCCGCGATCACCGCGTCCGGCGAGATCCGGCTCCCGTCCGCGAGGACCACCTTCCCGTCCTCGAACGACTCCACGGCGGCCGTGACCTCCACCGCCCCCGTGCGCACGGCGTCGATGACCCCCACGTCCTGCACCGGGATCGCGCCCGCCCGGGCCCGGGTGAGGCAGCCCTCGGTGGGCCGGGGAAGACCCCGGGCCGACAGATCCGGCACGCTCAGCCGGGCCAGCGCCCCGGCGAGCCGGTCGGCCAGACCCACCGGCACCCGCCGGATCAGCACCCCCGAGTACTGGGCGGCCCACCCGAAGGTCGAGCGGCGCACGATGTGCGGAGCCGTCCGCACCGCCAGCCGCACCCGCGCCGCTCCGCCCGCCACCAGGTCCACGGCGATCTCGGCGCCGGTGTTCCCGGCGCCGACGACCAGCACGTCCCGGCCCGCGTACGGCTCGGCGTTGCGGTAGTCCCCGGCGTGCCGGAACTCTCCGGCGTAGCCCTCCAGGCCCGGCCAGTCGGGGACGCGCGGGGTGTGGTTGTAGCCGGTGGCGACGACGACCGCGCTGCCGGTCAGCCGCCGTCCGCCGGACGCGTGCAGCAGCCAGCCCTCGCCGTCCGCCGCCCGCTCGATGCGGAACACCTCCACGCCGGTGACGATCTCCAGCTCGTGGTGCTCGGCGTACTTCTCCAGGTACCGCACCACGTCGTCCCGGGCCACCCAGCGCCCGAACCGGCGCGGGATCGCCAGCCCCGGCAGGGCGGACAGGCGGCGGGTGGTGTGCAGCCGCAGCCGGTCGTAGTGCCCGCGCCAGGAAGCGCCCACCGCGTCGGACTTCTCCAGCACCACGGCCCGTACCCCGCGCGCCCGCAGTGCGTACGCGGCGGCCAGGCCACCGGGACCGGCACCGATGACGTACACCGGGCGGTCGTCGGTGGTCGGTGGGAGGAGCGCGGCGGAGGGACGGGAGACGGCCATGAGCGCGAGCGTAATCACATGCCCCGTTGATGGGTCTCGGTCAAGACCGGAATTGGTTGCGGATTGATCACGGCTGTGGAAGGTGTGCGTGCGGCCGGTGTCGCACCCGGCCCGGATGTGAGGGAAACCGTGCACCCCCCTCGGCAAGGAGCAGTGAGCTGACGTACCGTCAGATTCATGCATGCGATCTGGCTCGACGGTGCACAGTGGCTCGCCGTGCTGCGGATCGGCCTCGGCCTGTGGTGGCTGGAGAGCTGGCGGCACAAGGACAAGAAAGCCTGGTTCGAGCGCGGAACCGGCATCGCCTGGGCGGCGGACGTGGCGGCGAAACACCGCTGGGAAGCGGTCCGGTCCGGCTTCGACACGGTCGTGAAACCCCGCCCGAAGATCATGGCGTACGTCGTCGTCAACGCCGAACTCGCCCTCGGACTCGGCCTGGTCCTCGGCTTCCTGACCCCCGTGGCCCTGATCGCCGGGCTGCTGCTGAACGCGCTGTACTTCACTCTCATGATCCACGACTGGGCGGAGCAGGGCCAGAACACCATGATGGCGCTGATCTCCGCCGTCGCGTTCTTCGGCATGTCCTGGCAGGTGTGGTCGCTGGACGCGGCGGCGGGGTGGTTCGCGTGACCACGGCCCGATACGACCTCCCCGAACCGGACGCCTTCACCCGCCCCTACTGGGACGCGGCCGCACAGGGCCGGCTCCTGCTGCGCCGCTGCGCGGCCTGCGCCCGCGCCCACCACTACCCGCGCGAGTTCTGCCCCCACTGCTGGAGCGAGGACGTCACCTGGGAGCAGGCGAGCGGCCGGGCCACGCTCTACACGTGGTCCACGGTCCACCGCAACGACCTGCCGCCCTTCGGCTCCCGCACCCCGTACGTGGCCGCCGTCGTGGACCTGGCCGAAGGTCCGCGCATGATGACGGAGCTGGTGGACTGCGGCGAGCCCCTGGCCGGAATGGAGCTGGAGGTGGCGTTCCGGGACGGAAATCCGGTGTTCAGACCGGCGAGCCGAGCGCGATCATGAGCGGATGGACGCTGACCGCCCCGCTGATGCCACTGACGCCGCTGACTGGCAACTGACGGCCGACCTGGACGACTTCCTGAGCCGCGCCGGGGACTTCCTGAGCTCCCGGCCCGCCCTGCACACCGTGCCGCTCACGGTGACGGACGCCCTGCGCCGCCGTGGCCCGGGGATGTACGGCGACGAGCCTCCCCGGTACGGCATACTCGGCGAACACACCGGCGGGGTGCGGGGCGTGTGGTTCCGGACACCGCCGTTCCCCGTCAACATCACCCCGCTCACGGTCGCCGACGCCGAGGCGCTGGCGGCCCACCTGGCCGAGCGCGGCCTGCCGGTCCCCGACGTCATGGCCGAGCGGGACACGGCGGAGGCCTTCGCCAAGGAGTGGGAGCGCCTGACCGGGGCGACGGCCGAGCTGCGGGAGCGTGAACGCCTCTACCGCCTCACCGGGCTGACGCCCCCGCGCCCCGCACCGGAGGGCCGCCCCCGGATCGCCGGCCCCGCCGACCGGGACCTGCTCATCCGCTGGCACGCGGAGTTCAAGGAAGCCGCGGGCCTGCGAGCGGGACAGCCCGCCGAGCAGTGGGCCGACGCCCGCATCGCCTACGGCGGCATCACCCTGTGGGAGACCCCCGACGGCACGCCCGTCTCCATGGCCGGGGCGACACCGGAGATCGCCGGCCAGGTCCGCGTGGCCCCCGTCTACACCCCGGCCCACCTCAGGGGACGCGGATACGCGGGTGCGGTGACGGCCGAGGTGAGCGCGGCGGCCGTGGCGGCCGGAGTCACCGAGGTGCTCCTCTTCACCGACCTGGCCAACCCGACCAGCAACGCCCTGTACCAACGCCTCGGCTACCGGGAGGTGGCCGACTTCGCGGTGTACGGGTTCGGGGAGTGAGGGGGCGGAGGCGCTACGGCCCCTGGGGGTTCGCCACGGCCGCCGGCAAAGGTCCGCTACGGCCACAGCAGTTGCCGGTGCCAGTCCTCCCCCCTCCGCACGTACTCCAGCCGTACGTGCCGTCGCTCGGCGTCCCCCTGGAAGAACTCCACCGTCTCCGGGCGCAGCCGGTAGAGCGTCCAGGTCGGGGAGGGTTCGGCCGGGTTGCGCCGGGCTTGCTGCCAGGCGGCCTCCGACGTGCGGCGCAGCTCGTCCAGGGAGGGCAGGACCTCGCTCTGCCTGCCGGTCAGGGCCGCCGCCAGGGCGCCCGTCGACCGGGTGTGCAGGTCCGCCTGGCTCTCCGGTGAGGGCGCGGCGGTGACCGGGCCGCGCAGCCGGACCTGCCGGGCCAGCGCCGGCCAGTAGAAGACCAGGGCGGCGCGGGGGCGGGCGGCCAGGGCGCGTCCCTTGCGGCTCGTGGAGTGGGTCGCGAAGGACCAGCCCGACGCGTCGGCGCCGTGCAGCATCACGATCCGCACGTCCGGGTCGCCGTCCTCGTCGGTCGTGGCCAGGGACATGGTGTGCGGTTCCGGCTGCCCCGCGGCCACCGCCTCCGCGAACCAGCTCGTGAACAGGCCGAGCGGCGCGTCCGGTGCCGTGTCCGGGTCGAACGGGCGCAGCTCGGTCACCTCGGGCGACCAGACCCGCAGTGTCCTCAGCAGTTCATGGAGATCGGTGTGTGACATGGGGGGAGTATCACCCGGCCCCCCCGTGCCCCGGCCCCCCCGTGCCCCGGCCCCCCGTGCCCCGGCCCCCCGCCCCCGGTCGGGTCGGTTCAGCGCGTGGCTGAGGATGCCGCGCCTCGGGGGGCCTCAGTCCCGGCCCAGCACCACCGTGCCCGAGGAGCAGAACCAGCCGCCCGTACCGGACGCCACCCCGAGGCGGGGCAACCCGCCGGCCCGCGCACGCACTTGACGGTCACCGCCCTCGCCCCGCAACTGCCTGACCGCCTCCACCAGCAGGAACAGCCCCCGCATACCCGGGTGCTGGGCCGACAGCCCGCCCCCGTCCGTGTTCACCGGCAGCTCGCCGCCCCGCACCAGCAGCCGCCCCTTCTCGACGAAGGCCCCGCCCTCGCCCTTGGCGCAGAAGCCCAGGTCCTCCAGCGTCACCAGGGTCATGTAGGTGAAGGCGTCGTAGATCTCGGCGAAGTCCATCTCGGCGGGGCGCACCCCGGCCCGCTCGAAGGCGAGGCGGCCGCTCACCGCCGCGGGGGACACGGTGAAGTCGGGCCACTCCGACATGGCCGCGTGGGAGACGTGCTCGCCGGTGCCGAGGATCCAGACGGGGGCGGTGCGGCAGTCCCGTACGTACTCCTCGGCCGCCAGCAGGACCGCCGCCCCGCCGTCGGAGCGGAGGCAGCAGTGCAACTTGGTGAACGGGTCGGCGATCATCGGGCCGGACAGGACGTCGTCGACCGTTACGGGCTCGCGGAACATGGCCTCGGGGTTCAGCGCCGCGTTGGCCCTGGTCTGGACGGCGACCTGGGCCAACTGCTCGACGGTCGTTCCGTGTTCGATCATGTGACGGCGGGCCGCCATCGCGTACTTGGCGATCAGGGTGTGGCCGTAGGGGACCTCGAACTGGAGGGGGCCGCGAGCGCCGAAGGACAGGTTGCCCGTTCGGCGGCCCGCCTTGATGTCCGCGCGCGCGGTCGAGCCGTAGACCAGCAGGACGGCGTTCGCGTGACCGGCGGCTATCGCGTCCGCCGCGTGCGCCGCCATGACCTCCCAGGTCGAGCCGCCGACCGAGGTGGAGTCCACCCACGTGGGGCGCAGACCCAGGTACTCGGCCACCTCCACCGGGGCGAGCGTGCCCAGGCCGGCGGAGGCGAGGCCGTCGACCTGCGAGCGGTCCAGACCGGCGTCCGCGAGGGCCCGGCGGGCCGCCTGGGCGTGCAGGGTGTACGGGGTCGCGTCGTCCACCCGGCCGCAGTCGGAGAGGGCCGCACCCACCACGGCGACCTTTCGGTTCCCTCGGCTCATGAATCTGACGGTACATCAGATCACGTCCTCCGCGTACCTCTGGGCATCCCTGCTCCCGGCCCCTAATATGACGGGCCGTCAGATCAGGAGAGGACGGGACAGCCATGGACACGCGCCTCACCGCCGAGCAGGACGAGATCCGCCGTACCCTGCGCGAACTGCTGAGTGAACGCTGCGGGGCCGGGGAACTGCGGGCCGCCCTCGACACCCCGGCCGGCCACGACCTCGACCTGTGGGCGGACCTCGCCGGCCGGCTCGGCCTGCCGGGGCTCGCGCTCCCCGAGGCGTACGGCGGTGTCGGCTGCTCGGTCACCGAACTCGCCCTCGCCTGCGAGGAGGTGGGGCGCGCGCTCGCGCCCACCCCGCTGTTCGCCACCGCCGTCCTCGCCGCCCCGCTGATCCTCGCCCTCGGCACCGAGGCCCAGCGGGCCGGACTGCTGCCCCGGCTGGCCGCCGGCACGCTCACCGCGGCCCTCGCCGTCCCCGGCCCGGCCGTCACCACCGCCCTCGCCCTGACGGGCGGGAACGGCGGGGCGTGGGCCGGCGGCGGCCGGGCGGGAGGAGTCCAGGCCCGCCGGGGGGCGGAGGGGTGGCGGCTGTACGGGCAGGTCGACCAGGTACTGGACGGGCACGGCGCCGGCCTGCTCGTCGTCGCCGCGCACACCGGCGGGTTCGCCCGCTCGCGGACGCTGCTCTTCCTGGTGGCGGGGGACGCGCAGGGGGTCGTACGGACCCGGCAGACGGCACTCGACGCGACGCGACCGCAGGGCCGGGTCCAACTGCGCGACACGGCAGCGGAGTTGCTGGGAGGCGCGGAAGCCGACGTACTGCCCGCGCTGGCCGCCGTCGGTGACACCGCCGCCGCCGTGCTCGCCGCCGAGGCCGTCGGGGCCGCCGACCGGGTGCTGGAGCGGACCGTGGAGTACGTCGGTCAGCGGGAGCAGTTCGGGCGGCCCGTCGGTTCCTTCCAGGCAGTCAAGCACCGGCTGGCCGATGTGTACGTGGCCGTGCAGGCGGCCCGGTCGGCCGCCTGTTACGCGGCCTGGGCCGTCGCTCAGGGGGAGACCGTGGGCGGACTCGCGCTGGCGCAGGCGCTGGAAGCGCTGCGGTGTGCGGCCGGGGAGGCGATCCAGCTGCACGGGGGGATCGGGTTCACCTGGGAGCACGAGGCCCACTTGTACTTCAAGCGGGCCGCCGGCGACGAGCTGCTGTTCGGACCAGTGCACCGGCTGCGCGACCGGGCCGCCGAACGGGCCGGGCTGTTCACCCGCGAGGAGGTGGCTGCCTAATGCTGTTGTCAAGCCACGAGACGCAGGGGTGCTCGGGCCTGGAAGGGCTGGCGGTCACGGAGCATGGCGTAGAGGACGTTGATCT
>NZ_JBEYVS010000020.1:0-139931 GCF_040644095.1 Streptomyces sp. NPDC047028
GCGCAGCCGGCCTCGATCGCCGCGAACACGTACTTCGGCTGGAAATGGATGTCCGCGATCACCGGGATCTGCGACTTGCGGGCGATCGTCGCCAGCACGTCCGCGTCGTCCTGCGTCGGACACGCCACCCGCACGATCTGGCAGCCCGACGCCGTCAGCTCCGCGATCTGCTGCAACGTCGCACCCACGTCCGACGTCCGCGTCGTCGTCATCGACTGCACCGACACCGGCGCGTCCCCGCCGACCGCCACGGATCCGACCTGGATCTGCCGGCTCTTGCGGCGCTCGGCGAGCTTGGTCGGAACGGACGGCATGCCGAGAGAAATCGCAGTCATCTGCTGTGCAACCCCAAGTCGTGGATCAAGGTCCGGTCCCGTGAACGGCGGGCTCCAGCCTCCGAGATTACGTCACCGCCCGGGCCGTCGGCACATTCCGCCCGGCAAACCCACCCAATGGATGGCGGCCCGGAACCAGCCGTTCCGAGCCGCCGAAAGAGGTGCTGCCGACAGGTGCCCGCCAGAGGGTGCCGGCTAAGAGATCTTGACCGGGTTGACGACGTCCGCCACGAGGACGAGGAGGGTGAAGCAGACGAAGATCCCCGCGACCACGTACGCCACCGGCATCAGCTTCGCCACGTCGAACGGGCCGGGGTCCGGGCGGCGCAGCACCCGGGCCAGGTTGCGGCGCAGCGACTCCCACAGGGCGCCGGCGATGTGGCCGCCGTCGAGCGGGAGGAGGGGGAGCATGTTGAAGAGGAACAGGGAGAGGTTGAAGCCGGCGAGGACGAAGACGAACATCGCGAGCTGCTGGGAGGCCGGGATGTTCAGGGTGGCGATCTCGCCGGTGACGCGGGCGGCGCCGACGATGCCCATCGGGGAGTCCGGCTCGCGCGGGCCGTCGCCGAAGGCCGCGTCCCACAGGGCCGGGATCTTGCCGGGCAGCGAGAGGAGGGAGTCGACGGCGTCACCGACGCGGTCGTCCATCCAGGTCACCGACTCGCCGAAGCTCTGCCGTTCGACGCCGGTCGCGGAGCTGAAGCCGAGGAAGCCGGCCTTGACGTACTTGCCCGGGACGTAGGTGCCGCTGGAGTCCTTCTCGGCGACCTGGTTCGTGGCGATCTTCGCGTGCAGGGTCTGCTCCTGGCCTCCCCGTTCGACGACGATCGCGACGTTCCTCCCGGCGCTGTCCCGGATGAGGTCCGACAGCTTGTCCCAGTTCTTGGTGGACTTGCCGTCGAAGGAGACGATTCGGTCGCCCGCCTTCAGTCCGGCGGCCTGGGCCGGGGAGGCCGGGTCGGACTTCTTGCAGGTGTCTCGGTTCTGGCTCTGAGCGATGACGCAGGGCGAGACCGAGGAGACCGTGGTCGTCTGCTGCTGGATGCCGAAGCCCATCAGCACGGTGAGGAACAGGCCGACGGCCAGGATGAGGTTCATGAAGGGGCCGGCGAACATGACGATGACGCGCTTCCACGGCTTGCGCGTGTAGAACATGCGCGTCTCGTCGCCCTCCTTCAGCTCCTCGAAGGCGGCCGAGCGGGCGTCCTCGATCATGCCGCGCCAGGGCGAGGTGGAGCGGGCGGAGACCCGGCCGGCGTCGTCGGGCGGGAACATGCCGATCATGCGGATGTAGCCGCCGAGCGGGACCGCCTTGATGCCGTACTCGGTGTCGCCCTTGGTGCGCGACCAGATGGTCGGGCCGAAGCCGACCATGTACTGCGGGACGCGGATGCCGAAGAGCTTGGCCGTGGACAGGTGCCCCAGCTCGTGCCACGCGATCGAGACGAGCAGGCCGACCGCGAAGACCACTATGCCGAGGATGAACATCAAGGTCGTCATGCACGCGCCTCCGCGGTCTCCGTCTGGCCGGTCAGTTCACGGGCCCGGGCCCGCGCCCAGGTCTCCGCTTCGAGGACGTCCGACACGGTGAGTGAAGTTCCCGCGACGGGGGTGCCGTGTTCCTCCACCACCCGGGTGACGGTCTCCATGATGCCGTTGAAGGGCAGGGCGCCGCTGCGGAAAGCCTCGACGCACTCCTCGTTGGCGGCATTGAACACCGCCGGGGCGGTGCCCGCGAGCCGCCCCACGTGCCGGGCGAGGTTCACCGAGGGGAACGCCTCGTCGTCCAGCGGGAAGAACTCCCACGTGGCGGCCTTGCTCCAGTCGAAGGCCGGCGCGGCGTCCGGGACGCGCTCGGGCCAGCCCAGGCCGACGGCGATGGGCCCGCGCATGTCGGGCGGCGTCGCCTGGGCGATCGTGGATCCGTCGGTGAACTCGACCATCGAATGAACATACGACTGCGGGTGCACGACCACCTCAATGCGGTCGAAGGGAATGTCGTAGAGGAGGTGTGCCTCGATGACTTCCAGTCCCTTGTTGACCAGGGTCGCGGAGTTGATGGTGATCACCGGGCCCATCGCCCAGGTGGGGTGGGCGAGGGCGTCCTCGACGGTGACGTCTCCCAGCTCGGCCTTGGTACGGCCGCGGAAGGGGCCGCCGGAGGCGGTGACGACGAGCTTGCGGACGTCCGCGCGGGTACCGGCGGCGAGGGCCTGGAACAGCGCGGCGTGCTCGGAGTCGACCGGGATGATCTGACCGGGCTTGGCGAGCGCCTTCACCAGGGGACCGCCGACGATGAGCGACTCCTTGTTGGCGAGCGCGAGGGTGCGGCCCGCCTCCAGGGCGGCGAGGGTGGGCGCGAGGCCGATGGAGCCGGTGATGCCGTTGAGCACGGTGTGGCAGTCGGAGCCCGCCAGCAGGGTGGCCGCGTCGGGTCCGGCGAGGATCTCCGGGAGCGGCTCTGCGCCGTAGTGGGCGGTGAGCGCCTCGCGCAGGGCCGGTACGACGTCCTCGCGGGCCACGGCGACGGTCCGCACCTTGAGGGTGTGGGCCTGCTCGGCGAGGAGGGCGACGCGTCCGCCGTTGGCGGAGAGCGCGGTGACCCGGAACCGGTCCGGGTGGCGCCGTACGAGGTCGATGGCCTGGGTGCCGATGGACCCGGTGGAGCCGAGGATCACCACGTCCCTGGGGCCGTCGCCGGCGCCGGGATCGAAGACGAGGTGCGGGTCCGCGAGTGGGGCTGGGCTGTCGCTCATCCCCCCATTGTGGCCGCTGCCGGCGCCCGCGCGGGCAGCGCGTCCCCCGAGCGGGCGCGTCGGCGGCTTTCACGGCCTGATGTGAGGAATGTCCGGACGTGCGTACGGCGTCAGCCGGCGAACGGCCGCCGTACGTTCTCCCGCTCGCTCGGGCCCGGGGTGGCGTCGGCGATCCACGCGCCGTCCGTCGAGGGGTCGATGATCCCTTCCTCCAGCCACTCGTAGGCACCGCCGAGGACGCCCTTGACCACCGTGCGGTCCAGGTCGTCGGTGTTGGTCCACAGCCGGTTGAAGAGTTCCTCGACGCGGATGCGGGCCTGGCGGCAGAAGGCGTCGGCGAGTTGGTAGGCCTCGCGGCCGTGGTCGCCCTCGGCGCGCAGCCGTTCGGCGCGTACGCAGGCGGCGCTCATCGCGAACAGTTCGGCGCCGATGTCGACGATCCGGCCGAGGAAGCCCTGCTTGGTCTCCATCCGGCCCTGCCAGCGGGACATGGCGTAGAAGGTGGACCGGGCGAGTTTGCGGGCGTGCCGCTCGACGTAGCGGAGGTGGCCGGAGAGGTCGACCTCGCGTTTGAACTCGCCGTAGGCCGTGGGGAGCTGGCCTGGTCCGGCGACGAGTTTCGGCAGCCACTTGGCGTAGAAGACGCCGGCTCCGGCACCCGCCTTCGCCTTGTCGGACAGGGACTTGTCGGGGTCGATGAGGTCGCCGGCGACGGAGAGGTGGGCGTCGACGGCCTCGCGGGCGATGAGCAGGTGCATGATCTCGGTGGAGCCCTCGAAGATCCGGTTGATGCGCAGGTCGCGCAGGATCTGTTCGGCGGGCACCCCGCGTTCGCCGCGCGCGCGGAGCGACTCGGCGGTCTCGTAGCCGCGGCCGCCGCGGATCTGGACGAGTTCGTCGGCCATCAGCCAGGCCATCTCGGAGCCGTACAGCTTGGCCAGGGCGGCCTCGATGCGGATGTCGTTGCGGTCCTCGTCGGCCATCTGGGACGACAGGTCGAGGACGGCCTCCAGGGCGAAGGTGGTCGCGGCGATGAAGGAGATCTTGGCGCCGACGGCCTCGTGCAGCGCGACCGGCTTGCCCCACTGCTCGCGTTCGGCGGCCCACTGGCGGGCGATCTTCAGGCACCACTTGCCGGCGCCCGCGCACATCGCGGGCAGGGAGAGGCGTCCGGTGTTCAGGGTGGTGAGGGCGATCTTCAGGCCGGCACCCTCGGGGCCGATGCGGTTCGCGGCGGGGACCCGCACCTGGTGGAAGCGGGTGACGCCGTTCTCGATGCCGCGCAGGCCCATGAAGGCGTTGCGGTTCTCGACGGTGATGCCCTCGGACGTGGCCTCGACGACGAAGGCGGTGATGCCGCCCTTGTGCCCCTCGGACTTCGGCACGCGCGCCATGACGACGAGCAGGTCGGCGACCACCCCGTTGGTGGTCCACAGTTTCACCCCGTCGAGGACGTAGTCGTCGCCCTCCGGTACGGCCGTGGTGGCGAGGCGGGCCGGGTCGGAGCCGACGTCCGGCTCGGTGAGCAGGAAGGCGGAGATGTCGGTGCGGGCGCAGCGGGGCAGGAAGGCGTCCTTCTGCTCCTGGGTGCCGAACATCTTGAGCGGCTGGGGCACACCGATGGACTGGTGTGCGGAGAGCAGCGCGCCGACGGCGGGGCTGACGGAGCCGACGAGGGCGAGGGCCTTGTTGTAGTAGAGCTGGGTGAGGCCGAGACCGCCGTACTTGGGGTCGATCTTCATGCCGAGGGCGCCGAGGTCCTTCAGGCCCGCGACGACCTCGTCGGGGATGCGGGCCTCGCGCTCGATGCGGGCGGGGTCGACCGTGCTCTCGCAGAAGTCGCGCAGCCGTGCGAGGAACTCCTCGCCGCGCCGTACGGCCTCGTCGTCCGGGAGGGGGTGGGGGTGGATGAGGTCGAGCCGGAAGCGTCCGAGGAACAGTTCCTTGGCGAAGCTGGGCTTGCGCCAGTCCTGTTCCCGGGCGGCCTCCGCCACCTGGCGTGCCTCGCGTTCGGTGACGGTGGTGCGTTGGGTGGTGGGGGCGGACATGAGGCTCACCTCGCCGCGAAGAGGGACGATGGGTACCGGTCGCTACCGACCGGTTGCTACTGGATCGTTGGTACCCGAATCGGCGGGGCCTCACCACCCCTCGCGCGTCCGATCGGCCGATTAGGGCCTGTCCGGCGGATCAGGTCGCAGGAAATCGGCGGGACCTACTCAGCACCGGCGAGCCCCGCGTCTGCGGCATGATCCGCCGGACAGGCCCTGGGTCCCTCGGGACCGCGAGGGACCCGGCACCGGAAAGCCGCGGTGCCGGGTCCCTCGTGTGACGCTGGGTGTGGCGCTGTCAGGCCGTGGCCCGGGTGTCAGCCGTGGCGGGCGGCCTTCGCCAGGGCCGGGACGAAGCGGAGGGCGTCGAGCGTGCCGACGCCGGTCGCCATGTCGTAGCCGTTGACGGCCTTGTAGCCCTTGACGCCCTCATAGCTGTTGTCCGTGCCGTCGTTGACGTCGACGATGCCCCGGTCCTTGTGCTTGAGGAGCTTGTAGAGGGCCTCGTGGATGTCGCCCACGCGGTGGCCGGCGGCCTGGTCGGCGAGCGCGATGATGCCCGAGAAGAGCGGGGCGGCCTCGCTGGTGCCGCCGGAGACGTCCCAGCCGACGGAGGTCGGGTCGTAGCTGGAGTACACCCAGGCGCCGCCGTTGACCGCGGCGGCCATGGAGATGTCCGGGGTGCCTCGGCGGCTGCCCACGGTCTTCTTCACGCCGTTCTGGTACGAGGGGCGGGTGAAGACGTGGGACTGGCCGCCGCCGCCCGCGCCGTAGTCGTTGTAGACGCTGTCCGGCTTGACGCGCTCGCCCTTGTCGTTCAGGTGGAGCTGGGTGCCGCCGATGGAGGTGACCAGCGGGTCGGAGGAGGGCCAGGAGTTGACGCGCTTCTTGTAGTAGCCCTTGCCGTCCGCGGTGCTGTCCGTGGCGCCGCCGTCACCGGAGGAGGCGAGCACGGTCACGTGCTTGCGCCGGGCGTCCTCGAAGGCGTACCGCAGCTTCTTGATGCTGGTGAAGTCGCCCCGGGCGAAACCGGGGAAGGTGTTCTCGGTGGCGCCGAAGCTCTGGCTGATGACGTCGCCGACGCCGTGGTCGATCAGGTGCTTCTCGGCGGACATCATCTCGGGCAGGCCTGTGGTGCCCTCGGTCTCCGCGACCGCGGTCTCCACCAGGACGATCTTCGCGCCCGGCGCGACGGCGTGCGCCATCTCGACGTCGAGGCTGGTCTCGCCGGCCCAGCCGGTCATGTCCGAGTTCTTGGGGTCGAACTTGGGCACATGGCCCCACTTGACGACCTTGACCTTGGTGCGGGGCAGCCCGAACTGCTTGCTGTAGACGTCCAGGTCGTGCTGGACGGTCGGGGACCCGAAGGAGTCGACGATGACGATCGTCCGGCCCTTGCCGGTGATGCCCTTCTTGTACAGCGGGTTCAGGTGGTAGGCGGTGCGGTACTGCAGCGGGTTGTAGCAGTTGATGTGCCACTTGGACTGGCACTGGCCGATGGGCAGCGGGCTGGTCGCGCCCCGGACCAGGGCGTGCCCCGCGACGGCCGGGGCCGCGAAGGTGTGCGGCACGGCGGAGGGCGCGGCGCTGGTGGCGCCGGCCTGGGAGGTGACCGCCAGTGCGGCGGCGACGAGCGCGACGGTGGCGGCGGACGCCGCGACGCCGCGCCCGGGACGGGCTATCTGCATGTGTTCCCCTGAGTGATACCGGGACGTCCTCATCCGGACGTGGTGGTCAGGCGCATCACATCGGGTGAGTCATGGACAGGACAAGACCCGGAGTAGGGATCTTGAACCGCCGATGCCGAATCCTTTACCGGGGAACAGGAAAGCGACGGGAAAAGCGGGCGGGGACAGGCGTGCGAACGGCGGACGGCCGCAGCCCCCGCACAGTGGGCTGCGGCCGTCCGGTTCTCCGACCTGTCCGTGGCAGGTCAGAGCGCGAGACCGGTGAGGACCAGCACGCGCTCGTATGTGTAGTCGTCCATCGCGAACTTCACGCCCTCGCGGCCCACGCCGGACTGCTTGGCGCCGCCGTACGGCATCTGGTCGGCGCGGTAGGACGGGACGTCACCGACGACTACGCCGCCGACCTCCAGGGCGCGGTGGGCGCGGAAGGCCGACTGCACGTCGTGGGTGAACACGCCCGCCTGCAGGCCGTACTTGGAGTCGTTGACCGCGGCGAACGCCTCGGCCTCTCCGGTCACCTTCTGCACGGAGAGGACGGGTCCGAAGACCTCCTCGCAGGACAGGGTCGTGTCCGCCGGTACGCCGGTCAGGACGGTCGGCGCGTAGGCGGCGCCGTCGCGCTTGCCCCCGGTGAGCAGCTCGGCGCCCGCGGCGACGGCCTCGTCCACCCAGGACTCCACCCGCTTCGCGGCGTCCTCGCTGACCAGCGGGCCGACGTCGGTCGCGTCGTCGGCGGGGTCACCGGTGCCCTGGGCCTCGACGGCGGCGACGATGCGCGGCAGCAGGCGGTCGTACACCGAGGCGTCGGCGATGACCCGCTGCACGGAGATGCAGGACTGGCCGCCCTGGTAGTTGGAGAAGGTCGCGATGCGCTGAGCGGCCCAGTCCAGGTCGGCGTCGCTCGCGTAGTCGGCGAGGACGACGGCCGCGCCGTTGCCGCCCAGCTCCAGGGTGCAGTGCTTGCGCGGCACCGAGTCCATGATCGCGTAGCCGACCTTCTCGGAGCCGGTGAAGGAGATGACCGGCAGGCGCTCGTCCTGGACCAGGGCGGGCATCTTGTCGTTGGTCACCGGCAGGATCGACCACGAGCCGGCCGGCAGGCCCTCGGTCTCGGCGAGCAGATCGCCGAGGATCAGGCCGGACAGCGGGGTGGCCGGGGCCGGCTTGAGGATGATCGGCACGCCGGCCGCGATCGCGGGGGCGATCTTGTGGGCGCACAGGTTCAGCGGGAAGTTGAAGGGCGCGATGCCGAGGACGACGCCCTTGGGGAAGCGGCGGGTGAGGGCGAGCCGGCCCTGGCCGCCGGCGTCGGTGTCGAGCCGCTGGGCCTCGCCGCCGTTGAACCGGCGGGCCTCCTCGGCGGCGAACCGGAACACGGAGACCGCGCGGCCGACCTCGCCACGGGCCCACTTGATCGGCTTGCCGTTCTCGGCGGAGATCAGCTGGGCCAGTTCCTCGGCGCGCTCGGCGATGCGCTTGCTGACGTGGTCGAGGGCGGCGGCGCGCACGTGGGCCGGGGTGGCGGCGAAGTCCTCGCGGACGGCGTGGGCGGCGGCGACAGCCTCTTCGACCTGGGCGTCGGTCGGGACGCTGACCGTGCCGACGAGGCGGCCGTCCCACGGGGAGGTGACGTCGAAGGTGGCCTCGCCGGTGGCCTGGCGGCCGGCGAGCCAGAAGGCGTGGGTGGAAGTCATTGTCGAGTCCCGGCCCTTCCGCGTGAGAGGTGTGCGATCGGTTCGTGGTCCACGGTAGGGGTGGGGGGCGGCGGGGTCGCTTGTCCGGGGTGTACGGGTACGGGGGGTGGATACGCCGGTTTGGCGGGGTGGGGTGACCTGCGGTCGGCCTTCGGGCGGCGGGCGCCGTTGCCGGGTGCGGGCACGCTGGGGCTGATCGCGCAGTTCCCCGCGCCCCTGGCGGGGCTGCGGCCCGGTCGGTCATGCGGCGACCGGAACTGCGACTCCCCAGGGGCGCGGGGAACTGCGCGACCGGCCACGACGGACCCGCGCCGGCCAGCGGTCCTCAGCCCCCGCCGACGGCGTCTCGCCCTCAGTCGCCGGGCGGGCTGGAGGACGTCGCCTTCAGGGCCAGCCAGAGTTCCATTCGGGCGTCGGGGTCGTCCAGGGAGCGGCCGAGGATCTCCTCGACGCGGCGCATGCGGTAGCGGAGGGTGTGGCGGTGGACGCCGAGGTCGGCGGCGGCCGCGTCCCACTGGCCGTGGCGGGAGAGCCAGGCGCGGAGGGAGGCGACCAGGTCGCCGCGGCCGGTGGCGTCGTGCTCGTGGAGGGCGCGCAGCAGGCCGTCGGCGAAGGCCCGTACCGCGTCGTCGGCCAGCAGTGGCAGTACCGAACCGGCCGCGACCTGCTCGTGCTCGACCAGGACCCGGCCGCGCCGCCGGGCCACGGACAGCGCCTGCTCGGCCTGCTTGTAGGCGGCGGCAGCGGCGACGGTGCCGACGGGAGCCGACAGACCGACGACCAGTTCGTCCTCGTCGCCCGCCGGTTCGGGCACGGCCCGCGCCGACTCCAGCGCGGCGGCGTGCACGGAGCAGGCGGCCACGGCCGCACCGCCGTCGGCCGCGAGCACCACCAGCCGCTCCCCCTCCGGGACGACGAGGACGGCCTCGCCGGAGCGGGCGGCCGCCGACTCGACCGCTTCGGTGAGGGCCCCGAGGGGGTCCCCGCCCGCCGGCTGTTCGGCGACGATCATCCGGAACGGGGCGTCGAGCAGCCCGCCGTACAGGTCGCCGGCGACGGCCCGGGCGTGGTCGGGCTGTCCGGCGAGCAGCATGCGCAGCACCGCCGCCCCGATCCGCTGCTCGGCCGCGTGCAGCGAGCGGGAGCGTTCGGTGGTGAGGGTGAGCAGGGCGATGGCGGAGTGCACGGCGTAGCGCTCGGCGGTGCCGAGGGTGGCGGCCGTACCGACGGCGAGGGCCGCGCGCGGCCGGCGGCCGGTGCCGAGGGAGTGCAGTTCGATCCGGTCCTCGTGTTCGGGCCCGCCGACCACCGAGGAGGCGGGTGCCGGGCGGTCCCGGAGCCGTTCCACCTCCGGTGTCAGCCGCGCCGCCCTGCGGCCCGCCCATTCGGGCGCGGTGGCGACGACGGCGCCGGACGCGTCGTAGAGGGCCGCCCACCCGTCGACCTGGCCGGCGAGCGCGGCGAGGCAACCCTCGGGGCCGGCGGTGAGGGCCTGCTTGGTCAGTTCGCGCTGCGCGGCGAAGCCCGCCGTGACCGCCCGGTACTGGTCGGCGGCGATGGCGGCGGACACCGCCTTGCTGATCGCGAGGAACGGGGTGCGCCGGGGCACCTCCAGCAGCGGCAGCCCCTCCTCGGCGGCGGCGTCGACGAGTGCGGCGGGGATGTCGTCGTAGTTGACGCCTATCGCGAAGCCGAGCCCGACCACACCGGCCCCGGCCAGCCGCTTCACGTAGCGGCGCATCGCCACCGGGTCCTCCGCGTCCAGCTTGAGGGCGGTGATCAGCAGCAGCTCCCCGCCCTCCATGTAGGGGACGGGGTCGGCCAGCTCGCTGACGTGGGCCCAGCGGACGGGCACGTCGAGGCGGTCCTCCCCCGCGCGCACGGTCAGCTTGAGCGCGGTGTGGTGGACGAGCGAGGCGAGCGTCGGGGGCATGGGGCCTTCAAGGAGTTTCGGAGAACGACGTTCCGGATTTTGGCCGTCGCGTATGAACAGCCTAGGCCGATTCTGCCGCACCGTACGATCCGTCGATCCCCGCAGCCCGCGCCAGACCCGGACGCCGCGGTCCGGCGTCCGCCACTCCCCGCCGGCAACGGATCTCAGCCCCGCAGGTCCACCAGCACCGGGGGCGCGTGCTCGCCGCGCACGGTCGTCAGGGACAGCACCGCGTGGCCCGGCGGCACCCCGTGCGCCAGCTCGGAGGCGGACCAGCGTTCGCGTTCGACCTGCCGGACGGTGACGGCGCGGGCGGTCGGCGCCTGGCCGGTGATGACCCGGCGCAGCATGTGCACGGCCTTGCCTGCCGGGGTCTCGGCGATGATCTGCCGGTCGGTGACGTCGCGGGTCTCGGTCCACTCCTTGCCCCAGACCTCGGCGAAGTCCTGCCCGTCCCAGGGGGTGAGCCCCGACAGGGCCATCCGGCAGCCGGTCGCGCCGAGCAGCGGCCCGCGCAGCGGCCGGGGTACGTCGTCCAGGGTGCGCAGGGTGAGCACGGCGCCGGCGCCGGCGGACCGCAGCCGCTGGATGCCGCGCACGGCCTCCGGGGTGACGGCGCCGGTGGCGTCGTCGAGCAGCAGGCAGGCGAACAGGGACCGGTCCTCGCGGGCCGCGACGCTCGCCGTGAACTGGGCGAGGACGAGGCGGGCGAGGATCCGGGAGGCGTCGGCGTGGCCGCGCTGCGGCAGGTCGATGCGGACGCGGACCGGGTGGTCGAGCGCCTTCAGGGAGAACGGCCGCGACTGTCCCGAGGTGTCGAAGAAGGAGGCGAAGGCGGGCCGGTCGAGCAGGGCGATCCGGTCGGCGAGGACCGTGCCGACGTCCCCGGGGTGGGCCATCTGCCGTTCGCGTGCGTCGAGTTCGCGCAGCAGCGACTCCTGCCCGGTGTCGGTGAGCGCCTTGCGCAGGGCGGCCAGCGGGCCGGGGGTGCCGTCGAGGAGCTGGCGCAGTTCGGGGACGGACGGGAAGCGGTCGTGGACGGCGCGGAACGGTCCGAGGAGCTGGGCGAGGACGGTGGTGGAGCGGCGGCTGTCGCCGCCGGGGTGCGGGTCGGTGAGGTCGCCGACGAGGGCCTCGGCGAGTATGGCGGCGGCCTCGTCGGGGTCGGTGGTGCCGCCGTAGAGGTCGAGGTCGTAGACGGACTCGGGATGCCCGATGCGGACGACGACGTCGAAGGACTCGGCCGGGCCGAGCCCCGCGCCGGCGGCGCCGACCACGACGACGGCGGCGCGCCCGGCGAGGGCGTGCAGGCACAGCGACTCGGCGAGCGGCCGGACCAGGGTGCCGGTCTTGCCGGAGCCGGCCGGGCCGACGGCGACCAGGGACGTGCCGAGCAGGTCGGGGTCGAGGGCGAGTCCGGCACCGCGGTAGCCGTAGGGGTTGCGGGGGTCGTCGGCGGCGGTGCCGAGCCGTACCTGGCCGGTGAGCAGGTCGTGCCGGGCGTGCCGGGCGGGCAGGTCGCGATCGCCGGAGGGGTGGGCGCAGGCGGCGGCGCCGTCGGTGAGTACGGCACTTGTGAAGGCCGAGAGGCTGTGCCGGCCGGACCGTACGCCCTGCCAGGCGCGGCTGATCCGGGCGTGGTCGACGTCCCGGAGGAGGCCGGCCCTGGCCTCGGTGGCGAGCCGTTCGGCGGCCTCCGGGGCGCCGGCCCGGCGCAGCTGCGGCCACTCGGCGGGGTCCTGCTCGGGGGCGGGCGGGGGGATGTTTTCGGGCTGCCCTTGGGTCCAGGCGGGCGGGCCGTAGCGGCGCCAGACCTCGCCCCAGCGGCCGAGGCGGCCGACGACCAGCATGATGGCGAGGGCGATGACCGTGTAGTAGCCGTACCAGAGGATCGCGTTGCCGACGCGGTCGTTGCTCTGCCGCCAGGAGTCCGGCGTGAACAGTTCCAGGGGCAGCACCCACCAGCCGCCGAGGTAGCCGTTCCACAGCAGGGACCAGACCAGCCAGCCCACCAGGAACGCGATCAGCGCGCCGCTGAGCAGTTGCCGGGCCGGGATCCGCTCGGGTTCCTCGGCGGGGCGGGGCCGGTGCCCGAACCGCCAGACGCCGGGCGCCGCCTCCGGGCGCGGGGCGCGCAGCCAGGTCAGGTACGCCGACCCGTCGGGCCTCGGCGGGGCGCCGGGCGGGGCCGCGGGCATGGGCGGTACGGCGGAACTCCGGGCGGGCGGCCCGGAGCCGGCCGCGGGCGGCGTGGAGCCCTCCGCCGGTGCCGCAGGGCGTGGCACCGGATGCGCGTGCGTGCCGCGCGGGTCCCGGGTCCCGTCGCTGTCCATCTGCTGTGCCCCCTGACCTGCCGTTCCGTCCACCGTCAGCGAGCCAATCTAACGCCCCGACAGGGCGAGTTCACCGCTTACGCGGCCGAGAGGTCGGGCCGACCGGGCGTACCTCCCCTCGGGCTGCTATGTCCACCACGGACAACGGGCCCCGCCGACAACGCCCACATGGAGCATGCCCACTGTCCGGTCGTGGTCCTAGCCTGCGAGAAAAGAACGAAAGTGTCCCGCAATACCCCAGGAGCCCCGCATGACCGCACTTCCGCAGGAGCGCCGCGTCGTCACCGCCATCCCCGGCCCGAAGTCGCAGGAGCTGCAGGCCCGCCGTACCGCCGCGGTCGCGCAGGGCGTGGGCTCCGTGCTGCCCGTGTTCACCACGCGCGCGGGCGGCGGGATCATCGAGGACGTCGACGGCAACCGCCTGATCGACTTCGGCTCCGGCATCGCCGTGACCAGCGTCGGCGCGTCCGCCGAGGCCGTCGTCCGCCGCGCGAGCGCCCAGCTCGCCGACTTCACCCACACCTGCTTCATGGTCACCCCGTACGAGGGCTACGTGGAGGTCGCCGAGGCGCTCGCCGAGCTGACCCCGGGCGACCACGCGAAGAAGTCGGCGCTGTTCAACAGCGGCGCGGAGGCCGTCGAGAACGCCGTCAAGATCGCCCGCGCCTACACCAAGCGCCAGGCGGTCGTCGTGTTCGACCACGGCTACCACGGCCGTACGAACCTCACGATGGCCCTGACCGCGAAGAACATGCCGTACAAGCACGGCTTCGGTCCGTTCGCGCCCGAGGTGTACCGCGTCCCGGTGGCCTACGGCTACCGCTGGCCGACCGGCCCGGATAACGCGGGCCCGGAGGCCGCCAAGCAGGCCATCGACCAGATCACCAAGCAGGTCGGCCCGGAGAACGTGGCCGCGATCATCATCGAGCCGGTGCTCGGTGAGGGCGGCTTCATCGAGCCGGCCAAGGGCTTCCTGCCGGAGATCGTGAAGTTCGCGGGCGACAACGGCATCGTGTTCGTCGCCGACGAGATCCAGTCCGGTTTCTGCCGCACCGGCCAGTGGTTCGCGTGCGAGGACGAGGGCATCGTCCCGGACCTGATCACGACGGCCAAGGGCATCGCCGGCGGTCTGCCGCTGGCCGCCGTGACCGGCCGTGCCGAGATCATGGACGCCGCGCACGCGGGCGGCCTGGGCGGCACCTACGGCGGCAACCCGGTGGCCTGCGCCGGTGCGCTGGGCGCCATCGAGACCATGAAGGAGCTGGACCTCAACGCCAAGGCGAAGAACATCGAGGCGGTCATGAAGTCCCGCCTCGCCGCCATGGCCGAGAAGTTCGACGTGATCGGTGACGTCCGCGGCCGCGGCGCCATGATCGCGATCGAACTGGTCAAGGACCGCGCCACCAAGGAGCCGAACCCGGAGGCGACCGCCGCGCTGGCCAAGGCCTGCCACGCCGAGGGCCTGCTGGTCCTGACCTGTGGCACCTACGGCAACGTGCTGCGTTTCCTGCCCCCGCTGGTCATCGGTGAGGACCTGCTGAACGAGGGCCTCGACATCATCGAGCAGGCGTTCGCGCGCATCTGAGCACCCCGGGCGTGCTGCGAAACTCCCGTCTGCCGCGCGCCCGCCCTCCGGGCGAACGACGGGAGTTTCGCAACACGCCCTCCGCACCGCTGAGGGACGCTGCGGCAGGCCGTGTGAAGAAGGTGTGCGAGGTGGATGGCGGGACGCGATTCCGTCTGCCCAAGCGCCACCGGCTGCCGTAGGTTCTTCATCGTTGAGAGATACACCCCGCCCGCAGGGGACTGCGGGCGGCATCGGGCCGGGGCCTCCCCAGCTTCGACCTGGTCGTGCCCTCGCGCACACAACCGGGGCCTGACGGCTCCGGGATCTCCTCACCGATCGGACGGTCGCCGCCCCAAACCCCCCGGGGCGCGCGACGTTCCGATCCGGACGGCCGCCCCGGAACCACCCCCCCTGTTCCGGGGCGGCCGACCTCCTTCCTCTCCCGGCCGGCCGTACGGCCTCCTTCTCCGCCGGACCTGCGAAGCTGGGCGGGTGCCGACCTCAGCCCGCCGCTCCTACGCCGTCTTCCTCGCCCTCCAGGGCGTCCCGGCGCTCCTCTTCGCCCTGATCACCTGGCAGGTCCTCGCGCACGGCCCGCTGCTGCGCGAGGACGCGCGGCTGAGCCGGGTCCTGGTCCGCCCGGACGGCTTCTCGGAGATCCTCGCCGACCTCGGCGACGTGCAGGTCGCGGTGCCGGTGCTGCTGCTGGCCGCCGGCTACGCGGCCTGGCGGGGCCGTGCCAGTGGTACGGACCTGTGGTGGCTGCCGCCGGTGGCCGCCGTCGCCCTGATGGCGCTGCTCCCGGCGATCGTCGTCCCGCTGAAGGACTGGACCGCCCGGCCGGGCACCCCCGTGGTGCCGCCGGGCACCGGCTACTTCCCGTCCGGTCATACGGCGACGGCGGCTATCGCGTACGGCTCCGCGACGCTCCTGCTGCTCCCCCTGCTCCGCTCCCCCGCCGCCCGCCGGACGGCCGTCGGCGTCTGCGCGGCCCTGGTGCTCGGGGTGTCGTACGGCCTGGTCCGGCACGGGTACCACTGGCCGCTGGACGTGGTGGCCAGCTGGTGCCTGTGCACCGTGCTGCTGACCACCCTGTCCGTGCTGTCGAGCTGGTGCCTCAGCCGAAGTACGCGTCGAAGGTCTTCTCGAACTCCCAGTTCGAGTACCGGTCCCAGTTCACCGACCACGTCATCAGACCCCGCAGGGCCGGCCAGGTCCCGTGGGTCGCGTACGAGCCGCAGTTCGTCTTCTTCGTCAGGCAGTCCAGGGTCTTGGTGACCTCGGCCGGGGAGACGTAGCCGTTGCCCGCGTTGGTGGACGCCGGCATGCCGATGGCGACCTGGTCGGGGCGCAGCGGCGGGAAGACGTTGTTCTGGTCGCCGGCCACCGGGAAGCCGGTGAGCAGCATGTCCGTCATGGCGATGTGGAAGTCGGCGCCGCCCATGGAGTGGTACTGGTTGTCCAGGCCCATGATCGGGCCGGAGTTGTAGTCCTGGACGTGCAGCAGGGTGAGGTCGTCGCGCAGGGCGTAGATGACCGGGAGGTAGGCCCCGCAGCGCGGGTCCTGGCCGCCCCACTTGCCGGTGCCGTAGAACTGGTAGCCGTTCTGCACGAAGAAGGTCTCGGGGGCCATCGTCAGGACGAACTTGTCGCCGTACTTGGCCTTGAGGGTCTTCAGCGCCGAGATCAGGTTGACGATGACCGGCGTGGTGGGGTGCTTGAAGTCGGTGTCGTCGGTGTTCAGGGACAGCGAGTGGCCCTCGAAGTCGACGTCGAGGCCGTCGAGGCCGTACTGGTCGATGATCTTCGAGACGGAGGAGACGAAGGTGTCGCGGGCGGCGGTCGTGGTCAGCTGAACCTGGCCGTTCTGGCCGCCGATGGAGATCAGCACCTTCTTGCCGGCGGCCTGCTTGGCCTTGATGGCGGCCTTGAAGTCGGCGTCGCTCTCCACGTTCGGGCACTCGGTGACCGGGCAGCGGTTGAACCGTATGTCGCCGGAGGTCGGGGAGGTCGGCTCGCCGAAGGCGAGGTCGATGACGTCCCAGCTGTCGGGCACGTCGGCCATGCGGGTGTAGCCGGAGCCGTTGGCGAAGCTGGAGTGGAGGTAGCCGACGAGGGCGTGGGTGGGAAGGCCGGTCGAGCCGCCGCCGTCTCCGCCCCCGCCGCCGGAGGTGGTCGTGGCGGCGACGGCGGCCGACTTCGCGGACTCGCCGGCGTCGTTGCCCGCGGTGACCTGGAAGCTGTACGCCGTCGAGGCGGTGAGTCCGCCGATGGTCGCCGAGGTGCCGCTCACGGTCTGTGCCTTGGTCCCGTCGCGGTAGACGGTGTAGCCGGTGGCGCCGGGCACCGCCGACCAGGACAGCGCGACGGAGGAGGCGGTGACCGAGGACGCGGTCAGTCCGGTCGGCGCGGCGGGCGGCTGTTCGGTGCCGCCGCCGGGGCCGGTCAGGGTGATGTCGTCGGCGTAGTAGGCGCCGGTGCCGTACCAGCCGTGGGTGTAGATGGTGACCTTGGTGGTGGCGGGGCCGGTCCGGAAGGTCGTGGTGAGCTTCTGCCAGTCGGGGGCGGACTGGGTCCAGGTGGAGACGTCGGTGGTGCCGGTGCCGCTCGCCCCCAGGTAGACGTAGGAGCCGCGGACGTAACCGGACAGCGTGTACGGCGAGTCGGGCTGGACGGTCACGGTCTGCGCGCACTGGGCGTTGTCGCTGCCGGCCGGGGTCGCCCGCAGCGCAGCGCTGCCGCTGTGCACGGGTGAGGTGACGGTCGTGCCGGCGGAGCAGGTCCAGTTGCTCAGGCCGGACTCGAAGCCGCCGTTCTTCGCGAGGTCGGCGTCGGCCGCACGGGCGGCCGACGAGAGCGCGGTGATGCCGGACACGGCGAGTGCCGTGGCCGCGAGGAAGGTGACCAAGGGTCTGGTGCGATCCACAGGTGCCTCCGGGCAAGGGGGAGTTGGAGGAGCGGAGCGCCCTCAATTTGGTCCAGACCAATCCTCGTGTCAAGGTTTCCCGGCGTTATCCGTGCTGATCGCGGTCACTTGCCAGCCGGGCCGCCGCCTCGTGCATCGCCAGTTCCAGCAGCGCCGGATCGGTGAGCGTGCCCGAGCCGTCCGGCGGCACGAGCCAGCGCACGGCCCGGGTGGCGCGGCCGGGATACGGCACCACGATCCAGGTGCCGGACCCGGCGGTGCGGATGCCGGTGCCGAGCCAGCGGGTGGCGGTGCCCGGCGGCACGAAGAAGCCGACCCGGTTGTCCCCGAAGTCGACGAGCACGGGCCCTGGTTGGTCGAGGACCCGGGTGAGCACGTCGAGGGTGGGATAGCCGAGGTCGCCGGGCAGGATCAGCACGTCCCAGGCCCGGCCGGCCGGGAGCAGCGCGACCCCCAGGGGGTTGCGCTCCCATTCCCAGCGGCAGGCGACGGGATCCTGTGCGACCGACACCAGCCATTCGACGGCGGTCTTCGCCCCTGTCATCAGTGGACCTCCCTCATCGTCGTGGACGCGGCGCGTCACGAGGGAGAGGGAGGTCCGGGGGCGGCATTACGCGGGTTCCGGTCCCTCGATGGAGTGAACCGGGGCACACGGGAGGCGGGGACCGTCAGCTGTCGAAGCCGAGCCCCAGCCGGTCCATGGCCCGCAGCCAGAGGTTGCGCCGCCCGTCGTGAGCGTCCGCGCGGGCCAGGGACCACTTGGTGAGGGCGATCCCGGTCCAGGCGAACGGCTCGGGCGGGAAGGGCAGCGGCTTCCTGCGGACCATCTCCAGCGCGGTCCGCTCGGTGCGCTCCCCGTCCAGCAGGTCCAGCATCACGTCGGCGCCGAACCGGGTGGCGCCCACGCCGAGCCCCGTGTAGCCGGCCGCGTAGGCCACGCGGCCCTGGTGGGCGGTGCCGAAGAACGCCGAGAAGCGGGAGCAGGTGTCGATCGCGCCGCCCCAGGCGTGGGTGAAGCGGACGCCCTCCAGCTGCGGGAAGCAGGTGAAGAAGTGCCCCGCCAGCTTGGCGTAGGTCTCCGGGCGGTCGTCGTACTCGGCGCGCACCCGGCCGCCGTAGTGGTGGATGGCGTCGTAGCCGCCCCACAGGATGCGGTTGTCGGCGGACAGCCGGAAGTAGTGGAACTGGTTGGCCGAGTCGCCGAGTCCCTGGCGGTTCTGCCAGCCGACGGCGGCCAGCTGTTCGGCGCTGAGTGGCTCGGTCATCAGCGCGTAGTCGTAGACCGGGACGGTGTACGAGCGCACGCGCCGGATCAGGTTCGGGAAGATGTTCGTCCCGAGCGCGACGCGGCGGGCGCGCACGGAGCCGTACGGCGTGCGTACGGCCGTCCCGGCGCCGTAACTCTTCAAGTCGAGGGCGGGCGTGTGCTCGTACACGCGCACCCCGAGGTCCAGGCAGGCCCGCTTCAGGCCCCAGGCGAGCTTGGCCGGGTGCAGCATGGCCACGCCCCGGCGATCCCACAGGCCGGCCTGGAAGGTGGGCGAGTCGACCTGCTCGCGCACGGCGTCGGCGTCCAGGAACTCGACGCCATCGGCGAGGCCCTTGTCCTTCAGTTCCCGGTGCCAGTCGCGCAGTTCGGCCGCCTGGTACGGCTCGGTGGCGACGTCGATCTCGCCGGTGCGCTCGAAGTCGCAGTCGATGCCGTGCCGGGCGACGGCCGCCTCGATCTCGTCCAGATTGCGCCGGCCCAGCTTCTGAAGGGTGTGGATCTCGTCGGGCCAGCGGGCCAGGCCGTTGGCCAGGCCGTGGGTGAGGGAGGCGGCGCAGAAGCCGCCGTTGCGGCCGGAGGCGGCCCAGCCCACCTCGCGGCCCTCCAGCAGGACCACGTCCCGCCCGGGATCGCGCTCCTTGGCGTTCAGCGCGGTCCACAGTCCGCTGTAGCCGCCGCCGACGACCAGCAGGTCGCAGGTCTGGGCGCCGGTGAGGGCCGGCTCCGGGCGGGGGCGGCCGGGGTCGTCCAGCCAGTACGGGACCGGCCGGGCCTCGGACAGTGCCGCGATCGGGGTGTCTGTGCCACGACTCATGGCGCTCGGGGCCATGATTTCAACTCCCTACGAAGGGTGTGTGCGAGAAGGCGGAAGGCGTTACGCCTTCTGCCGGTTGCGTCGGTTGGTGACGAGCATCGACGTCAGCACGAACAGGACGGCGACGAGGAACATGGCCGTACCGATGACGTTGATCTGCACGGGTGTGCCGCGCTGCGCCGAACCCCACACGAACATGGGGAAGGTGACGGTCGAGCCGGCGTTGAAGTTGGTGATGATGAAGTCGTCGAAGGAGAGCGCGAAGGACAGCAGCGCGCCCGCGGCGATGCCGGGTGCCGCGATGGGCAGGGTGACCCGCAGGAAGGTCTGCACCGGACCGGCGTAGAGGTCGCGGGCGGCCTCCTCCAGTCGGGGGTCCATCGACATCACGCGCGCCTTGACGGCGGTGACGACGAAGCTGAGGCAGAACATGATGTGGGCGATCAGGATCGTCCAGAAGCCGAGCTGCGCGCCCATGTTGAGGAACAGGGTGAGCAACGAGGCGGCCATGACGACCTCGGGCATCGCCATCGGCAGGAAGATCAGCGAGTTGATGGCGCCCCGCGCGCGGAACCGGTACCGGACGAGCGCGAAGGCGATCATCGTACCGAGGACGGTGGCGCCGATGGTGGCCCACACGGCGATCTGCAGGCTGATGGACAGCGAGCCGCACAGGCCCGCGACGCCGCACGGGTCCTGCCAGGCGTCCGTGGAGAAGTGCTGCCAGTCGTAGTTGAACCGCCCCTTCGGCTTGTTGAAGGAGAACACGGTGACGACGACGTTGGGCAGCAGCAGGTAGGCGAGCGTCAGGAGTCCCGCGATGACGACGAGACGGCGCTTGAGCCAGGTGACGACGGGCATCAGACCAGGTCCTCCGTCCCTGACCGGCGGATGTAGACCGTGACCATGAGCAGGATCGCGGCCATGAGGATGAAGGAGAGCGCGGCGGCCGTCGGATAGTCGAGGATCCGCAGGAACTGGGTCTGGATGACGTTGCCGATCATCCGGGTGTCGGTGGAGCCGAGGAGTTCGGCGTTGACGTAGTCACCGGCCGCCGGGATGAAGGTGAGCAGAGTGCCGGAGACCACGCCGGGCATCGACAGCGGGAAGGTCACCTTGCGGAACGTGGTCCACGGCTTGGCGTACAGGTCGCCGGCCGCCTCGTGCAGCCGCCCGTCGATCCGTTCCAGCGAGGTGTACAGCGGAAGGATCATGAACGGCAGGAAGTTGTACGTCAGTCCGCACACCACGGCGAGTGGTGTGGCGAGGACGCGGTCGCCGGCCGTCCAGCCGAGCCAGTTGGTGAGGTCCAGGATGTGCAGCGAGTTCAGGGTGTGCACGACCGGGCTGTTGTCGGCGAGGATCGTCTTCCAGGCGAGCGTGCGGATCAGGAAGCTCGTGAAGAACGGCGCGATCACCAGGATCATGATCAGGTTGCGCCAGCGGCCCGCGCGGAAGGCGATCAGGTACGCCAGCGGGTAGCCGAGCAGCAGGCACAGCACGGTGGCGGAGGCCGCGTAGAGCACGGAGCGCAGGAACTGCGGCCAGTACTCGGCGAGGGCGTCCCAGTAGGTGACGAAGTGCCAGGTGATCTTGTAGCCGTCCTCCAGGGAGCCCTGTTGGACGGAGGTGGACGCCTGGTAGATCATCGGCAGCGCGAAGAAGACGACCAGCCACAGGATGCCCGGCAGCAGCAGCCAGTACGGCGTGAACCGGCCGCGTTTGCGCGGTTGCTTCTGCTCGGTCTCGGCGGGCGCGAGGGGCGGTGGCGCCTCGGTGAGGGTCGACATCAGGCGGCCGCCTCTTCCTCGGTGCCCGCGTCGATGTCCTGCGCGGCGTCCAGACCGAAGGTGTGGGCGGGGCTCCAGTGCAGGACGACCTCGGCGCCGGGCACGAGGCGCCCGTCCCGCTCGACGTTCTGGACGTAGACGGCGAGTTCGTCGCAGACGGGGCTGTCGATGACGTATTGGGTGGAGACGCCGATGAAGCTGGCGTCGGCGATCCGGCCGGTGACCCGGTTGCGGCCCTCGGGGATCTCACCGGCGTCGTCGGCGTGGGTGAGCGCGATCTTCTCCGGGCGGATGCCGACCAGGACCTTGCCGCCGGTCGCGGCGGGCGCGGAACAGCGGGCCCCGGGCAGCACCAGCTTGCCGCCGCCCGCCTTCAGCACGATGTCCTCGCCGCTGCGGGTGTCGACCTCGGCCTCGATGAGGTTGGAGGTGCCGAGGAAGTTCGCGACGAACGTGGTGTCCGGGTTCTCGTACAGGTCGGTGGGCGAGCCCAGCTGCTCGACACGGCCCGCGTTCATCACGGCGACCGTGTCGGCCATGGTCATGGCCTCCTCCTGGTCGTGCGTGACGTGCACGAAGGTGATGCCGACCTCGGTCTGGATGCGCTTGAGCTCCAGCTGCATCTGGCGGCGGAGCTTCAGGTCGAGGGCGCCGAGGGGCTCGTCGAGGAGGAGCACCTTGGGGTGGTTGATCAGCGCACGGGCGACCGCGACGCGCTGCTGCTGGCCGCCGGAGAGCTGGTGCGGCTTCTTGCGGGCCTGCTCGCCGAGCTGGACCAGCTCCAGCATCTCCTCGACCTGCTTCTTCACGCTCCTGATGCCGCGACGGCGCAGGCCGAAGGCGACGTTCTCGAAGATGTCGAGGTGCGGGAAGAGGGCGTAGGACTGGAACACCGTGTTGACGGGCCGTTTGTACGGCGGCAGGTGCGTGACGTCCTGGTCGCCGAGGTGCACGGTGCCGGAGGAAGGTTCCTCCAGGCCGGCGATCATGCGCAGGGTGGTGGTCTTGCCGCAGCCGGACGCGCCGAGCAGGGCGAAGAACGAGCCCTGCGGCACGGTCAGGTCGAGCGGGTGTACGGCGGTGAAGGAGCCGTAGGTCTTCGAGATGCCGGAGAGGCGGACGTCGCCGCCGGCGTCAGTCGTCGTCTTCATCGTCGTCACGCCCCTGTGAGCTTCGCGAACTTCTCTTCGTAGGCCGCCTCTTCCTTCTCGCTGAGCGCGCGGAAGGAGTGGGATCGGGCGGCCGTGGTCTTGTCCGGGATGATCAGCGGGTTGTTCGCCGCATCCTTGTCGATCTTCGCCAGGTAGGGCTTCACGCCCTCCACCGGAGACACGTAGTTGACGTACGCGGCCAGGGCGGCGGCCTGCTGGGGTTCGTAGTAGAAGTCGATCAGCCGCTCGGCGTTCGTCTTGTGGCGCGCCCTGTTGGGGATCATCAGGTTGTCGGTGGACGTCATGTAGCCGGCGGCCGGGATGACGTAGTCGACGTTGGGGTTGTCGGCCTTGAGCTGGACGATGTCGCCGCCCCAGGCGACACAGGCCGCCAGGTCGCCCTTGGCGAGGTCGGACGTGTAGTCGTTGCCGGTGAAGCGGCGGATCTGACCCTTGTCGACGGCCTTCTGCAGCCGGGCGGTCGCCGCGTCGTAGTCGTCGGCGGTGAGCTTCGCCGGGTCCTTGCCCATGTCGAGCAGGGTCATGCCGATGCTGTCGCGCATCTCGGAGAGGAAGCCGACCCGGCCCTTGAGCTTCGGGTTGTCCAGCAGGTCGGAGATCGACTTCACCTCGACGCCGTCGAGCGCCTTCTTGTTGAACGCGATGACCGTGGAGACGCCCTGCCAGGGGTAGGAGTAGGCGCGTCCGGGGTCCCAGTCCGGGCTGCGGAACTGCTCGGCGAGGTTGGCGAAGGCGTGCGGCAGGTTGGACGGGTCCAGTCTCTGGACCCACCCGAGCCGGATCACGCGCGCGGCGAGCCAGTCGGTGAGGACGATCAGGTCTCGGCCGGTGTCCTGGCCGGCGGCGAGCTGCGGCTTGATCTTGCCGAAGAACTCGTTGTTGTCGTTGATGTCCTCGGTGTACTTGACCTGGACGCCGGTCCGCTTGGTGAACGCCTCCAGCGTGGGGTGGTGCTTGCCGCTGTCGTCGACGTCGATGTACTCGGGCCAGTTGGAGAAGTCCACGACCTTCTCCTTGGCCGAGTGGTCCTCGGACGACGTGCCGCCTTGCGTCTTGCCCGCCGCGGGGATCCCGCAGGCGCTCAGCGTCCCGAGTCCGCCCGCCGCGAGCGCGGTGCCGGCGGAGGCGCGCAGCAGCGAACGGCGGGTGAGGGAGGCCCGTCCGGTGCGGAGACCGCGCCGTAGGGCGGCTGCCTGGGCGGGGGCCAGGCGGTCGGGCTCGTACTGCTCCATGCGCGTGGTGCCCTTTCGGGAAGGTCGGCCTGGTCGGTGGCCGGATCGGCTTATCGGTCCCCGAAGATCGTGCGGTGCCAGTCCTTGCGCGCCACCGCCGTGTTGTCGAACATTACGTGCTTGACCTGCGTGTACTCCTCGAATGAGTACGCCGACATGTCCTTGCCGAACCCGGAGGCCCGGTAGCCGCCGTGCGGCATCTCGCTGATGATCGGGATGTGGTCGTTGATCCACACGCAGCCCGCCTTGATCTCGCGGGTGGCGCGGTTCGCGCGGTAGACGCTGCCGGTCCACGCGGAGGCGGCGAGGCCGTACGGGGTGTCGTCGGCCAGCCGGATCCCCTCATCGTCGCCGTCGAAGGGCAGGACGGCCAGCACGGGACCGAAGATCTCGGACTGGACGATCTCGCTGTCCTGCGCGGCGTCGGCGATCAGGGTGGGCCGATAGTAGGCGCCGTCCTTCAGGTCGCCCTCCGGGGCCTCGCCTCCGGTCACCACGCGCGCGTAGGCACGCGCCCGGTCGACGAAACCGGCGACCCGGTCCCGGTGAGCGTGCGAGACGAGCGGGCCGAGGTCGGTGCCGGGGGCGAAGGGGTCGCCGAGCCGGACCGTCTCCATCAGGGCGGCGGTCTGTTCCACGAACGCCTCGTAGAGCGGCCGCTGCACGTACGCGCGCGTGGCGGCGGTGCAGTCCTGTCCGGTGTTGATGAGCGCGCCCGCGACCGCGCCGTGCACGGCCGCCTCCAGGTCGGCGTCGTCGAACACCACGAAGGGTGCCTTGCCGCCCAGCTCCAGGTGGAGGCGCTTGACGGTGGCCGTGGCGATCTCGGCGACCCGCTTGCCGACCCCGGTGGATCCGGTGAAGGAGGTCATGGCCACGTCCGGGTGGCCGACGAGCCGCTCACCGGCCTCCTTGCCGGTGCCGGAGACGATGTTGATCACGCCGTCGGGGATGCCGGCGACCGTGGCGGCCTGCGCGAACAGCAGCGAGGTGAGGGGCGTCAGCTCGGCCGGCTTCAGCACGATGGTGTTGCCGGCGGCGATCGCCGGGAGGATCTTCCAGGCCGCCATCTGGAGCGGGTAGTTCCAGGGCGCGATGGAGCCGACGACACCGATGGGCTCACGGCGGACGTACGACGTGTGGTCGCCGGAGTACTCACCGGCGGACTGCCCCTGGAGGTGCCGTGCCGCGCCCGCGAAGAAGGCGGTGTTGTCGATGGTCCCCGGCACGTCGAACTCGCGGCTGAGCTTCAGCGGCTTGCCGCTCTGCAGGGACTCGGCGCGGGCGAGGTCCTCGGCGCCGTCGGCGAGGACGGCGGCGAACCGGTGCAGGGCGTCGGAGCGCTCGCCGGGGGTCGCGCCGGCCCACTCGGGGAAGGCGGCGCGGGCTGCGGCGACGGCCGCGTCCACGTCGTCGGCACCGGCCAGTTCGTACGTGTACACGTCCTCGCCGGTGGCCGGGTCGACCACGGTGTGCGTGCGGCCGGACGTGCCGTGCGCCGGACGGCCGCCGATGAACTGCGCGCCCTCCGCGAAGCGCTCCCGGGCGGGGAACCGTTCCGGGGTGGCGGTACCCGGTGTGTGCATGTCGCTCTCCTCCGCCGTACGCCCCTGCCGGGGGTGGGTGGCGTAGCTCCAGCTCGAATTGAGTGCCGATCCTGACAGAGGAGTGGCACTCCAACAAGTGATTCCGTTGTTGCCTTTTGGTTACGCGACGGAATCTGTCGACCAGGTGTCGAGTGACGAGGCAAAAGGGCGGACGGAGTGTCAGTGGTCCGTGCCAGACTCGCGTGCATGGGGAAGATCGACTGCGTGGAGGCCCTGGTCAGGGAGGTCCGCGCCGGGGCTCGGGTGAAGTACCTGCACTTCTGGGGGCACCGGCCGCTGCCGGACGGCCGGATCGGCGCGAGCTGTCTGAGTCAGTGGTGGCCGGCGCCGTTCGAGGTCGCGGGGGTGCGGTACGCGACGGCGGAGCACTGGATGATGGCGGAGAAGGCGCGACTGTTCGGCGACGCCGAGGCGGAGCGGCGCGTGCTGGCGGCGGGGCATCCGGCACAGGCGAAGAAGGCGGGGCGGCTGGTCCGGGGCTTCGACGAGGCGATATGGGAGCGGGAGCGCTTCCGGATCGTGGCCGAGGGCAGTGTGCACAAGTTCGGGGCGGACGACGCTCTGCGGGCGTTCCTGCTGGGCACGGGCGAGCGAAGCGAGATGGGGGTCCCCCCGGCCGAAGGCTGGGGGAGGGTGCTGGTGGAGGCGAGCCCGGTGGACCGGGTGTGGGGCATCGGTCTGGCGGCCTCCGACGACGCGGCGTCGGACCCCGCGCGCTGGCGGGGCTCGAATCTGCTGGGGTTCGCGCTGATGGAGGCGCGGGAGCGGCTGCGGGAGGGCTGAGACCGCTCCCCCGGAGCCGCTGCTCGTCAGACCTCGGGGTGGACGGGTGCCGGCAGGAGGGGCGCGGAGTTGTAGTACGGCTCGGGGGCCGGGTCGGGATCGTCGTTCCTGTGGTCGTAGGCGAACACGAAGACGCACACCCAGAAGATGATCAGGGCGATGCCGAGGACGATCCCGATGATGCCCAGGACGAAGCCCGCCTGGGCCTGGCCGCGGTTGTTCGCCTCACCGCGGGCCACCCGCCTCTTGCCCTTGACACCGAGGACGATGGCGATGACACCGAGGACGAGGGAGGGCACGCCGTACAGACAGAACAGGCCGACGGCCAGGATGCCCAGCACCATCGCCGCGGTGCCCATGCCGTTCTGCGGGGCCATCGGCATTCCGGGCCAGCCGTAGCCCTGCTGCGGATACCCGGGGTAGGCGGGGTAGCCGTAGCCGCCGGGTGCATGCGGGGCGGGGCCGGCCGGGCCTGCCGCGCCGGGACCGCCGTAGGGCGGGGGCGGTACGGCGGCGCCCGGGGCCACCGGCGGCGTGGCGGGCTGTGCCCAGCCCTGGGCCGGGGGCGCGGCGGACGGGCCGGTGCCGGGGGCGCCGAAGCCACTGGCGGGCAGGGACGTCATGGTCGCCGAGTCGTGGAGGGACGGCGACTGCGCGGGCGGCTGGGCCGGCGGCTGCTGCTGCGGCTTCTTCTCCAGCGACGGCCCGCTCTCGGGCGCCGCCCACGGGTCGAAGCCCGCTCCCCCGCCCGCATCCGGCTGCGTCTGGTCCGTCACGTGGCCCATCCCCCTCGTTCGATCGCCACGACATGGTAAAGCCTCCGCTCCGCGGCCTGACGGCCGGGCGGCGACCACCGCCCGCACGGACCTTGAGCGGGACGACCGGCCTGCGGGCCACCGCCTACGATGACTCCGAGTCATCGATCAGCCGATCACCCGCGCCCGGAGCACGGACGTCGTTCCGCGGGCGCCGTTCCGGGGAGGAACCTTGACCGACACCACCGGCACCACTGACGAGACCGCTACCGGCGAGGCCGCCGCAGGCGATCCGCACGCCTTCATCGCCGGGCTGCCCAAGGCCGAACTGCACGTGCACCACGTCGGCTCCGCCTCCCCCCGCATCGTCTCCGAGCTGGCCGCCCGGCACCCCGACTCCAAGGTGCCCACCGACCCCGAGGCGCTGGTCGACTACTTCACCTTCACCGACTTCGCGCACTTCATCGAGGTGTACCTGTCGGTCGTCGACCTCATCCGCACCCCGGAGGACGTCCGGCTGCTCACCTACGAGATCGCCCGCGACCTGGCCCGGCAGCAGGTCCGGTACGCCGAGCTGACCGTGACCCCGTTCTCCTCCACCCGGCGGGGCATCGACGAGCTGGGCTTCATGGCCGCGATCGAGGACGCGCGCAAGGCGGCCGAGGCCGAGTTCGGGACGGTGCTGCGCTGGTGCTTCGACATCCCCGGCGAGGCCGGCCTGGAGTCCGCCGAGGAGACGGCCCGGCTGGCCACCGACGACCGGATCCGCCCGGAGGGGCTGGTGTCGTTCGGGCTCGGCGGTCCCGAGATCGGCGTGCCCCGGCCGCAGTTCAAGCCGTACTTCGACCGGGCCATCGCCGCCGGCCTGCACTCGGTGCCGCACGCCGGCGAGACCACCGGTCCGGAGACCGTCTGGGACGCCCTGACCGAGCTGCGCGCGGAGCGCATCGGGCACGGCACCAGCTCCGCGCGGGACCCTAAGCTCCTCGCGCACCTGGCCGAGCACCGGATCGCCCTGGAGGTCTGCCCGACCTCCAACATCGCCACCCGCGCGGTCCGCACCCTCGACGAGCACCCGCTGAAGGAGTTCGCCGCGGCCGGGGTGCTGGTGACCGTCAACTCCGACGACCCGCCGATGTTCGGTACCGACCTGAACAACGAGTACGCGGTCGCCGCCCGCCTCCTCGACCTCGACGAGCGCGGCCTCGCCGACCTCGCGAAGAACGCGGTCGAGGCGTCCTTCCTGGACGCGGCGGGCAAGGCGAGGATCACGGCGGAGATCGACGCCTACACGACAGCCTGGCCGGCCTCCTGAGACCGGGCGGATGTGGGCAGGCGGACACGGGCGGGCGGCTACGGACGGGCGGCCACAATGGGGGCCATGCAGACCGTGACCGCCGTGGCCCACCGCGGCGACCCCTACCGCTTCCGCGAGAACACCCTCGACTCCCTGCGTTCCGCGCTCGACCGCGGCGCGGACGCGGTCGAGGTCGACGTACGGCTCACCCGCGACGGCGTCCCCGTGCTGCTGCACGACGAGTCGCTGCGGAGGCTGTGGGAGCACGACCGGCCGCTGCTCGCGCTGTCGGCCGAGGAGGTACGGGGACTCACGGCGGGCCGGGTGCCCACCCTGGAGCAGGCGCTGGCCGCGACGGACGGCAGCCGGGTGATGCTGGACCTGCCGGGGCCGGTGCGGCGCCGCACGGTGGAGCGGATCGTGGACGTGGTCCGGCAGACGGGCGCCGAGGACCGCGTGTACTACTGCGCGGGTGCCGAGGCCATGCTCGCCGTCCGCGCCGTAGACCCGTCCGCGGAGATCGCCCTGACCTGGACGACGCTGGCCCCGCCCCGGCCCGCCCTGCTCGACGCGGTGCGCCCGCGCTGGCTCAACTACCGCTTCTCCCTGCTCGACCGGGACCTGGCGGCCCGCGTCCACCGTGACGGCTACCTGCTCTCGGCCTGGACCCCGGACACCCGCCGGGCCATGCGCCGGCTCCTCGCCCTGGGCGTCGACTCGATCACCACGAACCGGGTCGACGTCCTGGATACCCTGCGCACCAGGGGCGGCTGACCGTCAGCGGGCCACGGCCACCGGTGCGCCGAGGCTCTCCAGCCGCTTGATCTTCTTCCGTACGACATACAGCGGGACGACCCCGAACACGCCGAACGACATGTCGATCAGGGTCCACCAGAACGGGATGCCGCGGACCGGGCCGCAGACGAGCGCGAGCGGGATGATGCCGGCGCAGGCGATCATGCCGAACTCGACGACCCAGATGTTGCGGACGGGGTCGCGGTAGGGGCCGTAGAACGCGACCGCGATGACGAGGTGGGCGAAGGCCAGCCAGTCGGTGCCGTACAGCACGAACGGGTACCGGGCGTCGACCGCATCGAGCCCGTCTCGCACGCGATCGATCCAGGCCGTCAGCCCCGGCAGCCACTCCTGGACGGACAGCGCCCGCAACGCGCCGTCCGTCCAGCGCAGTTCGTGGACCAGCGGAAAGGCGGTGGCCCCGCTGAGCACGAGGCACACGACGAACAGGACCAACCAGACGCGAATGCCCTTGAGCAGGGCGGCTCTGTCGCTCATGGGGGAAGCGTACGCCTCGATTTGAACATGTTCAAAACTAGGGTTCGTGGCGATCGGATGCGCGGCGATCGGGTCCGAGCCGGGCCCAGCCGAACTCCGCCTGCTCCGGCCGCCCGTCGCCGTCCAGGCCGTAGCGCCGCAGCCGCCGCCCGTCAGGCTCCCCGCACAGGCCGGCGAGCGCCCCGTGCGTGCCGGCGCCGGCACCGTCACGGCCGTCCTCGCCTGCGGCGGCGCGATGGGCGGCGTGCTGGGCCTGTACGTCGTGGCGGTCGCTGCGTACCGGTGAGGAGAGCCGGTGCCCGGGCCGTCACAGGCCGACGATCTTGTTCCAGCGCTTGGCGAACTCCACGCGCTCGGTGGAGGTGATGTCCCGGGCGATCGCCAGGCGTCGGCGCATCGTGTCGTCCGGGAAGATGAGGGGGTTGCGGGCCAGGGCGGCGGTGTCCTTGTCCTTGGAGGCGGCCAGGACCTCCCGGGCTGCCGGGACGGGGCAGACGTAGTTGACCCAGGCGGCGAGTTCGGCGGCGACCTCGGGGTCGTAGTAGTAGTCGACGAGGCGTTCGGCGTTGCTCTTGTGGCGGGCGCGGTTGGGGATCATCAGGGAGTCCGACCACAGCTCGGCGCCCTCCTCGGGGACGAGGAAGCGGATGTCGGGGTTGTCGGCCTGGAGCTGGATGACGTCACCGGAGTACGCCTGGCAGGCCAGGACATCGCCGCTGACCAGGTCCTTGGTGTAGTCGTTTCCGGTGAAGCGGCGTATCTGGCCCCGGTGCACCTCGCGCTCCACCTGGTCGCAGACGGTGTGGAAGTCCTCCGCCGTCCACCGGGTGATGTCCACGCCGTTGCCCTGCATCAGCAGCGCGAACGCCTCGTCCAGGCCGGACAGGAGGGTCACCCGGCCCTTGAGGTCCCCGGCCCACAGGTCCTTCACGTGCCGGATCTCCCGGCCCAGCCTGCGGCGGTCGTACGCGATCCCCGTGATGCCCGACTGCCAGGGCACCGTGAACTTCCGGCCCGGGTCGAAGGCGGGCGAACGCAGCAGCGGGTCGAGGTACTTACGCACGTTCGGCTGCCGGTCCCGGTCCATCTCCTGGACCCAGCCGAGCCGGACGAACCGCGCGCACATCCAGTCGCTGATGACGATGAGATCGCGGCCGGTGGACTGGTGGTTCATCAGCGCGGGGCTGATCTTGCCGAAGAACTCGTCGTTGTCGTTGATCTCCTCCGAGTAGTCGACGGAGATCCCGGTACGCCGCTCGAACGCCTCCAGCGTGGGCCGCTTGTTCGGGTTGTCGTCGTCGGTGTCGATGTACAACGGCCAGTTGGCCCAGTTCAGCTTCTGGTCGGCGGTCGACTCGTCGGCCACCCCCCGGTCACCGGGTTTCACATAGGCGGCGGGCACGCCACACCCGGCGAGCCCACCGAGCACGGCACCACCACCGAGGGCACGCAGCAGGGAACGACGGGACAGGGAAGTCGTACGAGCAGTTGTCTGGGCCACACGGGCAGCATGTCGCCCCGGCCGACCACGAACAATCGACGCTGCGTCAAGCAGACCGGGCGGTCCGAGACACCTTGTCGATCAGACGCCGGGCGGCAACACGGCGGCCCCGGACGGGAGGTGAACCGTCCGGGGCCGCACATGTCACGCCGGCAGCGCCGAGTTACCCAGGGGCGCGGGGCTGTATCGATTTGCGGCTCCGCCGCGTGGGCGCGACAAGCCACAGCGCACCCGCACCCGAAACGCAGCCGAACTCAGCTGTCCAGCGAAGTCATCACGTGCTTGATCCGCGTGTAGTCCTCGAACCCGTACCCCGACAGATCCTTGCCGTACCCCGACTTCTTGAACCCACCGTGCGGCATCTCCGCGACCAGCGGAATGTGCGTGTTGATCCACACGCACCCGAAGTCCAGCTTCTTGGACATCCGCATCGCGCGCCCGTGGTCCTTGGTCCACACCGAGGAGGCCAGCGCGTAGTCCACGCCGTTGGCCCACTCGACGGCCTGGTCCTCGTCGGAGAAGGACTGGACCGTGATGACCGGCCCGAAGACCTCGCGCTGGACGATCTCGTCGTCCTGCTTCAGGCCGGAGACGACGGTCGGGGCGTAGAAGTAGCCCTTGTCGCCGACCTGCTGACCGCCCGCCTCGACCTTGGCGTGCGCGGGGAGGCGCTCGATGAAGCCGGCGACCTGCTTGAGCTGGTTGGGGTTGTTCAGCGGGCCGAAGAGCACGTCCTCGTCGTCCGGCTGGCCGGTCTTCGTCTCGGCGGCGGCCTTGGCGAGCGCGGCGACGAACTCGTCGTGGATGGACTCCTGGACGAGGACGCGGGTGGCGGCCGTGCAGTCCTGGCCGGCGTTGAAGAAGCCGGCGACGGAGATGTCCTCGACGGCCTTGGCGATGTCGGTGTCCTCGAAGACGACGACCGGCGCCTTGCCGCCCAGCTCCAGGTGAACCCGCTTGAGGTCCTTGGAGGCGGACTCGGCGACCGACATGCCGGCGCGGACGGAGCCGGTGATCGACGCCATCGCGGGCACGGAGTGCTCGACCATCAGGCGGCCGGTGTCGCGGTCGCCGCAGACGACGTTGAAGACGCCCTTGGGCAGGATCGAGCCGATGATGTCGGCGATCAGGACGGTGGAGGCCGGGGTGGTGTCCGACGGCTTGAGGACGACCGCGTTGCCGGCGGCGATCGCCGGGGCGAACTTCCACACGGCCATCATCATCGGGTAGTTCCACGGGGCGACCTGCGCGCAGACGCCGACCGGCTCGCGGCGGACGATGGAGGTCAGGCCGTCCATGTACTCGCCGGCACTGCGCCCCTCCAGCATCCGGGCCGCACCCGCGAAGAAGCGGATCTGGTCGACCATCGGCGGGATCTCCTCGGAGCGGGTCAGCCCGATCGGCTTGCCCGTGTTCTCCACCTCGGCCGCGATCAGCTCCTCGGCGCGCTCCTCGAAGGCGTCCGCGATCTTCAGCAGGGCCTTCTGCCGCTCGGCCGGGGTGGTGTCCCGCCAGCCGGGGAAGGCCGCGGCGGCGGCGGCCATGGCGGCGTCCACGTCCGCCTGCCCGGACAGCGGCGCGGTCGCGTACGCCTCGCCGGTCGCGGGGTTGACCACCTCGGTGGTCCGTCCGTCGGCGGCGTCCCGGAACTCACCGTCGATGTAGTTGCGCAGACGACGCAGCTCGGTAGTCACTGCCGGCCCTCCTGAAGGTGTGGTGCAGGGTGTCCATTCACTGAGACACCCACCCTAGTCGCCATACCGACGTTTTCAACACCCCCACCCGTATCAGTTCTGCGAAATCCGCAAGCTTGGCGCTGATTCACAACGAATTTCATCGCTACGGCCTTGCGAAACTGTCGAGACGTCGTGCACAGTGAGGTCGTGGCCAGTCGAAGCGCAGACCAGAGGGACTCGTCCCGCGAGTCCAGGAACGGCAGCAGTCCCCAGCTGGACGCCGTCTCCCTCGCCATCATCCAGCAGCTCCAGGAGGACGGCCGCCGGCCGTACGCCGCGATCGGGAAGGCCGTGGGCCTCTCCGAGGCGGCCGTGCGCCAGCGGGTGCAGAAGCTCCTGGACCAGGGCGTGATGCAGATCGTCGCCGTCACGGACCCGCTCACCGTGGGTTTCCGCCGGCAGGCGATGGTCGGGATCAACGTCGAGGGTGATGTCGAGTCGATCGCGGACGCGCTGACCGCCATGTCGGAAGTCGAGTACGTGGTGATGGCCGCGGGCTCGTTCGACATCCTCGCCGAGATCGTCTGCGAGGACGACGACCACCTGCTGGACGTCATCAACAAACGCATCCGGGCGCTGCCCGGCGTGCGCTCCACCGAGAGCTTCGTCTACCTCAAGCTCAAGAAGCAGACCTACATGTGGGGAACCCGATAACCGTGAGCCAGAAGGACCTCAGCCGCACCGCGTACGACCACCTGTGGATGCACTTCACCCGCATGTCCTCGTACGAGAAGTCCCCCGTCCCGACGATCGTCCGGGGCGAGGGCACCTACATCTACGACGACCAGGGCAAGCGCTACCTCGACGGTCTCGCCGGCCTCTTCGTGGTCCAGGCCGGTCACGGCCGCACGGAGCTCGCCGAGACCGCCTTCAAGCAGGCCCAGGAGCTGGCCTTCTTCCCGGTCTGGTCCTACGCCCACCCCAAGGCCGTAGAGCTGGCCGAGCGCCTCGCGAACTACGCCCCGGGCGACCTGAACAAGGTCTTCTTCACCACCGGCGGCGGCGAGGCCGTCGAGACCGCCTGGAAGCTGGCCAAGCAGTACTTCAAGCTGACCGGCAAGCCCACCAAGTACAAGGTCATCTCCCGCGCGGTCGCCTATCACGGCACCCCGCAGGGCGCCCTGTCCATCACCGGCCTGCCGAGCCTGAAGGCCCCCTTCGAGCCGCTCGTGCCGGGCGCGCACAAGGTGCCCAACACCAACATCTACCGCGCCCCGATCCACGGTGACGACCCCGAGGCCTTCGGCCGCTGGGCCGCCGACCAGATCGAGCAGCAGATCCTCTTCGAGGGCCCGGAGACGGTCGCGGCCGTCTTCCTGGAGCCCGTGCAGAACGCCGGCGGCTGCTTCCCGCCGCCGCCCGGGTACTTCCAGCGGGTGCGCGAGATCTGCGACCAGTACGACGTGCTGCTCGTCTCCGACGAGGTCATCTGCGCCTTCGGCCGCCTCGGCACGATGTTCGCCTGCGACAAGTTCGGCTACGTCCCGGACATGATCACCTGCGCCAAGGGCATGACCTCGGGCTACTCCCCGATCGGCGCCTGCATCGTCTCCGACCGCCTGGCCGAGCCGTTCTACAAGGGCGACAACACGTTCCTGCACGGCTACACGTTCGGCGGCCACCCGGTCTCCGCGGCCGTCGGCGTGGCCAACCTCGACCTGTTCGAGCGCGAGGGCCTCAACCAGCACGTGCTGGACAACGAGGGCGCCTTCCTGTCGACGCTGCAGAAGCTGCACGACCTGCCGATCGTCGGCGACGTCCGCGGCAACGGCTTCTTCTACGGCATCGAGCTGGTGAAGGACAAGACGACCAAGGAGTCCTTCAACGACGAGGAGACCGAGCGCGTCCTGTACGGCTTCCTCTCCAAGGCGCTCTACGACAACGGCCTGTACTGCCGCGCCGACGACCGCGGCGACCCGGTCATCCAGCTCGCCCCGCCGCTGATCTCCAACCAGGAGACCTTCGACGAGATCGAGCAGATCCTGCGCGCCACGCTGACCGAGGCATGGACCAAGCTCTGAGTCCGCGCTCGGGCACACCTCTGGGCTCATTCATCTGATCAGCTGATCAACACCGGCCCCGGTGTCCACCGTTCGAGTGAGAACGGCGGCCCGGGGCCGTGTGCTGTCCGGCCTCCTGGTCACGGCTCCTTAGCGTTCCAGTGACCGATCGGCCCAGCCTTCGTTCCGCCCAATGGGGGATCGGATACGGAAAAACGGATCAGAACCGAGGTGTACGCCCATGGAGGCTCCGCCGGACAACGACGTGCTGTGGGCACGCTCCCTGCACTTCAGGCACCCCGACGGCTCCCCCGGCCTGACCGGGGTGTCGCTCGGTGTCCGCGACGGTGAGATCCTCGCCGTCGCCGGACCGCGCGGCAGCGGCAAGACGACGCTGCTGCGCTGCCTGTCCGGGCTGGTGCCGGTACGCGGCGGCGAGGTCTGGTTCAACAGCGTGCCCCTGCACACCATGGGGCCGGTCCGCCGGGAACGGCTGCGCCGGGAGCGGTTCGGCTGGATCGACCCGGCGCCGTTCCTCGTCCCCGAGCTGAACGTCTGGGAGAACACCGCCCTGCCCCTGATGCTGCGCGGCACGAACCGCCGCCGGGCCAAGGTGACCGCGCTGGAGTGGCTGGAGCGCCTGGACGTCGGTGCCACCTCCCGCAGGCGCCCGCACGAGCTCCAGCACGCCGAACGCCAGCGCGTCTCCATCGCCCGCGCGCTCGCCCCGGCCCCCACGGTCCTGTTCGCCGACGAGCCGACGGCGCCGCTGCACCGCTCCGACCGCGCGCACGTCCTGCGGACGCTCACCACGGCCGCCCGCTCGCACGGCATCACGGTGGTCCTCGCCACGCACGACGCCGAGACCGCCGCGCTCGCCGACCGTACGGTGGGGCTGCTCGACGGGCGACGCGTGCGGACCGTGCACCTGCCCGACCCGTCCGAGGCGGAGGGCCGGGCCACGTGCTCGCTCTCCGTCTGACCCGCGCGGGCCGGCCCGCCGTCCAGATCCGCCGCCTGCTGGTCTCACTGGCCTCGGCCGGCACCGGCTTCCTGCTGCTGGCCTCGCTCGGCTACGCGATGAGCCATCCCCAGACGCCGGGGGCCGCCTCGCTGCGGCTCGTCTGGTGCGTGCTGCCGCTGGCCGCGACCGTGTACTTCGCGCTCGCGGTAGCCCGCACCGACCCCGCGACCACGCCCCGCCCCGGCCTCTCGGCGGTCGGCCTCGGCCCGGCCCGCCTGATGGCGATCTCGGCCCTGACGACGGCCCTGTCCTGCACCCTGGGCTCGCTCGTCGCGCTCCTCTTCTTCCTGCACCTGCGCGGCGACCTCACCGGCATGCCCTTCGACGGCTCCGCCGCCCAGTTCCTGGCCGCCGGGACCCCCCTCCCGGTCCCGGCCGCGCTCACCCTCCTCGCCACGATCCCGGTCACCGCCTCGGCCACGGTGGCCCTCGCCCTCCGCCCCCGCGACCCCCGCCCCCACCCCGGCCCACGCCGCCCCTACGGCCGCTTCGGCGCCTACGGCCGCGCCGCCGCCCCGGAAACCTTCGGAACCTACGCCCGCTTCGGCACCCGATTCCCACGCAAGCCGGCCGGTCCGACGCCCTCGAACCCCGAGGACGCACGCGCCGAGGACGCGCGGGCCGAAGGCGGCGCCGAGCCACGTCGTGAAGCCGGGGGCAGTCGTGCCGCTGGGGCGATGGGGGTCCCCCCGCGCGAGGGAAGCCGAGCGTGGGGGAGCGTGGGCGCGGACGGCAACGATGTGACGCCGGGCGGCGTCACCGGGACAGAGACCGACCCCTCGACGCCGGGTGGCGTCACCGTGGCAGAGGCCGACCTCCCAGCACCCGGGGGCGTCACTCCGGCCAACCCCCCGGCAGGGCTCCCGTGGGGCGTCGCCACCCTCGCCGCCGGCCTCACCGTGCAGGCGTACGCCGGCCACCCTGCCCACCTCCCCGCCCTCACCACCCTCCCCACCGAAGCCGTAGCCGTACTCATCGGCTGGCTGCTCACCGCCCTGGGCCTCGTCCTCGCCGCCCCCGGCCTCACCCACCTCTGCGGCCGTCTGCTCCAGGCCGTCCGCCCCGGCGCCCTCCGCCTGCTGGCCGGCCGCGTCCTGATGGCGGAAGCCACCCGCGTCGGCCGCCCCCTCGGCGTCCTGTGCTCCGTCGGCGCCGCGTCGTACGCGATGACCGCCCTGTACGACGGCCCCGCCCCCTCCTTCGGCCCGCTGAGCACCCTCGGCGCCCTGGTGGTCATCGGCTGCACGGTCGCGACCCTGCTCACCGCCGCCGTGGAGGCCCGTCGGCTCCGCGCCGACACCACCGCCGCCCTGCTCCGCCTCGGCGCCCCGGCGACGATGCTGCGCGGCGCCGCCGCCCTCCGTGCCGCCGTCCTGCTGACCGTCTTCGGCCCGCTCACGCTCGCGATCGCCGACCTGGCAGCACTCCCGCTGTCCCGCTGAGGCCCGTACCCCCACCGTCCAGGAAAGAGCCCCCCGCCGCCGATGAGTTTCCCGGCGGCCCGGTGTCTACCCCTGCGAGAGCGAGCACCACCCGAGGGAGAGACCATGTACCAGCAGATGATCTTCGTGAACCTGCCCGTGAACGACCTCGACGCGTCCAAGAAGTTCTTCACGGAGCTGGGCTACTCGATCAACCCGCAGTTCAGCGACGAGAAGGCGGCCTCGGTCGTCATCAGCGACACCATCATGGCCATGCTGCTCACCAAGCCGTTCTACGCCACCTTCACCGACAAGGAGATCGCCGACGCGACGAAGACCAGCGAGGTGCTCGTCTGCCTGAGCGCCGAGAGCCGCGACCAGGTCGACCAGTTGGTGGACCGGGCGATCGCGGCGGGCGGTTCGCCCACCGGCCACACCCAGGACCACGGCTTCATGTACGGCCGCGCCTTCGACGACCTCGACGGCCACACCTGGGAGGTCGTCTGGATGGACCCGGCGGCGATCCAGGGCTAGGCCCTGTCGCCACATTCCCTCCCGCCGACAGGACCTGAGCCCTCCCCGGCCGAACGCCTGTGCCAGCATGGGCGGGTGCATCCGACACCCGCCCAGCCACAGACGGACTCGCCGTCGCAGCCGCACCGCGCCGCCCACGACCGCGAGATCGAGTCACTCGCCGAGTTCGACGAGGTCGTCTCCGCGCACGGCTCCCTCGCCCGGTACCGCCTCCAGGCGGTCGACCTGACGGACCGCACGGCCGCCCTGCTGAGGCTCGACGCCACCGGCGCCGTCTTCCTCGGCTGTCCGATGGCCCCGGAGGCGGCCGCGCACATCAGATCGGCCGGCGCCCTGGTCTTCCCGCCGGTCCCGGGACTGCCGTTCGACCCGTACCGGGCACTGCCCTACACCCCCGACGAGCTGTTCGCCTCGCTCGACGGCGGCTACGAGGCGACCCCGGACGCCCGGGCCTACGCCTGGTTCCAGCAGACCGAGGCCGACGGTGACGTCTTCGCCTCGATGCTGCGTGCCATCCACGACGACGCCGTCTCCGACGCCCTCGACGAACTCCTCGTCGGCGCCCGGGTGGTGGGCGTCATGGGCGGCCACGCCATGGCGCGCGGCACGGCCGCGTACGCCGGAGCCGCCCGGCTCGGCCGCGAGCTGGCCCGGGCCGGCTTCACGGTCGCCACCGGCGGCGGCCCCGGCGCGATGGAGGCCGCGAACCTCGGCGCCTACGCAGCCCCCTTCGACGACGGCATGCTCGACGACGCCCTCCTGCTCCTCGCCAAAACCCCCTCGTTCCGGCCGTCGGTGTCCGACTGGGCCCGGGCCGCCTTCGAGGTGCGCGAACGCTGGCCGGACGGAGGGGCGTCGGTCGGCATCCCGACGTGGTTCTACGGCCACGAGCCGCCGAACGCCTTCGCCACGCACATCGCCAAGTACTTCGCCAACGCCACCCGCGAGGACGGCCTGCTGGCCCGCTCGAACGCCGGCGTGGTGTTCCTGCCGGGCGCCGCCGGGACCGTACAGGAGATCTTCGACAACGCGACGCCGAACTACTACGAGTCGCGGGGCGAGCCGACGCCGATGGTGCTCGTGAACGAGGAGCACTGGACACGGGAGTTGCCGACCTGGCCGCTGCTGACGGCGCTGGCGCGGGAGCGGGCGATGGAGTCCCGTATCGCCCTGGTTGACCGGATCGAGCAGGCTCCGGAGGCGTTGAAACGTCTGCGCGGTTAAACAGCGGGCAAAGCCAACGGCGGTCGGCGGCATATGCATTGACAGGTCTGATGGACCGCTTATAGACCTGTGAGCCACTTGGGGGCGCCGGGGCTCACCTCATCCGTCGTCCCAACTCCCCCATGACCCCCCTCACTTGTGCACATGTAAAGGACAAACGTGTCCATGACTCGCCGTAGCGCACACCGTTCCGTGCGCATCCTGGGTGTCGCCTCCGCTTCGGCCGCGCTGGCGCTGGGCGCCGCCGGTCACGCATTCGGGTGCGACATCAGTGAGTTCTCCGCCGAGGCCAAGTGCGATGGCGCCAAGGGCGTCATCCTCGTCACCGACAAGGACCGGTCCGCCACCCCGGCCACCATCACCCTGTTCCGGACGAACAAGGGCGGCGTGGAGAAGCAGATCGACGAGAAGACCAAGGTGAAGGGCACCGCCAAGGGCACCGTCGTCACCTTCGCGGAGAACTGGCAGCCGACCGCGACGTACCGCATCCACGTCCAGGCGGGTTCCGTCAACCAGGACATCAATCCGGCGCTGACCCTGCCGTCGAACGCCTGTGCCCCCGAGAGCCCGTCCCCCAGCCCCAGCACGTCCGCCGGCACCGGCCCGAGCCCGAAGCCGTCCAAGTCCACCCCCGCCGAGTCCGACACCCCGACCCCGTCCACGTCGGAGAGCAGCGCCCCGGCGGTCCCGTCGGACAACGCGCCCTCCCCGGCGGCCGGTGACTCCAACCTGGCCGAGACCGGAGCGAACTCCAACACCGGTCTGATCGCCGGGATCGCGGGCGCCCTGGTCGTCCTCGGCGGTATCGCGGTCTTCTTCGGCCTGCGCCGCCGCAGCGCCGGCAACGGCCGCTGACGACAACCGGTTTCGTACCTCGCTACGGCCGTGGCCCGTCCCCGTGTCCCCGGGTGACGGGCCACGGCCGTAGCCGTACGCGCGGGCCCGGCGTACGGCCGTAGCCGTACGCGCGGGCCCGGCGCCCGCCTCAGCCGAAGGTGGCCCGGGACAGCCAGAACTCCAGGGCCGCGCGCTCGCCGACCACCTCCAGGCCGGGTGCGTCCAGCGGCAGCCGCCGGTAGAAGGCCAGCAGCACCGAGGTGAGCGGGCCGCGCAGGGCGACCGTCGCCTTCTCGTGGCCGCGCCGCCACTGAACCCCGTCGGGGCCGTACTCCAGCAACCACTCGGCGTTCAGGGACGAGTCGGCGTCGGTCGCGTGGAGGTGGATGGAGCGGGCGGGGCCGTCCAGCCGGAAGGCGTCCTCGTGGCCCCGGTACCGCTGGAGCCAGACGGCCAGTTCGAGCCACTCGTCGAGCGCGTCGGCGGCCACCTCGGGCGCGACGTCGTACGGCGCCCGGGCGGTCAGCGTGGCGTCGGCGCGGTGCACGGTGATCTCACAGGTCATCCGGCGGGCCCAGAAGCCGCTGGTGGCCGGGCCGGTCCAGGACCACACCTTGGCGTCGGGGCCGGCCTCGCGCAGCGCGCCCACGACCAGCTCACCGCACTCGGCCAGCCACGCGTCCAGGGCTGCGGCGTCGCCGCGCTCCTCGGGGCCCCGGCCCAGCGGGACCTCGTCCCAGGGGATGTTCTCCTGCGCGCGGGTCCGTACCAGCGCGGCCGACCAGCGCAGGGCCCCGCCCATGTGCCGTACGAGCTTCTCCAGCGACCAGTCGGGGCAGGTCGGCACGGTGGCGGACAGATCGGTGCCGGAGGTCACCAGGGCCCTCAACTGGTCTACCTGGTGGGCGATTTCGTCGCAGTACCGGTCATGAGCGAGCAAAGTCATGCGCCCACCCTAGGGGGGCGGTGATCAGCCGAGCACCACGATTTCGGCCACGTCGAACTCCGCGCCGGTCTCGGCGCCGACCTCGGGGGCGTCGCGGAGCGGGCAGGCCGCCTCCAGGCGGGGGCCGTCCTGGGGCTGGAGGTGGAGGGTCACGTGGGTGCCCTTGAAGGTGCGGGCGGTGACCGTGCAGGGCAGGCCCGCTTCGGCCGGCACGAGCCGTACCCCGGCGGGGCGGACCAGCAGGGAGCGGGCGCCCTGCGGGGAGCCCTCGGGGACGGGCAGCTTGCCCCACGGGGTGTCGGCGGCCGACTCGGTCACGGTCGCGGGGACCACGTTGTCGAAGCCGAGGAAGCGGGCGACGAACTCGTCCGCCGGCCGCTGCCAGACCTCCAGCGGCGTCCCCGACTGGGCGATCCTGCCGTCCCGCATCACCACCACCCGGTCGGCCAGGGCGAACGCCTCACCCTGGTCGTGGGTCACGGCGAGCACGGTGGTGCCCAACCGACGGAACAACTGCCGTAGTTCGACCACGAGGCGCTCCCTCAGGGAACGGTCGAGCTGGCCCAGCGGCTCGTCGAGCATCAGCAGCCGGGGCCGGGGCGCGAGGGCCCGGGCGAGGGCGACACGCTGCTGCTCGCCGCCGGACAGCCCGGCCACGGCCCGCCGTTCGGCACCGGGCAGCCCCACCAGGTCCAGCAACTCCCGTACGCCGTCGCCCTGCCGGCCCTTCGCCAGGCCGTGCATGCGCAGCCCGAACGCCACGTTCCCGGCCACGTCCCGCTGCGGGAACAACTGATGGTCCTGGAACATCAGTCCGACGCCGCGCCGGTGCGCGGGCACGCCCCGCTGGTCGCGGCCGTCGAGCAGCACCCGCCCGGAGTCCAGGGGCTGCAGCCCGGCCACCGCCCTCAGCAGCGTGGACTTGCCGCTGCCGCTGGGTCCGAGCACGCACACCACCTCGTGCTCGGCGACGTCGAGACCGACCGCGTCGAGCACGGGCCGCCCGCCGAAGCGCACGGTCGCGGCGTCGAGGCTCAGCAGCATCGAATGGTCCCCTTCAGTGGTGCCCCGCGGCATCAGAACTCCCCCGTCCGGTCGACGCGCAGCCGCTCCAGGATCAGCAGAGCCGCAGCGCACACCACCATGAGAATCGTGGACAGCGCCATCGCCTGCCCGTAGTTGAGGTCGCCGGGCCGGCTCAGCAGGCGGGCCACGGCGACCGGGAGCGTCGGGTTGCCGGGCCGCGCGATGAACACGGTCGCCCCGAACTCGCCGAGGGACACGGCGAACGCGAACCCGGCGGCGACCAGCAGCGCCCGCCGCACCATCGGCAGGTCGACCTCGCGCCACACCCGCCACGGCGAGGCGCCGAGCACGGCGGCGGCCTCCCGCAGCCGCCCGTCGACCGCGCGCAGCACGGGCAGCATGGTCCGTACGACGAAGGGGGCGCCGACCAGCGCCTGGGCGAGCGGCACCAGGATCCAGGACTGGCGCAGGTCCAGCGGCGGTTTGTCCAGGGCGATCAGGAAGCCGAAGCCGACGGTCACGGCGGACACCCCGAGCGGCAGCATGAGCAGCGCGTCGAATCCGCGCACCAGCCGCCCGGCGTCCCGGCGGGCCAGCGCGGCGGCGGCGAGAGCGCCGATCACCACGGCGATGGCGGTGGCGGCGACGGCGTACTGCAGGGAGGTCCACACGGCCTGGAGGGGCGCGACGAGGAAGGTGCCGCCGTCGGTGTTCGTCAGCTGCCGGTAGTAGCCGAGTCCGGGCGCGTCCAGGGAGCGCTGGACGAGGACGGCGAGCGGCAGCACGAGGAGCAGGGCGATGGTGGCGAGGACGCCGGTGAGCAGCGCCCACTGGCCGGTGCCGCGCGGCCGGCGGGCGGTCACCTTCGGGTCGACCAGGCGCAGCGCGGTCTCCCGCCGCCGTACGGTCCAGGCGTGCACGGCGAGGACGGCGCCGACGGCGGCGAACTGGACGAGGGTGAGGACGGCGGCCGTGGACAGGTCGAAGACCTCGGAGGTCTGCCGGTAGATCTCCACTTCGAGGGTGGCGAAGGTGGGGCCGCCGAGGATCTGCACGATGCCGAAGGAGGTGAAGGTGAACAGGAACACCATCAGCGCGGCGGCGGCCACGGCGGGCCCGAGGGCGGGCAGGGTGACCTTCCGCCAGGCGGCGAGGGGGGAGGCGCCGAGCATGCGGGCGGCCTCCTCCTGCCGGGGGTCGAGCTGGGCCCACAGTCCGCCGACGGTGCGGACGACGACGGCGTAGTTGAAGAAGACGTGCGCCAGCAGGATCGCCCACACGGTGGTGTCCAGCCGTACGCCCCACAGGTCGTCGAGCAGTCCGCCGCGGCCGACGAGGGCCAGGAAGGCGGTGCCGACGACGACGGTGGGCAGCACGAACGGGACGGTGACGACCGCCCGCAGCACCTGTTTGCCTGGGAAGTCGAGGCGGGCGAAGACGTAGGCGGCGGGCAGGGCGGCCAGCAGGGTGAGGGCGGTGGAGGCGAGCGCCTGCCAGGTGGTGAACCACAGCACGTGCCGGATGTCGGGCTGGGTGAGGACATCGGTGATCCGCCCGAACCGCCAGACGCCGTCGACCCTGAGGCCGCGCGCGACGATCGCGGCGACGGGCCAGGCGAAGAACAGCGCGAAGAACGCGACGGGCAGGGCCATCAGGCCCAGCCGCGCCGCGCTCCCGCGTGCACGCCGGGTGCGCCCCGTGCGGGGGGCTACTTCAGTACGAGCGACGTCCACGACTTGACCCACTGGTCGCGGTTGGCGGCGATCTTGGCGGGGGGCATGGTCTCGGGGTGCTTCGCGGCGGGGCCGTACTTGGTGAAGTCGGCCGGGACCCGGGCGCCCTTGACCACCGGGTAGACGAACATGTTCAGCGGCATGTCCTGCTGGAACTCCTTGGTGAGCAGGAAGTCGATGAACGCCTGGCCGCCCTTGGTGTTCCCGGCGTTGCTGAGCAGTCCGGCGAACTCGATCTGCCGGAAGCAGGTGCCGGTGGCGACGCCGGTGGGGGCGGTGCTGGGCCGCTTCTTGGCGTAGATCACCTCGGCGGGCGGGGAGGAGGCGTACGACACGACCAGCGGGCGGTCCCCGCCGGCCTTCTTGCCGCCGGAGGAGCCGGAGAACTCCTGGTCGTAGGCCTGCTCCCAGCCGTCGACGACCTTGACGCCGTTGGCCTCGAGCTTCTTCCAGTAGTCCTGCCAGCCCTGGTCGCCGAACTGGGCGGCACTGCCGAGCAGGAAGCCGAGGCCGGGCGAGGAGGTGGCGGCGTTCTCGGTGACGAGGAGGTTCTTGTACGCGGGCTTGGCCAGGTCGGCGAAGGTCTGCGGCGGGGCCAGCTTGTGCTTGCTGAAGTAGGCCTTGTCGTAGTTGACGCAGATGTCGCCGTAGTCGATCGGGGTGACCCGGTGCTTGTCGGCGTCGAGCTGGTAGGCGGCGCCGACGGTGTCGAGGCCCTTGGCGGTGTACGGCTGGAACAGGCCGTTGTCGAGGGCGCGGGAGAGCAGGGTGTTGTCGACGCCGAAGAAGACGTCGCCCTGCGGGTTGTCCTTGGTCAGGATCGCCTTGTTGACGGCCTGGCCGGCGTCGCCGTCCTTCAGGACGCGGACCTTGTACCCGGACTGCTTCTCGAAGTCCCTCAGCACGTTCTTGGAGACGGCCCACGAGTCGTGGCTGACGAGGGTGACGGTCTTGGAGTCGGCGGCCGACGCCTTGTCGTCGGAGCCGCAGCCGGTCAGCGCGGACAGGCTGATCAGGCCGAGGCCGGCCGCCGCGGCCACGAGGGTCTTGTGGTGCACTGGATGTCCTCCTGGGGTTGGCCAGGAAGAGACGCGGCCCCGCCCGGGCTCCGTGAGGGACCCGGGCGGGGCGCAACAGCTTGAGTGATGACCGAACTTCCTACCCAGAATGACCTGGGCAAGGTTCAGAGGGTCTGCGGCCCTGTCCGCCGCACTCTCAGCGCTGTGGCGCTCCCCTGTCGGAATATGCAGATGTATGAGACGGCCACACGGTGCGTGGCCGGATTGCCGTGGCCAGATTATCGCTCGGTCGCCGCGAGCTGGCCACAGGCCCCGTCGATCTCCTGTCCCCGGGTGTCCCGGACAGTGACGGGTACACCATGGGCGGCGATCGCCTCGACGAACGCCTTCTCGTCCTCCGGCCGGGACGCGGTCCACTTGGAGCCCGGCGTCGGGTTCAGCGGGATCAGGTTGACGTGCACGGGCTTGCCCCTCAGCAGCCGGCCGAGCCGGTCACCCCGCCAGGCCTGGTCGTTGATGTCCCGGATGAGGGCGTACTCGATGGACAGCCGGCGCCCGGACTTCTCGACGTACTCGAACCCGGCGTCCAGCACCTCCCGGACCTTCCACCGCGTGTTCACCGGGACGAGGGTGTCGCGCAGCTCGTCGTCGGGGGCGTGCAGGGAGATCGCGAGCCGGCACTTCAGGCCCTCGTCGGCGAACCGGTGGATAGCCGGGACCAGGCCGACGGTCGACACGGTGATCCCGCGCTGCGACAGGCCGAGCCCGTCCGGCGCGGGGTCGGTGAGCGCCCGGATCGCGCCGACGACCCGCTTGTAGTTGGCGAGGGGCTCGCCCATGCCCATGAAGACGATGTTGGACAGCCGCGCGGGACCGCCGGGCACGTCACCGTCCCTGAGCGCCCGCATGCCGTCCACGATCTGGTGCACGATCTCGGCGGTGGACAGGTTCCGGTCCAGGCCCGCCTGGCCGGTGGCGCAGAACGGGCAGTTCATCCCACAGCCCGCCTGCGAGCTGATGCACATCGTCACCCGGTCCGGGTAGCGCATCAGCACGGACTCGACGAGCGTGCCGTCGAACAGCCGCCACAGCGTCTTGCGCGTCGTCCCCTCGTCGGTGGACAGATGCCGTACGACGCTCATCAGCTCCGGGAACAGCGCCTCGCGCAGCCGCTCCCGGGACCCGGCCGGGATGTCCGTCCACTGCTCGGGGTCGTGCGCGTACCGCGCGAAGTAGTGCTGCGAGAGCTGCTTGGCACGAAACGGCTTCTCCCCGGCCTCCGCCACCGCGTCCTTGCGCTCGGCGGGCGAGAGATCGGCGAGATGCCGCGGCGGCTTCTTGGCTCCGCGCGGCGCGACAAAAGTAAGTTCTCCGGGCTTGGGCATGGTGCTACCAGTGTCGCAGATCCACTCGGGTGACCTGGGGCTGTCGCCTGCTACGACTGTCGGTGGTGGTCGTCAGCGGTCGCCATTGAGCGGCCTCGGACGGCCCAGGGACGGCCCAGCCGGGGGCTTTATGTGGCCCACCCGCGTGGCGGCGGTCACAAGTCACATGCCCGATGTCAGTGTCTGGCAGTACGGTTCGATGCATGACTCTCAGGCAAGCTGACGTACGAAGCCCTCCCATGATCTAGCCTGGTCCTTCCATGTAGGGGGAGGGGCGCTGCCTGGTGGTGAGGGCAATCGAACCTGCTGACGGCCGGAAGCCACGGGCCAGCCACATCGAAGCCGTCGACAGCCGTCACGTCACGCAGATGATGGAGCAGCTTCAGCAGGGCTACATCAAGTCGGTAGCAGCCACGGCCGGCCTCGCTGTTGAGATCGTTCCCGTCGATGTTTACGGCTACGACGTTCGGTTGATCAGACCTCCTCGGGATCACATGGACGAAGAGTCGGCCGTGCTCGCTCAACTCAAGTGCACCACCCAGATCGTTCCTGACCCGTCGCGTGAGTCCTTCAGCTACCAGTTCACTAAGCGCCAGTACTTCGATCACCTGGTCAAGCCCCGCAAGTACCCAAAAGCGATCCTGATCGTTATGACTACGCCGACGCGACAGGCGGACTGGACCAAAGTTACGCACGATGGTCTCTGGACTAGGCGATCTTGTTTTTGGGTATCACTTGAGGGCGTCTACGCCGACCCTTCGGTCAAGAAGCCTTCCGTCCGAGTTCCTACCAGAAATCGAGTAGACGCTAACGCTCTCGCAAACATTCTGGAAAAGATCGACAGGGGTGAACCGCTAAATGACTGACATGTCGAGCGTAACGCTCCCTGCACGGGTGGATCCAGAAAAATTGGGAGCCCTACTTGAAGACGCTGGGTGGAAGCGTGTCGGTGGTAGGCGAGGTATCTACTCACGATATCTCCCCCCGAAGGTAAGCGACGACTGGCCAGAATTCAGCCTCATGCTCCCACTCGATGAAGAGGCGCCAGAATTCCCAGAGACCATGCGTCTCGCCCTCCTTCAACTATCACAGGATCGTGATTTTTGGTTGCGGTCACTGTATCCGCGCCTCATTGTTGAAGCCTCTGACGAATTCAAGTTTCGGAAAGAATCGTCTGCACCTAGTGGATTCATCGAGTGGCGGAGCGGAGAGCGTCTTGTCGAGTCGGCCCGCAGGACACTGTTGGCTGGCGCCAAATCTTACATGGGTCCCGACCGTCACTTTGTGAATAGGCATGGCCGCTTCGCCCATCGATACCTTGATCAGATCTTGATGGGGCAAAGCGCACCCGGCAGCTACATTATTACGGCTTATGCTCCCCCTAACGCTGGCGTCCCACTGTCGACCTCGTCGGCAGCGCCGTCCATCGCGCTACCCGAACTTGGCCTTGCGAGTGTCCGCGACGTCAGTCACGCCGTCGTCCGTGCAGTGCAGGCTACAATCGAAGCTCTCGACCATTATCGTTCGAGTGGTTCGCTTTCCGGTTTCGAAGCAGGCGTGGTTCGTGGCATTTCATATGAGATGACAAATGCCCTTCTCGGGATTGCCGAGAACTCGGACGGAGCAGATATCAGTGTGGAGTGGGACCCTGCCATTCCCTCTTCTGATGAGCTAGATTCCAGGTTTGAGCTTCGAGGGTCGGACGTCGTGCCGCTCAATAAAGCGGCTGTGAAACTGGCCTCAGACGACTCGTCCCGTTTCACGACAATGATCGGGCGCGTACACCTACTCGCCAAAAAACAGGCTGGAAGCCCCGGCGTTTTCGGCATTGAAGCGCTCACGTCTGGACCGGCGAAAAAGGTCCGCGTTCGACTTTCAGATGAAGAGGAATATCACGAGGCAGTCAGAGCACACGAGGAAGACTTGGCGTTGCAAGTGAGCGGCCGACTGGAAAAGGAAGGAAATCTCAGTTGGCTGTACGACGCAACCGTGCTACGAACACTAGGTCCCATCTCTGACTATACGCGCCCTTCTCGAACTTCGGTTATGCGTGGACAGGTTTCCCTATTCGCAGATGAGGCGCAGGAGTCACCATCCGAGCATTGAGCGATGGGCAGGAACCCACCGCTTACCCAAGCTCCCATCCCGTCCGCCGTCGACCCACACACCGTGGAGCAGGCGTGGTTCATGGCGTCCAGGTGGAGCGCGCCACTGTACGAACGACCTGGACGCCATGGGCCGCGTCTGCTCGGCTTTGCCTGGGTCGACGGCGGACGGGATGGGAGCTCCTCACGCACGCGACCACGGGTCCGCAGTCGGCGACGGCGCCCCCTCCATCCCGGTGTCGGCCGATCCCCCGCCGGAGGCATCTTCTTGTGCCCGCGGATGACGTTCCGCCCTTGCCCGCATGCACGCAGCGCGCCGCCGGGCGCGGCCAGCCGGGGCGCAGACAGGAGGCAGGCCGCGCCGCAGAGGCGGCGCGCGCCCGCGCCGTGCGCGGGCCTTGATGAACGTAGAGAAACTTCCACCGCGCCAGGCTCAGGCCGTATCGGCCTCCTCCATGCCGCTATGCAGCAACGTCATTCGGCTGCTGCCCATACTCCAGGTAGATCGGGGCGGTCCCTGATGATCGGGCCTCGATCGCGGCAAGGATCCGTCGGGCCAGGCGTGGAATCGTCCGCTCAGCCACCTCGTCGGGGGGCAGGAACGCGAAGCTCTTCAGCTCCTCCGCCTGCAAGGTCACTCCGGCCAGAGTCTCCGGGCTGAGCTGGCCACCGTCGAAGAGGTACAGAACCTTGTCGCCCTCGGCGTCGCTCGGCGCCCAGTCGATGGCCAGCAAGCGAACCAGCGGAGGGGTGATGTCCAGCTCCTCCCGCACCTCACGGACCGCAGCCTGGAGTGGCGACTCCCCCACCTCGACGTAGCCCCCGGGGATATCCCAGTAGTCCTTGTAGGTGGGCTGCACCATGAGGACCCGCCCGCCGGCGTCAAAGAAAAGCGCACCCGCGGCCATGCGCGGATGCGCCATCTTCGCTTCGTGCTCGCTCGCTGCCATGTGGCCGAGCGTACCTACCTCAGACGACATGCAGCCGGTCGGCAAGCTCCGCCAGTGTCCGGCTCGGTCGGCCGCGCTGGTTCCGCACCCAGGTGATGACCAGCTCACGAGCGAGATAGTGGCTCCGGACCTGCTCCGGCGCCCACTGCTCCGCTTCGAGGATCATCGACAGGGCGTCGTCGGTCCGGTTGTGCGCGCTGAAGGCTCGGGCCACTTCAAGGTTGTGGCGTGTCCGCCGCTCGATCGGCAGTCCGCTGGTCTCGATCCCCGGGCCGAGATTCATGGCCACCTGCATGTCCCCTAGCTCCGCCGCCGTGGCGACCCGGTGAATGGCGACGTTCGTGGGTCCGAATGCGGTCCACATGTGGTTGGCGTCCCGCCCGAGTCGCTGTGCTGCCTGGTCCGCCTCGTCGAGGAAGGCGCGAGTGGTGGCACGGTCGTCGGCGCGAGCCGCGGCCATCGATCCGGCGAGGAAGAGCGTTCCATAGATCGATAGGAATTCCGCACTGGCGTCCCGGAGCGCTGGGCGGAGGTAGTCGGCTGCGTCGCTGACCAGCTGCACGGCGGCGTCGAACCGGCCGTTGGACAAGAGGCAGTGAGCCACGGATCGGAAGAGCGACCCGGTCACGGCCATGTTGTCGGACTGCTGGGCCGCAGCCAATCCGCGGTCGGCCGCGATCCAGGCAAGGTCGGTTTCACCGACCTTGGTCAACACCATGGCGGCCCCCTGATAGGTCATCGCCATCAGCTCGTGCGCGCGCTCGCGATCCCGGCCTCCGTGGGCTTGGGCTGTGATGAGTGCGTCGGCCAGTACGAGGGGAAGTCGTCGGGTTGCGAAACCGTAGCGGGAATCTTGGTAGGCGTCCCAGACTTCGGCCACGCTGTTCTTGAGCTCGTCGAGGGGGGTCGGCTCGCCCTCAGTGGTCACGCCGAGAAGCGGGGTGAGCTGCCGGTAGTTCATCAGCGCCGACCGAAGCGCCGGCACGGTCCGGCTCCCGCTGTCGGCCGTCCACTCCATCAGAGTCGGCTCGGCGAGCAGGTCGCCGAGACTCACGTCCAGCGCATCGGCCAGGGACTTGATGACCGACAGCCTGTCTAGCTCCAGCCGGTTGTTCTCAGCCTTGCTCAGCCAGTCGACCGTACGGCCCACCAGTCCGGCCAGGACTTCCTGTGAGATGCCGCGTCGGCGGCGGTACCAAGCGACTCGCTCACCGATCGTCAGGTTCGTCGTCATTCCTCGCATGGGAAGAGCGTCCCCCTGTCACTTCGCGCGACCCCGGAGAGATTTTCCGGGGTGGTGAGCCGGACCGGTTCTAGCGTTACTGACAACCCGACGAGCTGTCAGACCGAGAGTGCAACGAGGGGGCCGCGATGGCACTGACCCCGGCAGAGCGGTTAGAGCTGATCAACCAGATAAGGGGGCTTGGTGACGAGGTAGCCGACCTGACTCACCGTGCGGACGCGCTGGTCACTGCTCTGCGGACCGCTGCCGCACCAAGTCCTCAAGCTGGTCCATCCGTTCGGCCAGGCGACGCACGTCCCGACGTACCTCCGACAGGTACTCGGTGATCTGCTCGAACTCCGGGCTCCTCTTCGTTGAGGCACCCTCGCCGGGCAGTGCAGCAAAACTGCCCTTGCCTTGGTGAGAGATCGCGTAGCCGTCCTCGCGGAGTCGGGAGATCGCCTGCCGGGCCACGGTGCGCGACACCCCGTGCTCGGTCATCAGCTGCGCCTCTGAGGGCAGCTTGTCCCCCGGCGCGAGTTCCCCGTCTCGGATCTTGCGCTTGAACTCGTCGGCAATCTGCAAGTACGCGGCCCGTCCGGCGGTGAAGTCGGCCATCGCCCCTCCGTGGTTGTCGTACCAAGTGCATCACATCGTCAGACACCCGTCGAGCAACTCACTTGACACACCAAGTAGTACAGGTGCAATCTCGAATACAGATGACGTACTAAGTACGTCAGGCAGATCGACTCATAGGAGCGCACTCATGCGTCAGATTCCCGTCGACACCTCCGCTGCCACCGTGATGGTGGCCAAGAACCCGCAGCCGAAGGTCAAGGACCGTCGTACCGGTGAGATCGCCATGGACGCCGAGACCGGCGCGCAGCTGATGACGGTGGACGTGATGTTCGCGGCGAATGACGAGGTGGAGATCCTTTCCATCACCGTGCCGGAGCCGGGTATCTCCGGTGAGCTGGGGATGGGCACGCCGGTCGCGCTGACCGGGCTGATCGCCCGGCCGTGGGAGAACGAGTTCAACGGGCAGAAGCGGCACGGGATCGCCTTCCGCGCGGTCGCGGTCACGTCGCTGGTCGAGGCTGCCGCGAAGTCCAAGGCGGCCTGATCATGACCGGGTTCACGGTCGCTGTGGTGCTGGTCGTCGCCGCTGCGGGTGTCCTGCGGTGGCGGCGTCCCGCCTGGTACTGGCTGACCTTCGGTGTCGCCCTCGCGAGCCTGCGGGTCCTGGTCCGCTACGCCTCCGTCATGGACGCCTGCGGCCTCACGGTCCCGCCCTCGCGGTGGCGTCTGGCGCTGTCACGGGCCACGAACCGGCCCGTGCCGGCACCCCGTCCGCCGCGCATCCTGCGGCTGCGGCCCACCCGGACCGGCCTGGTCCTCCGGCTGGGTCTGCGCCCCGGTCAGGACGCTTTCGATGTGGCCGCCGCCTCGGACCGGCTGCGGCACTCGTTCTCCATGTACGGCGTCACCTCGCGTGAGGTGCGCTCGGGTGTCGTGGAAGTACGGATGACCGGGTACGACGTCCTCAAGCGGGTGCACATGCCCGCCAAGGTCGACTCCCGCCCGATGCGGGTTCCGGTCGCCCTGCGGGAGGACGGCTCGGTCCACTACCGCGACTACCGGGCGATACCTCACGCTCTCACCCTCGGCGCGACCGAGTCCGGCAAGTCCGTCTACCAGCGCAACCTGGTCGCCGGGCTCGCCCCGATGGACCTCGCCCTCGTCGGTATCGACTGCAAGCAAGGTGTTGAGCTGTTCCCGCTGGCCCGCCGGTTCTCCGCGCTGGCTGACAACCCGGACACTGCTGCCGAACTCCTCGATGCCCTCGTGGCCCGGATGGAGGGCGTCTATCAGCTCATCCGGGCTGAACAGCGGATCACCGCTGCCGTGCCGGACGCGGAGATCGCCGCCGACATCTGGGACCTGCCCGACCACCTGCGACCGGTGCCGGTCGTGGTCCTGGTCGATGAGGTGGCGGAGCTGGCGCTGTTCGCGAGCAAGGAGGAGGAGAAGCGGCGGGACCGCATCATCACCGCGCTGGTCCGCCTCGCCCAGCTCGGCCGGGCCGCCGGCATCTATCTGGAGATCTGCGGGCAGCGCTTCGGCTCCGAACTCGGCAAGGGCATCACGATGCTCCGGGCCCAGCTCACCGGCCGTACCGCGCACCGCGTCAATGACGAGACCTCGGCGAACATGGCCTTCGGGGACATCTCCCCGGACGCCGTCCTGGCCGCCATCCAGATCCCGGCCGAGATGCGCGGGATCGCCATCGCCGGTGACTCGACCGGCGGCTGGCACCGCATCCGTGCCCCGCACACCTCGCTGCGCCAAGCCGTGAACACCTGCAACCGGTACGCCGACCACACCCCGGACCTGCCCGAACTGGCACCGTTCCGGCCTGTGCTGTCCGGCCCCGCTTCGGCCCCGGTGCCGCTGTCCAAGACAGCCACCGCCACCGCCTGACCCCCTTCCGCTCCACGGTCGGCGTGACCGCCTTCGCGCCACGTCCCTACCCCCGCCATGCCTCATGAAGGGAGAGCACGCCATGTGCCCCGACTGCGAGGACTTCGCCCGCACCGTGCTCCTGCTGGGCCAACTCGCCCTGTACGCCGACACGAACGGCGCTGACCTCGACTTCGTGGAGGCCGTCAGCTCGTCCCTGGCCGTCTCGCTGCCCGAGCCGCCGCCCGGCTACCCCGGCCAGGAGGTCTGATGGCCCGCTCCGCCCTGCGCGTGGACGCGGTCCTGGTCCAGGCCGTCATCGCCGGAGCCCTGTCCTTCGCCCACCTCCACGACCTCGCCGCCGCTGCCGGACAGGACGGCTGGAAAGCCTGGGCCTACCCGGTCAGCGTCGACCTGCTCCTGGTCGCCGCCTGGCGACGCCTCCGCTCCGAGGGGCCGTCCCGGCTGGCCTGGTGCTGGTTCCTCGTCGCCCTGGTCGCCTCGCTCGGCGCGAACATCGCCACCGCCGGATTCCTCGACCTCGCCGACCCGCCCGGCCTGCTCCGCCTCGGCATCGCCGGATGGCCCGCCCTCGCCTTCCTCGGCGGCACCCTCCTCGCCCACACCGCCCACCCCACCGAACCCGCCCCGCCGGCACCCGCTCGCCCGGCCCCGGAAGCTCCCTCGACCCCGGCCCCCGTCGAACCGGAGCCGGTGACCGAGCCCGAGCCGGAGCCGGAGCCGGAAGCAGAATCCGCACCCGCCCCGGCGGCAGACGTGCCCGCCATTCCCGCGGCCCTTCCCGCCCCGCTCTCAGCGCCATACGTCCCGGCGGTGCTGGTCGACCACGCCCGCAAGGTCGCCGACGAGTACCGCACCCGGACCGGCTCACCCATCGACCCCGACACCCTCCGCACCCGCCTCGGCGTCCCGCCCCACCTCGCCGACGCCATCGCCGCACAACTCGCCTGAACCGCAAGGGAGGCAGACCGATGACCCGTGACCCCGCCGACCTGACCGCCGCCGACCACCTCGACGCCGCCCGCGAGATGACCGCCGCCAACCGGCCCTACCTCGCCCACCTGCTCGCCGAGGAAGCCGCACGGCGCACGCCCGACCCGGCCGCCGCCGCCGGCATCCGGGCCAGTTTCCCCGACCCGACCACGAACCGAGAGGAGACCGACTGACATGCCCGCCCGCGACCACTTCCACTCCGTGATGAGCATCGGCCCCGTGCAGATCGGCACCCACCGCGACCGCAACGGACGCACCAAGCACGCCGCCGTGTGCACCGCCGACGACTGTGGCTGGTCCGCCGACTTCTCCAGCGCCTCAGCCGCCCAGCTCGCCGCCCGCACCCACCGCTGCAAGGTCCGCTAGGAGACACCCGCATGGACGTCCCGCTCTGGTTCGCCCTGCTCGTCGTCGGCTACCTCGGCGTCAAGCTGATCCGCCCGCCCGCCTGGCTCATCGCCGTACTCCTGCTCGGCGGCTTCCTCCTCGCCGACAGCGTCCTTGCCCCCGCGATCAACAGCCTCATCAAGTAGCCAGTCCCCGAAGGGAGTACGCCCATGCTCCGCCCGAAGATCCCGACCATGCCGACACCGACCGGCCGCGTCACCCCGCCCGCCGCTGTCCAGCCGACCGTGATCGTCCCGGCCGCACAGAACCCGCCGCCGCCCGCCCCGACACCGTCCCGGCCCACCATCCAGCTCACCCCCGGCACCGCGCTCGCCCTCGTCGGCGGCGGCACCGCCGTGGTCCTGGTCGTCGGAGCCGTCCTCGTCTCCATGCTCCTGGCCGTCGCCATCACCGGGGCCTCCGTCGCCGTCTGCGCCCTGGTCGTCCGCTCGCTCTCCTCCCAGCACCGCCGCTGAACGGTCGACCGGGGCGACGCACAAGCCGCCAAGCACGCCGCCGCCACCGGGCACACCGATCCGCCAACCCAACCGCCTTCGCAAGGGAGAACCCATGGACCCGCAGCTCGCCGCGAGCCTCGCGCCGTTACTCGGCTGGGCCGTGCACGGCGGCATCCTCACCCGCCGCCTCGCCACCGCCCGCCGCGACCCGCTCACCGGCTTGCACACCCGCGCCGGATGGACCGCCCGCGCCGAACACACCATCCGCCGGCACCCCACCGCCGCCGTCCTCCTGGTCGACCTCGACCACTTCAAGACCCTCAACGACACCCACGGCCACGCCGCCGGAGACGCCGCCCTCATCGCAACCGCCGACCGGCTGAGCACCTGGTGCGGACACAACGGCACCCCCGGACGCCTCGGCGGAGACGAGTTCGTCGCCATCATCGAGGACCTGGCCGCCGCCGACCTCGACGCGCTCACCACCGCACTTCACCAGCCGCTGCCCTACAACGGCGCATCGCTGCCCCTGGCCGCCTCCATCGGCGTCTGCCCCATCACCGAGCTGCCGGTCCCCGCCCTGACCGATGCCCTCGCCGCCGCCGATGCGGCCATGTACGCGGCCAAGGGCCGTGGCCGCCGCAGCTCCCGCACCGCTCGCTGACCGGCCACCGGGTGGCGCACAAGCCGCCAAGCACGCCGCCACCCGGGGCCGTTCCTTCCAACCGCAATCGAAAGGAACCCCCATCATGGCCCAGCACACCCCTCCCTCACCCCGCATCTGCCCGGCCTGCGACGGCTTCGCCTCCGCCGCCGTCACCCTCGGCGGCCGAGACACCCGCAGCCACCTGCGCACCATCACCGCGCACTGCCCGGCCTGCAACGGCCTGGGCACCGTTCCCGCCCGCCGCGTCCGGGAGGGTGCCCGTGCCTGACACGCTGCTCGACCCGACCACCCTCGGCGACCTGCTGAGGGTGGCTTCGGCCGACGACTACGCCCGCTGGGAAGACCAGATCCGCCGTACCGGCGGCTGCGCCGACCCCATCCACCTGACCGGCTGGGTCCTCCACAAGGACAAGACCACCGGCGAAACCCTGCACCACTACTCCACCGAGGATGAGCCGGGCGGACGCCTCCGCATCGCCTGCGGCAACCGCCGCGCTTCCCGCTGCCCGTCCTGCGCCTGGACGTACGCGGGCGACACCTACCACCTGATCCGCGCGGGCCTGGCCGGAGACGACCGGCGCGACATCCCCGCCACTGTCCGCGACCACCCCCGCGTCTTCGCCACCCTCACCGCGCCCTCGTTCGGCCCGGTCCACAACCGGCCCGACCATGGGGCCTGCCGCTGCGGCACCGGCCACGCCCCAGACGCTACGGAACTGGGCACCGCCCTCGACCCGGGGACGTACGACTACGCGGGAGCCGTCCTCTTCAACAACCACGCCGGGGAGCTCTGGGTGCGGTTCGCGAACCGGCTCCGTCGCGAGATCGCTGCCCGTGCCGGACTGACTCAGCGCGAATTGAAGAACGTCTGTCGGATCTCTTACGGCAAGGTCGCCGAATTCCAAAAGCGCGGCGCCGTCCACTTCCACGCCGTGATCCGCCTCGACGGACCCGACGGGCCTGGCACGCCGCCAGCATCCTGGGCCACGACTGACCTGCTAGCGGACGCAATCCGCGCGGCTGCCGTGCACACGTACAGCCGTGTGAGCATCCCGGCCGCCGAAGACCAGCCCGCCCGTACTTTCCAGTGGGGCCGACAGCTCGACATCCGCCCCGTGAAGGCATTCGGCGACGGCTCGGAGATCACCGAACAGGCCGTTGCCTCCTACGTGGCCAAGTACGCCACCAAGGCCGCCGAGAACACCGGCACCCTTGACCGCCGCATCGGTGAGCTGTCCGAACTCGACCGGCACAGCGTCCCCGACCACGCCCGTCGCCTCATCACCGCATGCCGTGACCTCGACCCGCTCTACCCGGACCGCCGCCTCTGGGCCTGGGCCCACATGCTCGGCTTCCGCGGCCACTTCTCCTCCAAGTCCCGCCGCTACTCCACCACTCTCGGTGCCCTCCGCCAGGAACGCGCCGATTACCGGGCCGCCCAGGAAGCCGCCGTTCTCGGTGTGGAGGACCGCGAGCCGGACACCGTCCTCGTCCTGGCTGACTGGCAGTACGCCGGACACGGCCACACGCCGGGTGAATCAGCCCTCGCCGTCACCATCGCCCGGGATCTCCAACTCAACCGCGAGACCGCCCGCGAAGCGCTACGCGACCAACTCAACGACGAAAGGGAGTGCTGACCATGGCCTCAGAGTTGCCGAACCGGTTCCTGACCCCTGAGGACCTGGTCGAGATGTTCGAACTCCCCAGCGTCGAGACGGTCTACCAGTGGCGCCGCAGGCACACCGGTCCCCGCGGCTTCCGCGTCGGCCGGCACCTCCGCTTCGACCCCACCGACGTGCGGGCCTGGGTGGACACCCAGCTCGGGGAGGCCGCCTGATGGCTGGACACGTGCAAGATCGCTGGTACCGGACCGAGACCGGCCCGGATGGCAAGCCTCACAAGGTCAAATCCGAGCGCCACGGTTCCGGCCTCCGTTACCGGGCCCGGTACATCGGCCCCGACGGCACCGAGAAGTCCAAGAGCTTCCCGGACCGTCAGAAGCGCCTCGCGGAGCAGTGGCTGACCGACATTGCGTCGGACATGTCGCGCGGCCAGTACATCGACCCGCGAGCAGCTCGGATCACCTTCAAGGGTTATGCCGAGAAGTGGCTCAAGACACACGGCATTGACCCGGCCAGTCTGGTTGTGGTCGAGCAGCGGTTGCGTCTGCACGCGTTCCGGCTGATCGGCTCTCGGCCGCTGGACTCGTTCCGCCCGGAGCACATCCGCGGTCTGGTGAGCGCCCTGGAGAATGACCCGGCCGTGAGCGGCGGCTATGCGCGGAACATCTACGGCGACGTGCGGGCCGTGCTCAGTGCTGCGGTAGACGACGGGCTGTTGCCTCGAAATCCGTGCTCCGCGAAGTCCGTCCGGCCGCCGGCCACCGAGCAACGCCGTGTTGTGCCGTGGCTGCCTGCCCAGGTTCAAGCGGTCCGTGCCGCACTCCCCCAGCGTTACCAGCCCATGGTGGACGTGGGCGCCGGATGCGGGCTCCGCCAGGGCGAGATCGTGGGGCTGGCTGAGGATGCGCTCGACTTCGACGGCGGCATCATTCGAGTGGTCCGGCAGGTGAAGCTGATCCGGGGCAAGGCCGTTTTCGCTCCTCCAAAGTGCAACAAGGAGCGGGACGTACCGTTGCCGCCGTCGGTGGCTGAGGCTCTGCGGGCCCACGTGGACGCCTTCAAGCCGGTCGAGATCACGTTGCCCTGGCGGAAGCCGGACGGCCCGAAGGTGTCGGCCCGTCTCCTGTTCACGAACACCGCAAGCGGCCTCGTCTGGCGCAGCAACTTCAACATCCAAGAGTGGAAGCCCGCTCTCGCGGCTGCTGGCTTGATCGCGGAAGCCGGGACGGACGGCAAGTACCAGTCCGCTCGTGAGCACGGCATGCACGCGCTGAGGCACTTCTACGCCTCGGTGCTGCTGGACGCTGGCGAGAGCATCAAGGCCGTGAGTGAGTACCTGGGGCACTCCGACCCGGGGCTGACGCTGCGGGTGTATGCGCACCTCATGCCGTCGAGCCAGGCACGTACGAGGAAGGCCGTGGATCGGGTGCTTCTCCCGGCCCCGCGCGAGCCTGACGGCCCAGAGACGGCCCAGTAGCCCGAACAAGGCCCCCTATCCGCGCCAAACGCGCTGGTAGGGGGCTTATTGCTGCCCGGCTACTGCCAGTTCTCCGGGCTTCGGCATAACTCATCCAGTGTCGCAGATCCACTCGGGTGAACCTGCGGCCCGGAGTCGGGGCGGGGGGGAGCTCAGGTCATGGCGCTCTTGATCACGGCGAAGGGGGCTCCGGACGGGTCGAGGAACATGGCGAAGCGGCCGATGCCCTCCGCGCTGGTGGCCGGGATGATGACCGTGGCGCCGGCTTCGGCGGCTCGGGCGGTGGTGGCGTCGCAGTCGCTCACCTCGAAGTACGGGTGCCACTCCGGTGTCGATCCGGCGTCGAGGTTCTCCTGCGGGAGCTGCATCAGGCCGCCGTGGGCGGCCTCCGCGCCGGCGCCGGCCGGGGTGAGGACCGTGTAGGTCAGCTCGGGGCTCATCGGCATGTCGGTCATCTGCCAGGAGAAGACGGAGCCGTAGAACGCCTTCACCGCGGCGGCGTCGGTGGTGTAAAGCTCCGCCCAGGAGAGGCTGCCCGGGACGCCGACGGACTCCAGGCCCCCGGTCTCCCCGGGCTGCCACACGGAGAAGTCCGCTCCGGCGGGGTCGGTGAAGGCGGCCATCCGGCCGTAGTCGAAGACGTCCGCCGGGGGCACCCGGACGCTGCCGCCGGCCTGTTCCACGGCCTTGGCGGTGGCGTCGGCGTCCGGCGTGTGGAAGTACACCGTCCAGGACGGGCTCGCGCCCTCCTCCGTGAGGGGGCCGAGACCGGCGACCGTCCTGCCGTCCTGCCGGAAGAAGCCGTAGCCACCGGCCTCCGGACCCGCCGACTGGAACTCCCAGCCGAAGACGGCGGCGTAGAAGGCGGCCGCCGCGTCGGTGTCCGGGCTGCCGAGGTCGAGCCAGTTGGGAGCGCCCGGTACGAATGAGGTGGTCAGCATGGTGTGGTCCTCCAGCGTGCTCGCGGTGCGTACTGAAGAACGATCGCGCCGGTTCGCCGTTTCGGCATCCGGTGGGTCCCGCCGCCGGCGCGGTCCGGCCCCACGGCCGCCTGCCTCAGGCGCTTCCTACGAAGATCACCATCAGCAGCCACACCACCGGGGCCGTCGGCAGCAGGGAGTCCAGGCGGTCCATGATGCCTCCGTGGCCCGGGAGGAGGGTGCCCATGTCCTTGATGCCCAGGTCGCGCTTGATCATGGACTCGCCGAGGTCGCCGAGGGTGGCGCTGGCCGCGACCGCGAGGCCGAGGAGCAGTCCCTGCCACCAGGCGCCGTCGTCGATCAGGAACTGCATGCACAGGGCGCCCGCGACCATCGCGAACAGCACCGCGCCCAGCAGGCCCTCGCGGGTCTTGCCGGGGCTGATGCGCGGGGCGAGCTTGTGCTTGCCGAAGCGCCAGCCGACGGCGTACGCCCCGGTGTCGCTGACCACCGTCAGCAGCAGGAAGGTGAGGACGCGCCACGGGCCGTCGTCGGCGGTGAGCAGCAGCGCGACGAACGTGGCGAGGAACGGCACGTAGAACGCGGCGAAGACGCCGGCCGTGACGTCCTTCAGGTAGCCCTCGGGGGGATCGGTCATGCGCCAGACCAGCACGGCCAGCGCGGTCAGCGCCATGGCGACCCAGGCGCCCTCGGCCCCCCGCACGTACCCGGCGATCACCATCGCGGCGCCGCCGACCGCGAGCGGTACCAGCGGCGCCTTGATCGCCTTGCGCTCCTGCAGCCTGCTGGTCAGCTCCCACAGGCCCACGACGACGGCGACCGCGATCACCCCGACGAACACGGCCTTGACGACGAACAGGGAGGCGACGATCACCACACCGAGACCGACCCCGACCCCTATGGCCGCGCCCAGGTCACGGCCCGCGCTCTTCTTCTGCGGCGCTGGTGCGGGCGCCGGCCGGTGGGCGTCGGGCATGGGCTCCGGATTCTGCGTCTCGGGCGGGAGGGAACGGCTTGGCTGAAGCGACTGCGGGGGATGAGACGGGTGGAACTGCTCTTGCTGAAGGTCCCGGAACTCGTCCCGGAACAAGGGGCCGCTCAGCCGAGCGGCCCCCCGGTCGTCGTCCTGGTCTCCGCCATACGCGGGTACGTCGGGAACGATGGGCATGGGGCGAGTCTGCTGCGCCTTGGGCGCATCGTACGCGGGACCCGCCGGGGCAGCCCCCTGGACAGGCCCACGCTCGGTGGGCCCCCAGTACCCGGATGGTGGCGGCGCCCCCCAGGAAGAGTCGCTCATCAGACTTCGAGCAGCTCCGATTCCTTGTGCTTGAGGAGCTCGTCCACCTGGGCGACGTACTTGTGCGTGGTGTCGTCGAGCTCCTTCTCCGCGCGACGGCCCTCGTCCTCGCCGACGTCGCCGTCCTTGATCGCCTTGTCGAAGGCGTCCTTGGCCTTTCGGCGCACGGAGCGGATGGACACGCGCGCGTCCTCGGCCTTGCCCTTGGCGACCTTGATGTAGTCGCGGCGGCGCTCCTCGGTCAGCTCGGGGAACACCACCCGGATGATATTGCCGTCGTTGCTGGGGTTGACGCCCAGGTCGGAGTCGCGGATCGCCTGCTCGATGTTGCGCAGCGCGGTCTTGTCGAACGGGGTCACGACGGCCATGCGCGGCTCCGGCACGGAGAACGAGGCCAGCTGGTTGATCGGCGTCGGGGCACCGTAGTAGTCGGCCACGATCTTGTTGAACATCGCGGGGTGCGCCCGGCCGGTGCGGATCGCGGCGAAGTCCTCCTTGGCGACCACGACGGCCTTCTCCATCTTCTCCTCGGCCTCGAGGAGGGTCTCTTCGATCACCACTTGCTCCTGCGTGTCTTGAGTGAGGCCCGGCTGCGGTTCCTGGTCGGGGCGGCGGCCGGCTGCGTCGCGTCTTCTTCCTGCACGGTTCCGGACCGGCAGGACATTGTCCATCCCCCGGCCTGGGTGCGTCCCGTCCGTCCCCCGGACAGGTGTCGTACCTCGGGCGAAGGGGGCGTACGGGTCAGTGCCTGCCGCCCTGGTCCCCCACCAGGGTGCCGATCTTCTCACCCTTGACCGCCCGGGCGATATTGCCCTCCGCGAGCAGCTCGAAGACGAGGATCGGCAGCCGGTTGTCGCGGCACAGGGTGACGGCGGTGGCGTCGGCGACCTTGAGGTCCCGGGTGATGACCTCGCCGTAGCCGAGGGCGTCGAACTTGACGGCGTCGGGGTTGGTCTTGGGGTCGGAGTCGTAGACCCCGTCCACGCCGTTCTTGCCCATGAGCAGCGCCTCGGCGTCGATCTCCAGGGCGCGCTGGGCGGCGGTGGTGTCGGTGGAGAAGTACGGCATGCCCATACCGGCGCCGAAGATGACCACGCGGCCCTTCTCCAGGTGGCGCACGGCGCGCAGCGGGATGTACGGCTCGGCGACCTGGCCCATGGTGATGGCGGTCTGCACCCGGCTGTCGATGCCCTCCTTCTCCAGGAAGTCCTGGAGGGCGAGGCAGTTCATGACGGTGCCGAGCATGCCCATGTAGTCGGAGCGGGCGCGGTCCATGCCGCGCTGCTGGAGTTCGGCGCCGCGGAAGAAGTTGCCGCCGCCGATGACGACCGCGATCTCGGCGCCGTCGCGGACGACGGCCGCGATCTCGCGGGCGATCTTGTGTACCACGTCCGGGTCCACGCCCAGGCCCCCGCCACCGGAGAAGGCCTCTCCGGACAGCTTCAGCAGAAACCGGCCGCGTACTTTGCCGTCGTCGCTCTTCTGGGCCTTGGTGGTCATGGAGATCCCGCCTCTTTCACGTGGTGCACATACGAAGAAGGCCACTGCCGGTTGGGGTCGCTTTTCGCTCCCATGCGCGGCAATGGCCTCCTCGTCAGATCTGCTGCCGTCCGCCGCACGCCCGGGTGTGGCGGTGTGCGCGGACGACTGCTGTCGACCCTATCGAGATTTCCCGCCGGGTCGCGCGTCGATCGCGGTACGGACTCAGATGCCGACCTTGATGCGCGTGAAGCGCTTCAGGGTGACACCGGCCTCGTCCAGCACCTTCTGGACCGACTTCTTGTTGTCCAGCGCGTAGGGCTGGCCGAGCAGCGTGGCGTCCTTGAAGAAGCCGTTGACGCGACCCTCGACGATCTTGGCGATCGCGGCCTCGGGCTTGCCCTCGGCGCGGGTGGTCTCCTCGGCGATGCGGCGCTCGGACTCGACGACCTCGGCCGGCACGTCCTCCTTGGAGAGGTACTTCGGCGCGAACGCGGCGATGTGCTGGGCGATGCCCTTGGCGACCTCGGCGTCGGGCTTGTCGAACTCGACGAGGACACCGATCTGCGGGGGCAGGTCGGGCATCGTGCGGTGCATGTACGCGGTGACGTAGCCGTCGGCGTACTGGGCGAAGCGGTCCAGGACGATCTTCTCGCCGAGGTTGGCGTTGGCCTCGTCCACGAACGCCTGGACGGTCTTGCCGGCCTCGATCTCGGAGGCGAGCAGGGCCTCGAGGTCGGCCGGGGAGGTCTTGGCGACGTGCTCGGCGATGGCGGTGGCCACGGCCTGGAACTTGTCACCCTTGGCGACGAAGTCCGTCTCGCACTTCAGCTCGACCAGGACACCGGAGGAGTTGTCGCCGGCGATGATGGAGACCACGGCGCCGTTCTCGGCGGAGCGGCCCTCGCGCTTGGCGACGCCCTTCTGGCCCTTGATGCGCAGCTCCTCGACGGCCTTGTCGACGTTGCCCTCGGCCTCGTCCAGCGCCTTCTTGCAGTCCATCATGCCGGCGCCGGTCAGCTCACGGAGCTTCTTGACGTCGGCGGCGGTGTAGTTCGCCATGAGTCAGTGAGTCTTTCTGGAAGTCTTGGGAGATCTTCAGATCCGGTACGGTCCGCGCTCCGCATGGGTGGCGGAATCGCGGACCCGGTGCCGACCTACGGGTGAGCGGCGGGGGCGGACTTCACCGCGCCGGAGGCGCCGTGGATTGCGGTACCGCCCCCGCCGTCTGCACCGTCGGTCAGGCCTGCTCGCCCTCGGCGGCCGGGGCCTCGGCGGGCTTCTCGGCCTCGGCGGCGGGCGCCTCGGCGGCCGGGGCCTCAGCAGCGGCCTCGGCCGGCTTCTCGGCCTCGGCGGCGGGGGCCGCGGGGGCCTCGTCGGCCTTCTTCTCACCCTCGAGCAGGTCGCGCTCCCACTCGGCGAGCGGCTCGGCGGCGGCCTTCTCGCCCTTGTCACCGGTGGCGACGCGGGAGCGGGAGATGAGGCCCTCGGCGACCGCGTCGGCGATCACGCGGGTGAGCAGGGTGACGGAACGGATCGCGTCGTCGTTGCCCGGGATCTTGTAGTCGACCTCGTCGGGGTCACAGTTGGTGTCGAGGATCGCGACGACCGGGATGTTCAGCTTCCGGGCCTCACCAACGGCGATGTGCTCCTTCTTGGTGTCCACGATCCAGACGGCGCTGGGCACCTTCTGCATCTCGCGGATACCACCGAGGGTCTTCTCCAGCTTGGCCTTCTCGCGCGAGAGCACGAGAAGCTCCTTCTTGGTCAGACCGGACGCGGCGACGTCCTCGAAGTCGATCTGCTCGAGCTCCTTGAGGCGCTGCAGACGCTTGTAGACGGTCGAGAAGTTGGTGAGCATGCCGCCCAGCCAGCGCTGGTTGACGAAGGGCATGCCGACGCGGGTGGCCTGCTCGGCGATGGCCTCCTGCGCCTGCTTCTTCGTGCCGACGAACATGACCGTGCCGCCGTGGGCGACGGTCTCCTTGACGAACTCGTAGGCGCGGTCGATGTACGACAGCGACTGGAGCAGGTCGATGATGTAGATGCCGTTGCGCTCGGTGAAGATGAAGCGCTTCATCTTCGGGTTCCAGCGACGGGTCTGGTGACCGAAGTGGACGCCGCTCTCCAGCAGCTCCCGCATCGTGACGACGGCCATGGCCGTATCTCCTTGAATTTCTCGGTTGTGCCGCGGCAGCCGGGACGGCCGTCGCGCCTGACGCCCGCGGTGCGCCGTTGCCGCGAAGGACCGAGGGGCGCTGATACGGCTCCTTGTCAGGTGCCGTACCGGGGCGTGCGAAGTCGACCCGGTGACCCGGATCGCCAGAAGAAGTGTACGGGACCGACGGGGCCGCGGGTGACGCCGCTGTCCACAACCGTGGAGTTGTCCACAGGCCACGGCGGTGATCGACGGAATGCGGGACGGTGTCGGGCATGCGACGACTGCCCCGAATCCCCTGGACCTGCCTGTTGTTCCTTGCCGTGCTACCCGCCCTGACGGTGGCCCTGCCGCCTCCCCCGGCCCGCGCGAGCACGCCGGCGCCCTTGGTTCCCAAGACCCGGGCGGCCACGCCTGCGCCGTCGCCCCCGCCGGCCCGTGGGGCACCGGTTCCGGCCGTCGCCCGCGGCTGGCCGGTGGGAGTCCGGCCGCCGGTCCTGCGGGGCTGGGAGCCACCGGCCACGGTCTACGGCCCCGGCCACCGCGGAGTCGACCTGGCCGCGCCTCCTGGCTCCGCCGTACGAGCGGTCGCCCCCGGCCGCGTGTCCTTCGCGGGCCGGGTGGGGGGACGGGGGGTGGTGTCAGTGGCCCTCACGGGGACGGACCTGCGCACGACGTACGAGCCGGTGACCCCCTCGGTGAAGGAGGGGGACGCGGTGGGGGCGGGCGAGGTGGTCGGGACCCTGGAAGACACCGGCTCCCACTGCGGCCCTACGACATGCCTGCACTGGGGCCTCCTACGAGGCGAGACCTACCTGAACCCCCTCACCCTGCTGCCCACCTGGCTCCTGAACACCGGCCCCTCGAGACTGCTGCCGGTGTTCAGCGCGTAGCCGCGGGCATGCAGCCCGACCCCGCTCAGCCCCGTGCACCCCGCAGCGCCATGGCGACAGCGGCCTCGGTCACGACTGAGGGATCCTCCACGCCCAGCTCGATCCGCCGCACCGCCGCATCGACAACGCCCTGCACCAGCATCGCCGCCAGCCGAGGCTCCCGCTGCCCCATCTTTCCCAGCGCCGACACGATCATCGCCACCAGCCCCCCGTGCGCCCCCCGGATCTTCTCCCGCGCCCCGGCGTCCAGCTCGCTCGCGGAAATAGCGACCACGGCCCGGTGCCGCCGGTCCCCGACCAGCGCCAGTTGCCGCCGCACATACGCCTCGACCTTACCCTCGGCCGACGGCACCCGCTCCATCGCCGCCGCCACCTCCGCGGCCCACACGGGAAAGTCGACGGCGCACAGCTCCTCGACCACCGCGGCCCGGGACCGGAAGTACTCGTACACGGACGACCGCGCCAGCCCCGTCCGCTCGGCCAGCGCGGGAAACGTCAGCGCCTCCGTACCGCCCTCGGACAGCAGGGACCGAGCCGCGTCCAGCAGGGCGGCTCGCTGCATCGACCGGTGCTCGGCCACGGAGGCCGCTCGAATCCTTGGCACGTCGACCACTGTACGGACCGCCGGCCGGCGACCGCGGGCGCTGCGCCGCTCAGCGTCCGAAGCTCGCCAGCTTCGCCCGCAGTTGCAGAACCGACTTGGTGTGGATCTGGCTGACCCTGCTCTCGGTGACCCCCAGCACGTTCCCGATCTCGGCGAGTGTGAGTCCCTCGTAGTAGTAGAGGGTGACCACGGTCTTCTCCCGGTCGGGCAGCGTGTTGATCGCCCGCGCCAGGAAGCGCCGCAGTTCCCGGTCCTCGGCCACTTCCACCGGGTTGTCCGCGGCGGTGTCCTCGAGCGTGTCCATCAGGCTGAGCCGGTCCCCGCCCTCACCGCCGACGTGCAGCAGTTCCTCCAGGGCCACTACGTTCGCCAGGGACAGCTGGCTGAACACGGCGTGCAGGTCGTCGACGTCCATGCCCAGCTCGGTGGCGACCTCGCTCTCGGTCGGTGTCCGTCTCAGCCGGGCCTCCAGCGTGGCGTACGCCCGCTCGACGTTCCGTGCCTTCTGCCGCACCGATCGCGGGATCCAGTCCAGCGCCCGCAACTCGTCGATCATGGCACCGCGGATCCGGGTGATCGCGTACGTCTCGAACTTGATCTCCCGGTCGATGTCGAACTTCTCGATCGCGTCGATCAGCCCGAAGACCCCGGAGGAGACGAAGTCGGCCTGCTCGACGTTGGGCGGCAGTCCGACGCTGACCCGGCCCGCCACGTATTTGACGAGCGGCGAGTAGTGCAGGATCAGCTGCTCCCGCAGCCGGTCGTCCCCCGTCGCCTTGTACGACCGCCACAACTCGTCGAGCGTCGAGGGAGCGGGCGGCCGCACGCTGCCACCGTCGCGGGCGGCTGGGGGGATCGCCGCCCGGTCGGACCCGGAGGTGTGCTGGGGCATTCGTCGCCTTGTGCCGTTCTGCTGTGAAGTGCCGTGAAGTGCTACTGCTGCGGTGTCGTGGGGGGTGGTGGGATGAGGTGCGCTGTCTGGGTGAGCTGTCGGTCTGATGTCGAGTTGGCGCGGTCTGCGCCACGGCCTTCGTGAGCGTAGCGTGACTGAGGAGTCGCGGTGTGCGAACTGTGCGGCACCACCCTTGCGCGGACTGCCTCCACGGGCCGCGACACCGCTCTGCGCAGGTCGCTCAGCGTCACCGAGTTGAGGCATCAACTCCGGGAAAACCCAAGGGGGTCGGGGATTCCCCCGGACGGCCGAACACGCTCGGTCAGCACGGGCTGCGGCCGCGCCGGACCGAGATCACCGCCTGGCGTGTCAACTTCCAGCCGTCGCCGTGTCGTTCGACGTAGCCAAGTGCTCGGAGTTCGTACAACCTCGCGATCGCCTCGTCGCATGTCGTCCGCGCGCCCCGCGCGATCTCTTCGGCGGGGGCCGCGCGGTGTCCGGGCAGGGCGGCGAGTACCTCGCGGGCGGCGGGTTCCAGCAGGTCGCGCGGGAGGACGGGTCCGTGCCGGGCCGGGGCCAGCTCTCCCATCTCCCCGACGAGTTCGACGACGTCCGCGGCGTCGGTGACCAGGGCGGCCTCGCCGCGCAGCAGTTCGTGGACGCCGGCGGAGAGTCCGCTGGTGACCGGGCCGGGGATGCCCATCGTGATCCGTCCGAGGCGCTGGGACGCCCGCGCGGTCACCAGCGAGCCGCTGCGGCGGGCCGCCTCCACGACGACGGTGCCCCGTGTAAGCGCGGCGATCACCCGGTTGCGGAGGATGAAGCGGCTCGGGGTCGGGTGGTCGCCGGGTGGCAGTTCGCCGATGACCAGTCCCTGTTCCGCGATCCTGCCGATCAGTGCGGCGTGGCCGCGGGGGTAGGGGCGGTCGACGCCGCAGGCCAGCACGGCGACGGTGGCGCCGCCGGCCGCGAGCGCTCCGCGGTGGGCGGCGCCGTCGATGCCGTAGGCGCCGCCGGACACCACCACCCAGCCGCGCTCGGCGAGGCCCGAGGCGAGGTCGGCGGCGACGTGGGCGCCGTACTCCGTGCAGGCGCGGGCGCCCACGACGGCGACCGATCGAAGGGCCCACATCCGCAGGGAGGCGGTCCCGCGGACCCAGAGTCCGAGCGGCCGTCCGTCGCCCAGGTCGTCGAGCTGGCCCGGCCACTCGGCGTCACCCGGCCGGAGGAACCGCACCCCGGCGGCCCGCGCGACGTCCAGGTCCCGTTCCGGTTCCGCCGCGCCGGCCCGCGCCACGAGCCCGCCCCACCGCGGCCCGCTCACCCCGGGCAAGGCGTCCCGCCCCTGCCGCAACCGCCGCACCACCTCCCCCACCCCGAACTCCCGGACCCACCGCCCCCCGACCTCGTCCCCAGGCTCGATGACCCGAGCCAGAAGCACCCGCCCGAGCAGCTCGGCGTCGGGTTCGCGGGCGTCCGCGCTCACGTCAGCGCCCCGATGGCCATGGGCACACCGCGGGGCACCCCGGTACGCAGTTGCAGCGCGAGGGCGACGTCGGTGGCGTGGGGCCGGTCATGGCCGACCAGGTCGGCGACCGTCCACGCGACCCGTAGCACCCGGTCGATACCGCGGGCGGTGATCACCCCGCGTTCCAGGTTGCGTTCCGCGTCCTCCATCGCGCCGGCGGCCGCGTGGAACCGGCTGCGCAGTTCACGGCCGGGCACCTCGCTGTTGGTGCGCCACGGCGTGCCGGTCAGGCGTGCCGCCGTGCGCTGCCTGGCCTGTCCGACCCGGTCGGCCACGGTCGCGGTGGACTCACCGCGGGCGCCCGGGTCCGTGAGCTGTGCCCGGGTGACCGGGTCGACCTCGACCCGCAGGTCGACCCGGTCCAGTAGCGGCCCGGACAGCCGTGCCTGGTAGCGGCGGATGGCCGATGGCGGGCACTCGCAGAGGGAGTCCCGCTGCGAGAAGCGTCCGCACGGGCAGGGGTTGGCCGCCAGCACCATCAGGAACCGGGCCGGGAACCGCACCACGCCCGCGCTGCGCGCGATCACGACGTGGCCCGACTCCAGCGGCTGGCGCAGGGCCTCGAGGGTGCGGGTGTGGAACTCGGGGGCCTCGTCGAGGAAGAGGACACCCCGGTGGGCGAGGGACACGGCTCCGGGGCGGGCGATGCCCGGGCCGCCGCCGACCAGGGACTGCATGGTGGCCGAGTGGTGGGGAGCGCAGTAGGGGGCGATGTCGATGAGCGGCTTGCCCGGGGGCAGCAGGCCGGCCACCGAGTGCACGGCCGTGACCTCCAGCGACTCCTCACGCGTGAGCAGGGGGAGCACAGCGGGCAGGCGCTCGGCGAGCATCGTCTTCCCGGCGCCCGGAGGCCCCTCCAGGAAGAGGTGGTGCCCACCGGCGGCGGCCACTTCCACGGCCGTACGCGCCGAGGTCTGGCCCACGACATCCGCCAGGTCGTGGTCGTGGCCGTGCTGGGTGGCGCCACTGCTGTGCATGCCCGTGGCCGCGCTCGTGCCCGGCACGCGCAGGCCGGCCAGCAGCGGATCGGGGCGGCCCTCCTCGTCCGCGGGTTCGTCGGGCAGCGGCTCGTCGGTCAGTACCGCGATCAGCTGCCGCAGGCTGCGGATGCCGAGCACGGAGATCCCGGGGACCAGCGAGGCCTCGTCCGCGGCGCACTCCGGTACGACCACTTGTTCGTAGCCGGCGTCGGCCGCGGCCAGGACAGCGGGCAGGATGCCCCGGACCGGCCGCACCCTGCCATCGAGCCCCAGCTCCCCGATCATGACGATGTCGGCGAGGACCCTCGGGTCGATCCGCTCGGCGGCGCCGAGGACCGCGCAGGCGATGGCCAGATCGAAGCCCGAGCCGGCCTTGGGCACCGATGCCGGGCTGAGCCCGACGGTGAGCTTCTTCGGCGGCCACTCGCCGCCCGAGTTCACCACGGCCGCGCGGACGCGGTCCTTGCTTTCTGTCAGGCTTTTGTCCGGGAGGCCCACCAGGGTGAAGGCCGCGACGCCGGGTTCGAGGTCGGCCTGGACCTCGACGACGACGCCCTCGACGCCGACCAGGGCCACGGAGCAGGTGCGGGCGAATGCCATCAGGCCACCCCCCGCGCGTGTTCGACGGACGGGGCGCCGCGGCGGGGCAGCAGGACGCCGACCAGGTCGATGCGGACGCCGCCCGGTGGGGCGCCACCCTGGGCGTGGATCCAGCGGTGCGCCAGGGCGAGGAGCCGCTCGGCCTTCTCCGGGGTGACCGCGGCCATCGGGTGCTGGAAACCGCCGCCCCTGCGGGTCTTCACCTCGCAGACGACCAGCGTGTTCCCGTCCCGGGCCACGATGTCGATCTCACCGGTCCGTCCGCAGCGCCAGTTGCGCTCCAGGATCGTCATACCGGCCTCGGTCAGCCGCCGGGCGGCCAGCCCCTCGCCGTACTTGCCGAGTGCACTGCGTGCCTTGCTCATGTCGGCACCACCTCCGGCGCCAACCGTCACGCATCCGCCGCCCAGAAGTGGATCTTGGTGCACTACTCACGAGTTGTGGACAACCTCGTCACCCGAACGTGTGGATCAGCCGCCCGGAAGCTCCAGGTCGCTCTTGTTCAGCTCCTCGATGTTCACGTCCTTGAACGTCAGGACGCGCACCTGCTTCACGAAGCGGGCCGGCCGGTACATGTCCCAGACCCAGGCGTCGGCCATGGACACCTCGAAGAAAACCTCGCCCTGGACCGAGTGCACCTGCATCTCGTAGTCGTTGGTGAGATAGAAGCGCCGTTCGGTCTCGATCACGTATTTGAACAGACCGACGACATCTCGGTACTCCCGGTAGAGCTTCAGCTCCATCTCGGTCTCGTACTTCTCGAGGTCCTCGGCGCTCATGGCATGTTCCCCTTCAGCCGTGCGATCCCACCATTGTGCGCCAGTCCGACGGACCCTCAGACGATTTCCGTGTCGAGAGTCACGGGTCCGGCCGGGGGACCCTCGTCGAGCAGCGTGCGCAGCAGCCCGGCGAGTCTGGTCGGATACACCGTCTCATGGGTCCGGGTCAGTTCCTGACACGTCCACCAGCGCGCTCCGGAGACGCTGCGCCGCTCCAGCTCCGTCAGCGCCGCCGGCTCGGTGTCCGTCCGGGTCGTACGGGCCACGTAGTACCACTCGTCCTGGTCCCAGCGGCGGCCCGCGAACGGGAAGGAACAGGTGCGCCGCCACAGCACCGGGCCGAGTTCCACCTCGGTGATGCCGGTCTCCTCAGCGAGTTCCCGCAGCGCGGCCTCCTCGCGCGTCTCGGCGCCCTCCAGTCCGCCGCCCGGGGTGAACCACCAGTCGTCGGCCGGATCGTCCGGCTCGTGCCCGTGCAGCAGGAGGATGCGGTCCTCGGGGTCGAGCAGGACCACCCGGGCCACCTTGCGCAGCCCGTCCTCGCAGGCCCCGTCGTACGACTCCTCGCCCGCCCCCGTGGGCTCAGCGGGCACCGGCGGCCTCCGTGCGGGCGCGGGTGCGGGAGCGGGCCATGCGGTTCGCGATCGGGCCGTAGGCGCCGCCCACGAGGACCAGGACCGCCCCGGCGACGATCATCACCTCGATGGTGCGCAGCGGGCCAGGCTGGGACAGGGTGCCCAGGGCCTCGAAGCCGGTTGGGCGCTTGAGCATGCCCTTCATCGGCCAGATGACCGCGTCCACGCGGGCGGTGACGGCGTCGCGGGACACGGTGCCCTTGGCGGCGTCGGTGAGGTGGGCGGTGGAGTCCAGGGAGCCCTGGCGTTCGTCACCGAGCAGGAAGAGACGGCCCTCGGGGACCTTGATCTCCGGGATCTTCTTGGTCTCGGCCAGGCTGCCCTTGGGCAGATACGGTTCCTCGATCTGCTTGCCGTTGACGGTGAGCTTGCCGTCCGTGCAGCAGGAGACGGTGTCGCCGCCGACCGCGACCACGCGCTTGACCACGTCCGAGCCGGTGACCCAGTCGCTGTCCCGGAAGACGACCACGTCACCACGCCGGATGTCGGAGCCGTCGACGCGCTGGGCGAGGACGCGGTCGCCGACGCCGATGGTCGGGGTCATGGAACTGGTGGGCACGGTGTACGGCCGGTAGGCGAAGGCGGCCCAGCCGAAGCCGCCCAGGAACAGGACCAGGCCCAGGGCCACGGCCACTCCGGACAGCCGCTGCCCCGTCCGGCTGCCGCCGGGCCGTGCCGTGCCTGTGCCCGCGCCGTGCGGTGCCGTACGTGTTGTGCTCTCGCCACCCATGGGCGGCACCCTACCCGGCGGTACCGTGCCCGCCCAGCCCCGGTTCCGTCCGGCCCGGCCGGACGGAACCGGGTCGGTCAGTCCTGCTTCCGCTTCGCCGGACGCCGCCGCTTGCGCCAGACGACCACCGGCACGACCAGGGCGACGGCCACGCCTCCCGGGGCCGCCGGCAGCGGCGCCGCCGAGGAGTGGTCGCTCAGGCCCGGCTGGCTGAAGGTGTCGGGGACCGGGAGGGTGCCCCAGCGGTTGATCGGCCAGGCACGGACGATGGCGCGGCCGACGACGTCCTTCACGGGGACCATGCCGTGGTGCTTGTCGTTCTGGTTGTACCGCGAGTCGCGGGAGTTCTGCCGGTGGTCGCCCATGACCCAGATGTAGCCCTTGGGGACCTTCACCTTGAACCGGCCGCCCGTGTCGTCGTCGGAGCACGGGGTGTTGCCCGCGTACACGTACGACTGCTCGTTCAGCGCCTTGCCGTTGACCATGAGGGGTCCGGTGCCGTTGCACTGGATGGTGTCGCCGCCGACGCCGATCACGCGCTTGATCAGGTCCTTCTCGTCGGCGGACGGCATCAGTCCGACCCAGCTGAGAACCTGCTGCACCGCGTTCGGGGCCGGGGTCGGCTCGCCCGCGAGCCAGTTGTCCGGGTCGTGGAACACGACGACCTCGCCGCGCTCGGGCTCCGAACCGAACCACGGGGTGAGCTTGTCGACGAGGACCCGGTCGCCGATCTGCAGGGTGTTCTCCATCGAGGCGGACGGGATCGAGAACGCCTGTACCAGGAACGTCTTGATCAGCAGGGCCAGCACGAGGGCGATGCCGATCAGGATCGGCAGCTCCTTCCAGAAGCTGCGCGGCTTCTTCGGGGCCGCCGCGGCCTCGTCCCCGTCCTCGGTGTCGTCCGTGTGGTCCGTACGGTCCCTGTCCAGCGTGTACTCCGTGTGCGCCGTGTTCTCGTCCCTGCTCCGGGGCCGGCCGTCCGCCGGTGGTCCGTCGGCGCCCGCCGCGTCATTCCCGGAGGTCATGGCGCCTTCGGATGCGGGGACGTCCGCCTCCACGGGGTGCCCGCGGTGCTCCTCGCCGTCGTGTCCCGACCGTGCGCCAACCGCCACATCCCCCACGCCAACTCCTCACTCTGCGTCGCTGCCTGCCCCACACGCGGCGCAGGCCCACCACTCCCATAACGAGCGGGAGTTCCGCAGGGGTCGGGAGCCGGGTCAATCCGTTCTGTTCGTCGGAAGCAACCCTATGCGACAGCGCGGGAGCGGCGGTGGCACCCGACACGGAGTTGGAAACGCTTGCGAAGGTTTTAGGTTCGTCCAGACCCGTCCAGTGACCGACCGGCCAGCCGATGACCATGGCCCGGCCCACTACGGAGTGCAACGATACGGTGCCGCCGTACTTCGTGTTCTGGTGGACGCGGGAGTCCGCAGAGTTGCCCCGGTGGTCCCCCATCACCCACAGCCGCCCCTTCGGGACGGTGATGTCGAAGGGCGTGTTGGAGGGCGCGTTGCCGGGGTACAGGTAGTCCTTCTCGTCGAGGGGTACGCCGTTGACGGTGATCCGGCCCTGTGCGTCGCAGCACTTCACATGGTCGCCGCCGACCCCGATGACCCGCTTGATCAGGTCTTTCTCGTTGTCGGAGGGCAGCAGGCCGATGAAGGTCAGGCCCTCCTTGATCTGCTTGACGACGATGGGGTCGTTCTTCTTGGGCGTCTGCTCGCCCTCCAGCCAGCCACCCGGGTCGTGGAAGACGACGACGTCCCCGCGGTGCGGCTCGGAGCCGAACCACGGGGTGAACTTGTCGACCAGGACCCGGTCGCCGATCCGGATCGTCTGCTCCATGGAGCCCGAGGGGATGACGAACGCCTGGACGAGGAACGTCTTCAGCACGAGCGCTATGAGGACAGCGACACCCACCAGAAGGGGGATCTCTCGAACTACCGATCGTCTGCGCTTGCGTTTGACCTTGCGCTGCAGTTTGCGCCGCTCCGCGCGCGTACGGCCGCCGGCGGGTGCCGCGGCCGACGTACGGCGGGCCCCCGTGGGCAGCAGGTCCTCGGCGGGCGTGCTCGGCGCCCCGCGCGGCTTGCCGCGGTTACCCATGTGCGCCCTCCGGTGCGGGGACGCGCGCGTAGGCGCCGGGGCGGGTCAGGTGGGTCCAGTGGTCATGGGGCCAGATGATCCAGTCGGCGCGGCCGATGACGGAGCCGACGGGGATCATGCCGCCGCCGGGGGAGCCGAGGTGGTCGCGGGAGTCGCTGGAGTCGCTGCGGTGGTCACCGAGGACGAACAGGCGCCCTTCGGGCACGACGACGTCGAAGGGGACGTCGGACGGGCTGTCCCCGGGATAGAGGAACGCCGTCTCGTCGACCGCCCGGCCGTTCACCTCGACCCTCCCCTGCTTGTCGCAGCAGACCACATGGTCTCCACCCACCCCTACCACGCGCTTGACGTAGTCGCCGTGCCCGAAGTACTCGGTGCCGTCGAAGACGACGACGTCGCCGCGGTGCGGCTGGGCACCGAAACGGTACGCCAACTTGTTTACGAGAACGCGGTCCCCGATCCTCAATCCCTGTTCCATGGATCCGCTCGGAATCTGGAACGGTTGCACCACGACGTAGTTGAGGATCAGCAAAAACGCCAGGCAGGCGAAGAGGCCGAGGGTGATCCGGCCGCCGGGCAGCCACTCGGCGAGCCGCGGCACCAACGCGAAACGCGACCGCCCCTCCGGGCCCGGAGTACCGGGCTGGGAGGAACGGTCGCGCTCTGTCGGCTTCGCTTCGGTGTCCATCGAGGCCAGATGGTATCCGGCCCCGCTGTGCACGCCCGCGCGCGAGATCAGTTCTCGCGCTTCTCCTTGATCTTCGCGGCCTTGCCGCGCAGCTCACGGAGGTAGTACAGCTTGGCGCGGCGCACGTCACCGCGGGTGACCAGCTCGATCTTCTCGACGATCGGGGTGTGCACCGGGAAGGTGCGCTCGACGCCGACGGAGAACGAGACCTTGCGGACCGTGAAGGTCTCGCGGACACCGCTGCCCTGGCGGCGGATCACAACGCCCTTGAACTGCTGCACACGGGAGCGGTTGCCCTCGATGACGCGGACGTGGACGTTGACGGTGTCACCCGGGCGGAAGGCCGGGACGTCGCTGCGCAGCGACGCGGAGTCGACGGTGTCGAGCAGGTGAGACATTTCGTCTGCTTTCTTCGCTGATGCCACAGGTCATCAACGGAAACTAGGTGTATCAGGGGTCTGCCGTGCGGGTCGGGACGGGCGTCGTGTCCCCCTGCGGCAGGGGCGCTCGCCGGACGGACGCACAACAGCGGCCTATTCTTCCACGGCCTCGGGCCTGCGCCAAAATCGGCCGTACGGCTCCCCCTCCGGGTCGGGCGCCCAGCCCAGGATGGAGAGCATCTCGCGGTCCTTCTTGTCGAAGACGCCGGGCTCGCAGCGCTCGATCAGGTCGGGCCGGTTGGCGGTCGTACGCCGCAGCGCCTCGTCGCGGCGCCAGCGGGCGATCTTGCCGTGGTGGCCGCTGAGCAGCACGTCCGGGATGTCCCGCCCGCGCCAGAGCGGGGGCTTGGTGTAGACGGGGCCCTCCAGCAGGTTCGCCATCGCTCCGGGCGCGAAGGAGTCGTCCCGGTGGGACTCGGCGTTGCCTAGGACGCCCGGCAGCAGCCGGGCCACGGCCTCGGTGACGACGAGGACGGCCGCCTCGCCGCCGGCCAGGACGTAGTCGCCGATGGACACCTCGTAGACGGGCATACGGCTCGCGTACTCGTCCATCACGCGCCGGTCGATGCCCTCGTAGCGGGCCGGTGTGAAGATCAGCCAGGGCCGCTCGGAGAGTTCGACGGCCAGTTCCTGGGTGAAGGGACGGCCGCTGGGGGTGGGGACGATCAGGGAGGGTGCCTGGGCGCCGGTCTCGTAGCCGTCGGCGAGGACCGTGTCCAGGGCGTCGCCCCAGGGTTCGGTCTTCATGACCATGCCGGGGCCGCCGCCGTACGGGGTGTCGTCGACCGTGTTGTGCCGGTCGTACGTCCATCCGCGCAGGTCGTGCACGTGGACGTTGAGCTGCCCACGCGCGCGTGCCTTGCCGACGAGGGAGACGTTCAGCGGTTCGAGGTACTCGGGGAAGATCGTGACGACGTCGAGCCGCATCACGCCTCGTCCCGGGAGGAGGCGCTGTGCCCATCAGCGACTGCGTCGCGGGCTGCCTGGTCGTCGATCAGGCCGGGCGGCGGGTTGATGACGGCTTTCTGCTCGCCGAGGTCGATCTCGGTGACGATCTCCTCGACGAAGGGGATCATCACCTCGCTGCCGTCGGGGCGCTCCACGATGAACAGGTCCTGGGACGGCAGGTGCGAGATCTCGGTGATCCGGCCGACCTCGGTGCCGTCCGCGGTGACCACGTCGAGGTCCATGAGCTGGTGGTCGTAGTACTCGTCCTCGTCCTCGGGCAGCTCGTCCGGGTCCACGTCGGCGATGAGCAGGGTGTTACGGAGGGCCTCGGCGCCCGTACGGTCACTCACGCCCTCAAACCGCAGGAGGAGGCGGCCGCTGTGGACGCGTCCGGTGGCGATGGTGAGCGGTCCGGTGGCGGCCGGGTCGGTGGCCAGGACGGCGCCCGGGGCGAGCCGCAGTTCCGGCTCGTCGGTGCGTACCTCGACGGTGACCTCGCCCTTGATGCCGTGGGCGCGGCCGATCCGTGCGACTACGAGCTGCACGTGTCCCATTCTCCTGTCGTCTGCTGCCCGGTGTCCTGCGCAGGCTGCTCAAGTGTGCTCATACGGCTGCGCTCATACGACTGCGGGCCGGGGACGGCCTGTGGCCCTCCCCGGCCCGAGCCGGTTGCTTTGAAGCGTCAGCGGACGTGGTCCACGTCGACGAGGTCGACACGGACGCCGCGACCGCCGATGGCGCCCACGACGGTACGCAGGGCACGCGCGGTACGGCCGTTGCGGCCGATCACCTTGCCGAGGTCGTCGGGGTGCACCCGGACCTCCAGCACGCGCCCGCGGCGCAGGTTGCGCGAGGCGACCTGCACATCGTCGGGGTTGTCGACGATGCCCTTCACGAGGTGCTCAAGCGCCTCTTCGAGCATGCTGCTCAGGCCTCGGTCGACTCGGACTCGGCCGCGGCCTCGTCCTTCTTCTCAGCCTTCTTCTTCTGGGTGATCGCCTCACCCTTGCCCTCGTCCTCGCCGCCGAGAGCCTCGAACGACGGGCGCGTGGCCTTCGGCTCGGCGACGAGCAGCGGCGCGGGGGCCGGCTCGCCCTTGAACTTCTGCCAGTCGCCGGTCTTCTTCAGGATGGCGAGCACGGGCTCGGTCGGCTGCGCGCCGACACCCAGCCAGTAGGCCACGCGCTCGGCGTCCACCTCCATGACCGACGGGTTGTAGGTCGGGTGGTACTTGCCGATCTCCTCGATGGCCCGGCCGTCACGGCGGGTACGGGAGTCGGCGACGACGATGCGGTAGTGAGGCGAACGGATCTTGCCCAGACGCTTCAGCTTGATCTTGACTGCCACGGGAGTGGATTCTCCTGGAATTTGACGTGGTTGGGCACGGCGAGACGCCGCGTGGGGTTGCGGTACCCGAGTGCCCGATGGACGCGTCAGCCGGAGGAGAGAGGGGTCCTGTGCGGCTGTCGAGTACAGCTAGCCATTGTGCCATACCCTGCGGGTCGCTTTTGGCCGGGTGGGTGAGCTGTGCTGCGGGCACGCCGGAGAGGCACCCGGCGTGATGGCGAAGTAGGTCGGGTGCGCTGCCCGGCGCTGACGGGGTGCCGCCGCGCCCACCCTCCCCCACTCTCGGCTGCGCTCGAGCGGGGGACCCCCATCGCCCTGCGGCACGATTGCCCGCGGGCCGGCGGGGGGGGTGGGCGCGTGGGGCGGCGGCGTGCCGGTGCTACGGCTGCCACGAGCAGCCGTAGCGTCAGCCTGCTGCCGCTCCTGCCAGTTCTGGGATGCGGAAGGGTTTGCCGCAGCCGCCGCAGACGATGGGGGCCTGGGCGAGGACGGAGGGGACCACGCGGACGTTGCGCCCGCAGTCGCAGACCGCCTTGACCCGGACCCCGCCGCCCGAGGAGCCGTGCCGTGCGGCCGGACCCCGGAAGGTGCGGGAGGTGTCGGACGAGGTGGCTGCCACATGGGCCTTCAGCGCGCGCTGCAGCCGCTCCATGGTCGGGCGGTAGCGCCGCTTCGCCTCGGGGTTGAGCGTGACCAGGGAGAAACCACTGCTCGGGTGCGGTTCCTCGGGGTGGTCCAGGCCCAGCTCCTCGGCGATGGCGAGGAAACGACGGTTGTGGTAGCGGCCGGCACGGGAGGTGTCGCGGACCCCACGGGCGGCCGCGATGCCATGGACTGCCTCATGAAGCAGTCGCTCGAAGGAGAGCTCGTGCCCGCACGCGGACGACGACTCTCCGATCAGGGACTCTGGCGCGGCAAGGTCGGGCAGCTCGGGGTGGTACCGCTGAATGTCGGCCCACGCCTGTGCCAGCTCTGCGGCGAGAACAGGTGGTGTCTGTGTCGTGCTCACGTAATGACAACGAGCGGGGGTGCCCCTGTGTTCCTATTCCGGGGCATCCCAAATAATTTGCACGTACCCGTCAGTTGCCACTCATGCGTCCGGACGAGGGCGGGTGCGCTGATCTGCGGAGAAGCCGCACAGCTCATACCAAGCCGGTGCGTAGTCTGACGTACGCCCCAGCGATGGGCGCGGATCCGCCCGCCTGCGCAAGAGGCGTTTCGGCCGCTCTGCCGTCGCAGAGCCGTTGCCTTCGTCAGCGCCGGTGACGACCGCGACGTTACCGGGTGCCTGCCGGCGGCCCCGCACCGGCCCGGCCCGCTCGCCCGCGCGGGGCCGGGGGGTGGTGAATTCCCGCCACTCACACCCACAGCTCCCAAACGGGGCCCCTCGGACCCTGGACGGCATGGCGAGGCGGGAGTTACCTGGCATACGTGGATGGTGCGAGCGCACGGCACGGGGGCCACGCCATCGGGTTACTGCGGCGAACGCGACGCCGGTCCGGTCCGGGCCGGCTCCGGACTGTCGGCGGATTGGGGCGCTTACCTATGACACCTACGCTCGTGCGGGAACACCTGTCCTCCTCCACGGGTTCCGCGCCGCGCGTGAACCCGTACGCACGCGCGCGTGACTGGTCCGAGATCCAGGAGCGGATGCTGGTGCCGCTCCACCAGGCGGTCTACGACCGTCTCGACGTGGGCCCGGCCACCCGGCTGCTGGGCCTGCGGTGCGGTTCCGGTCTGGCCCTGCTGACGGCGGCCGCCAGGGGAGCCGAGGTCACCGGTGCCGACCCCTCCCCCGAGCGCCTCGCCCTCGCCCGTGAGCGCCTGCTGCCGGACGCGCCGCCCGGTCCCCGCGGCCGTACACGCGCGCGTGCGGGCGGACGTACGGCCGTTGAGCTCGTCGAGGGCTCCCCCGCCGACGTCGCCGCGCACACGCGGGGCGCGGACACTCCCCCGTACACCCTGGTGACCGCTTTCGAGCCGATCGGCTGTCTCGCGGGGGATGCCGAGGGGCTCACCGAACTGCTCGCGGCCGCCGTGCCGCTCGCCGGACGCGGGGCGGCGGTGGTGCTGGCCGGCTGGGGTCCACCGGAGCGCTGCGCCACCTCCTCGGTGCTGCGGGTGGGGGCGAAACTGGCCGATCCGCTGAGCAGCCCCGGCCGCTGGCGGCCGGCCGGGCGGGACGACCTGGAGGAGGTCGCCCAGCGGGCCGGGCTGCGGCCGGACGGCTCGGGGCGGGTGGCCTGCCCGTTCGGGTACGCCGATGCCGACAGTGCCGTACGGGGGCTGCTGTCGACGGGGTTGTTCGACGCGGCGGTCGCGGAGACGGACCGCAAGCAGGTGGACAAGGAGCTGGCGGAGGCGCTGCATCCGTATCGTCGCGTGGACGGCACGGTGTGGATGCCGAACGTCTTCCGCTACCTGATCGCCCGCGTGCCCTGAGGGGACACGCGGGCGACGACGGCCGGGGCCGGGATCTCGGTCAGCCCATGAACTTCTTGAACTCGTCCGGCAGCTCGAAGTCCTGACCGCCCTGCTGCGGCAGCCCGCCGAAGGGGTTGCCGTTCTGCGCGGCCTCGCGGCGCTGGGCCTCCTCCAGCTCCTGCTGCTTGCGCTTCATCGGGTTGCCGGAACGCTGCTTGCCCTTGGCCTTCTTGGGCTGCTTCTTGGAGCGGCCCGGGCCGCCGCCCATACCGGGGATCCCCGGCATGCCGGGCATGCCGCCGCCCTGCGCCATGCGGGACATCATCTTGCGGGCCTCGAAGAACCGCTCGACCAGGTTCTTCACGGCGCTGACCTCGACACCGGAGCCCTTGGCGATACGGGCGCGGCGCGAGCCGTTGATGATCGTCGGCTCCTGGCGCTCGGCCGGGGTCATCGACTTGATGATCGCGGCGGTGCGGTCGACGTCCCGCTCGTCCAGGTTGTTGATCTGGTCCTTGATCTGGCCCATGCCGGGGAGCATGCCGAGCAGCTTGGAGATGGAGCCCATCTTCCGGACCTGCTCCATCTGGGCCAGGAAGTCGTCGAGGGTGAAGTCCTGGCCCTTCTTGGAGGCCAGCTTCTCCGCCATCTTCTGGGCTTCGGCCTGGTCGAAGGTCTTCTCCGCCTGCTCGATCAGGGTGAGCAGGTCACCCATGTCGAGGATGCGGGAGGCCATCCGGTCCGGGTGGAACTGGTCGAAGTCCTCCAGCTTCTCGCCGTTGGACGCGAACATGATCGGCTTGCCGGTGATCTGCCGGATCGACAGGGCGGCACCGCCGCGGGCGTCGCCGTCGAGCTTGGAGAGGACGACGCCGTCGAAGCCCACGCCGTCGCGGAAGGCCTCGGCGGTGTTGACCGCGTCCTGACCGATCATCGCGTCGACGACGAACAGGATCTCGTCCGGGGAGACGGCGTCGCGGATGTCCGCGGCCTGCTGCATCATCTCGGCGTCGATGCCGAGGCGGCCGGCGGTGTCCACGATCACGATGTCGTGGACCTTGGACTTGGCGAACTCGATGGAGTCCTTGGCGACCTTGACCGGGTCGCCCACCCCGTTGCCCGGCTCCGGCGCGTAGACGGCGACGCCGGCGCGCTCGGCGACGACGCTGAGCTGGTTGACGGCGTTCGGGCGCTGGAGGTCGCAGGCGACCAGCAGGGGCGAATGGCCCTGCTCCTTGAGGTACCGGCCGAGCTTGCCCGCGAGGGTGGTCTTACCGGCACCCTGCAGACCCGCCAGCATGATCACGGTGGGGGGCTGCTTGGCGAAGCGGAGCCGCCGGGTCTCGCCGCCGAGGATGGTGACCAGTTCCTCGTTGACGATCTTCAGCACCTGCTGGGCGGGGTTCAGCGCCTTGGAGACGTCGGCGCCGAGGGACCGCTCCTTGACGTTCTTGATGAACGCCCGGACGACCGGCAGGGCCACGTCCGCCTCGAGGAGCGCGATGCGGATCTCGCGGGCCGTGGCGTCGATGTCGGCCTCGCTCAAGCGCCCCTTGCCGCGCAGGTTCTTGAAAGTCGCTGACAGGCGATCGGAGAGAGTGTCGAACACGGCGGCGTCGGTCCTCGGAGTCGGGGATGGCTTGTGGGAATCGCCCTCCAGGGTATCCCGGCGCCGCGTGCGCCGGGCCAGGTCATCCCCGCAGGGTCTCCTCCAGCTTGCGGGCCACCGCCGCGGCCTCCTCGGCCGGCAGGGGGGAACCTTCCGTTCCGGTGACGTAGAAGGCGTCGACGGCGTTGGCGCCCAGGGTGCTGACGTGGGCGCTGCGGACGCGTACGCCGGCGCCCTCCAGGGCGCGGCCGATCCGGAAGAGCAGGCCCGGGGCGTCCTGGGCGCGGACCTCGATCACCGTGGCGTGGTGGGAGGCGGCCGGGGCGACGCGCACGCGTGGGGGCGGGGCGGTCCAGCCGCGGCGCCGGGGGTAGGCCGCGTCGCGTTCGGCGAGGCGGGCGGCCGTGTCGAGGGAGCCGTCGAGCGCGCGGACGAGGTCGGCGCGGAGCCGGGTGGCCTGGGGCAGGGAGCCGTACTCGGCGGCGACGCGCCAGTCGAGGAGGAGGACCGAGCCGGTGCCGTCGGTGTCGACGGCGCCGGGCAGGCGCAGGGTGCGCAGCTCGGCGGTACGAACGGTCAGCCGGTGCACGGCGAGGACTCCGGCGACGGCGGGCAGGACGCCGCGCTGGTCGGGTACGGCGATGAGCAGTTCGACGCCGAGCGGCTCGGGGTCGCCGGAGGGCTCGGGTGCGGGCGGGGTCTGGGCGCGCAGGGCGAGGACGGGGCCGCGGGTGCGGAACGCCTCGACGGCGAGGCGTTCCTGCTCGGCGGTGGGGGCGGCGGGCTCGGGCTCGTCGGGGGCGTCGCCGGCGAGGACGGCGGCGGCGCGCCGGACCAGGTCGGCGACGAGGGAGCCGCGCCAGCGGGACCAGGCGGCCGGTCCGGTGGCGAGCGCGTCGGCCTCGGTGAGGGCGTGCAGCAGTTCCAGGGTGCTCTGGGTGCCGACTGCCTCGGCGACGGACTGGACGGTGGCGGGGTCGTCCAGGTCGCGGCGGGTGGCGGTGTCGACGAGGAGCAGGTGGTGGCGGACCAGGGTGGCCAGCACCGCGACGTCGGCGCGGTCGAAGCCGATGCGTACGGCGACGTCCCGGGCGATGACCTCGCCGGCCACGGAGTGGTCGCCGGGCCAGCCCTTGCCGATGTCGTGGAGCAGCGCGGCGACGAGGAGGAGGTCGGGGCGGCCGACGCGGCGGGTCAGTTCGGAGGCGCGGACGGCCGTTTCGATGAGGTGGCGGTCGACCGTCCAGAGGTGGACGGCGTTGCGCTGGGGGCGGCAGCGCACTCGTTCCCAGTCGGGCAGGAGGCTGCTGACCAGGCCCTCCGCCTCCAGGGCTTCCCAGACGTCGACCGTGGGCCGGCCCGAGCCGAGGAGGGTGACGAGTTGTTCGCGGGCCTCGGCGGGCCAGGGGGTGGGCAGGGGGCGCGCGGTGGCGGCCAGGCGCCGTACGGCGTGCGGGGAGAGCGGGAGCCCGGACTGGGCGGCGGCGGCCGCGGCGCGCAGGGGGAGCACGGGGTCGCGTTCGGGGCGCGCGGCGCGGGCGAGCACCACCTCGCCGTCCTGTTCGACGACTCCTTCGGCCAGCGGCGAGCGCTCGGGGGCCGGTTTGTCCCCGCCCTTGAGCAGGGCGCGCAGGCGCGGCCGTACGGCGCGGGAGCGCAGCACGCGGCCCACCTCACGCCAGGTGACGTCGCCGGCGTAGGAGATGACGCGTGCCGCTTCGTAGACCTGTCGCAGCAGGGCGTCGGCGTCGAGCAGGTCCAGCTCGGTGGCGACCTGGTCCTGTTCCTGGAGGGCGAGCCGGTCGGTGGCGCGGCCGGTGGCGAGGTGCAGGGCGTCCCGCACGTCGAGGAGGCTGCGGCGGGCGTCCGCGAGGCCTTCGCGGGGGGCGTCGGCGAGCCAGGAGGCGGCGACGGCGCGCAGGGCGGTGGCGTCCCGCAGGCCGCCGCGGGCCTCCTTGAGGTCGGGTTCCAGCAGGTACCGCAGTTCTCCCTGGCGTTCGGCGCGCTCGGCGCACAGCTCCTGGAGTTCGGGGAGGCGTTTCGGGGCCTGGTTGCGCCAGTCCGCGAGCGCGGTGGTGCGCAGGGCGGCGGTGAGGGCGGGGTCGCCGGCGAGGTGGCGGGCGTCGAGGAGGCCGAGCTGGACCTTGACGTCCTCTCCGGCGGTCTTTCGGGCCTCGGCGGGGGTGCGGACGGAGTGGTCGAGGGCGAGGCCGAGGTCCCAGACGGGGTACCAGAGGCGGTCGGCGAGGTCGGCTACGGCGGCGGGGTCGGTGCCGTCGTGCAGCAGCAGGAGGTCGAGGTCGCTGCGCGGGGACAGCTCGCCGCGGCCGTAGCCGCCGACGGCGACGAGGGAGACGCCGGTGGGGCTGCCGGCGGCCGCCGTGAACAGTGAGCCGAGCCAGTCGTCGGTCAGCCCGGCGAGGGCGGCGCGGCGCGGCGGCCCGGACCGCGCCCCCTCGGTGAGGAGGCGCAGCCGGGCCGCCGCGTAGCCGCCGGGTCCCGAGTCGTCGTTTTCGCTTCGCACATCCGTCCCCGTCACCCAGTGACTCCTGTCCTTCTGCCGTGCTGCCGTGGCCGGCCGGGTCAGAGCGCGTCCGGGCCGCGCTCGCCCGTGCGGACCCGTACGGCCGTGTCGACCGGCAGCGACCAGACCTTGCCGTCTCCGATCTTGCCGGTACGGGCCGCCTTCACGACGACCTCGATCAGCTGTTCGGCGTCGTCGTCCTCGGCGAGGACCTCGATGCGGATCTTGGGGACGAGGTCGACGGTGTACTCGGCACCGCGGTAGACCTCGGTGTGGCCCCGCTGCCGGCCGTAGCCGCTGGCCTCGGTGACGGTCAGGCCGTGCACCCCGAAGGCCTGGAGGGCTTCCTTGATCTCGTCGAGCCGGTGGGGCTTGACGACGGCGGTGATGAGCTTCATGCGTCCACCTTCTTGCTGTGCGTGGCGGCCAGGGCCGCGGAGGCGGCGGCGAGGGTGCCGGTGACGCCACCGCCCGCGCCGCTGAAGTCGTAGGCGGTCTCGGCGTGTTCGGCCTGGTCGATGCCGGAGACCTCGTCGTCCTCGGTGACCCGCATGCCGAGGGTCCTGTCGATGAGGAAGGCGAGGACGGCGGAGGCGATCAGGGAGTAGGCGAGGACGGCGAAGACACCGGCGCACTGCTTCCAGAACTGGTCCAGGCCGCCGCCGTAGAACAGGCCCTTGGCGGTGGACTGGCCCTTGCCGGTGGCGAAGAAGCCGATGAGCAGGGAGCCGAGGATGCCGCCGACCATGTGGACGCCGACGACGTCGAGGGAGTCGTCGTAGCCGAGGCGGAACTTCAGGTTGATGGCGGCCGCGCAGACGACACCGGCGACGGCGCCGACGGCGATCGCGCCGAGCGGGGAGACCGCTCCGCCGGACGGGGTGATCGCGACCAGTCCGGCGACCGCGCCGGAGGCGGCGCCGAGCGTGGTGAACGCGCCGTGCCGGATCTTCTCGTAGGCGAGCCAGGCGAGCATGGCGGCGGCGGTGGCGACCTGGGTGTTGACGAACATCAGCGCGCCGACGCCGTCGTCGTTGCCGAGCCAGGAGCCGGCGTTGAAGCCGAACCAGCCGAACCACAGCAGTCCGGCGCCGAGCATGACCAGCGGGAGGCTGTGCGGGCGCATCGGGTCCTTCTTGAAGCCGACGCGCTTGCCGATGACGAGGATCACGCCGAGGGCGGCGGCACCGGCGTTGATGTGCACCGCCGTACCGCCGGCGAAGTCGATCACGCCGAGCTTGTAGGCCCAGCCGTCGGCGCCCCAGACCCAGTGGGCGACCGGGACGTAGACGATCGTGACCCACAGGGCGATGAACAGGGCCCAGGCGGAGAACTTCACGCGGTCCGCGAGGGCGCCGCTGATCAGGGCCGGGGTGATGATCGCGAACATCAGCTGGAAGACCATGAAGACGTAGATCGGGATGGTGTAGCCGTCCCAGAGCTGCGTCAGGCCGATGTTGCTGAGGCCGAGCCAGTCCGCGTTGAAGCCGATGAGGCCGTTGTGCGTGCCGAAGGCGAGGGAGAAGCCGTAGAGCACCCAGAGGATGGTGACGATGCCCATGCTGATGAAGCTCATCATGAGCATGTTGAGGGTGCTCTTGACGCGGACCATGCCTCCGTAGAAGAAGGCGAGTCCCGGGGTCATGAGCAGCACCAGGGCGGAACAGATGAGCATGAAGCCTGTGTTCGCGGAGGACAGTCTGGGTGCCTCGGCGGCAAGCGTGATGGCTGGTGCCATCGGCGTCTCCTCGTCGTCGGTACGGCCCCGTGCGTGCGGTGCCTGGGCGGTCCCGGTCGGGGGGCGGGGGGAACCGGGTATGCGCCATGAGCGTGGCGCAGCGCGGTTTCGGTGGAAGCCCCTCGATGTTTCGCCGGGGTGACGAAGGCAGCTGGCGTGTTACGCGCTCATGAACTGCGGGATGACCGGAACGCCGGTGATCACGGTGACACGCCTACCGCGACGGACACCGCAACCACTCATTGAGGAACCACGACGGCGAGCAACCAGGTCCGCGAGAGCGGCGCCGGTTCAGGCCCAAAAAAGGAGCGAAACCGGCCGCGGTCGGGGCCTCTCGATGACCTGGCATGGGGGAGCCGAGTCGGGCAGTTCGGGAGGACCGGCCGCGGCCGGGGTGTGGAGGACCCGCGGGTCAGACCGCTTCTGCGGACTCGGGCAGGTCGACGGCGAGCTGCTCGGCGAGGTCGGTGACGGCGTTGAGGTCGCCGTAGTCGCGGACGGCCGTGTCGACCGTCTTCCGGATACGGGTGTTCACGCGCTCGGAGCGGACCTTCCTGGCGACCCGCATGGCCCGCGAGGCGTACTCCGTGCTGTGTTCGGGCTGGTCGCGCAGCAGGTGCACGGTGGCCATGCCGATCAGGTTGAGTGCGTACGACCGCTGGTGCTCGTGGTCCTTGGCGAAGAGGTCCACGGCCCGCTCCATCAGCGGCTGGGCCAGGGATGCGTAGGCGGGGCTGCGGCCGGCGACGTAGGCGAGGTCGCGGTAGGAGTGCGAGTTCTCCGCGAACAGTTCGGCCTCGGAGAAGAAGCGGATCCAGTCGGGGTCCGGCTCGTCCCACTCGTCGGCCTCGGCGAAGGTGTCCTCGGCCATGCGCACGGCCCGCTTGCAGCGCCCGGGCTGGCCCATGTTGGCGTAGGCGCGGGCCTCCATCGCATACAGCATGGACTGGGTGCGCGGGCCGGCGCAGTCGCGGCTGCCGTACTGCGCGAGGTGGATCAGCTCCAGGGCGTCGTCGGGCCGGCCGAGGTGGATCATCTGGCGGCTCATGCTGGACAGCACGTACGACCCGAGGGGCTTGTCGCCGGCCTCCTTGGCCGCGTGCAGCGCGAGGACGAAGTACTTCTGGGCGGTCGGCTGGAGCCCGACGTCGTAGCTCATCCAGCCCGCCAGTTCGGCGAGTTCGGCGGCGACCTTGAACAGCTTGCGGTTGGTGGCCTCGGGCTGGGGTTCCTGGAGGAGGTCGGTGACCTCGTGCAGCTGGCCGACGACCGCCTTGCGGCGCAGGCCGCCGCCGCACTGGGCGTCCCACTGGCGGAACATCACCGTGGTGGACTCCAGCAGTTCCAGCTCGGGCTTGGACAGGCGGTGCGGGCGGCTCGACTCGACGAGGGGCTCGGGCTCGGCGGGGGCGGGCGAGGAGGGGCCGGGGACGAGCCAGCGCTGCATCGGCTCGATGAGGGAGGGCCCGGCGGACAGGGCGAGCGACGTGCCGAGGAAGCCGCGCCGGGCCAGCATCAGGTCGCTGCGGGAGAACTCGCCGAGCAGGGCGACGGCTTGGGGGGCGGTCCACGGCAGGTCGACGCCGGAAGCGGAGGGTGACTGCCGCGCGGCGCGCAGGCCGAGGTCCTCGACGGAGACGACGCAGCCGAAGCGCTCGGAGAACAGCTCGGAGAGGATCTTCGGAATCGGCTCGCGCGGATTCTCCCCGTCCAGCCAGCGGCGCACCCGGGAGGTGTCCGTGGAGATGTGGTTGGCGCCCAACTGGCGTGCCCGGCGGTTCACTTGGCGGGCCAGCTCACCCTTGGACCAGCCACTGCGCACGAACCACGAGCCGAGCAGCTCGTTGGGGCGCTTGTCAGCGCTCGACCCACTACCGCCGTTGCCGCTCACTGGAACGCCCCCATCCCTGAGACCACTTGTCGCCGAGTGCGCCAAGCCCTATCAGAATGCCGGTAAATACGGCCTCCCGTCCGCCGGTTCTCACCCTTCGAACGAGTTGACGAGTTGCCTCCGGCATACCCACAAGCGCATGTGCCTCCACCACTCGCACACTCACAGTAATCCTACGATCACCGTTCCAGCCATGGCGATCCTGGAAACGCCACCATTCGCCACCCCTTCGAATGAACTCACAACCAGCGGGGCGCGATTCACTTGACATAGGACGGCTGGAAGTGGGCGGAGAGGTGCACGACGGAGCGCACGGATCCCGGTGCACCACCCGACGCGCTTCCAAGCGCCGCCTTGCCCCGCAGGAGCGAGGGGAAGGCGGAGCCCGGAGACGTCACGTTCCGCTTCCGGACCGCTCCGGGTCGTAACCACCGGCGCGCTGGACCCGTTGGAGGGGGCATGGGCTTCACGATCGGCGGCATTCGCGAGATCCGCTCCGGCACGCGTCGGCGCGGCCGTGCGTCGGAGTGCAGTACCGCCGTCGCCGAGTTCACCGGGCTGTGGGGCTGGGAGGTGGTGCCGGGTGCGCGTGCCGCCGCGGGCGCCTGCTCCTGCGGGCGCGGCGACTGTACGGCGCCGGGCGCGCATCCGCTCGGCTTCGCCGCCCCGGTGCCGGCCGGCGCGACGCTCGACGAGGTGAGCAAGGCCTGGGCGGAGTTCCCCGGCGCCGCGATCATGCTGCCGGTGGGCCGCGCCTTCGACGTCGTCGAGGTCGCCGAGCCGGCCGGGCGCCGGGCCCTGGTCCGGCTGGAGCGCATGGGCCTGCCTCTCGGCCCGGTCGCCGCCACCCCGGACGGCCGCGCGCACTTCCTCGTCGCCCCCGGCGCCGCCGCCGAACTCCCCAGGCTGCTGTACCGCATGGGCTGGGACGACCCGTCCGCGCTGGACCTGCGCGGGCTCGGGCCGGGCGACCACATCACCGCCCCGCCCTCGGACCGGGGCGGCCTGGGCCCGGTCCGCTGGCTGCGCCCACCCGCACTGGACTCGGCGACCCGCCCCCCGGCGGCCCGACTCCTGCTGGGCACCCTGGCCTACGTGGCCCACCGGTCGGGGGCACGGGCGTAACGCCCCAACGGGCGTTCCCGGAGCGGGCTCTCCACACGACGAAGCGCCCACCCACCCCGCGGCCCACACCGCTCACTGACGCGAGCGTCACGCCCGGAGCGCGGCCGCACAACACGACGAAGAACCCACCCCCACCAGGGACCGCACGCGCCGAGCCACCTGCACGCCCCGAGACCGAGACCGTGCGGAACGAAACACCCACCACACTGACGCCATACGCGCCGAAGCGCCCACCCACCTGGGGCCTACGCCGCGAAGCGCCCACCCACCTGGGGCCTACGCCGCGAAGCGCCCACCCCGGCCGGGGCCGTACGCGACGAAACCCAGCCCCCTACGGACGGCGAAGCGCCCGCCCCTCGTGGGGCGGGCGCTTCGCGGTGCGGGGGCCTCGAAACATTCCCAGGTCCCCCCCCGGGGATCACTCGCCGATCAGCGCGTCCACGAACGCCTCCGGCTCGAACGGCGCCAGGTCGTCCGCGCCCTCGCCGAGTCCGACCAGCTTGACCGGCACGCCCAGCTCGCGCTGGACCGCGACGACGATGCCGCCCTTGGCGGTGCCGTCCAGCTTGGTCAGCACGATGCCGGTGATGTCGACGACCTCGGCGAACACGCGCGCCTGGACCAGGCCGTTCTGGCCGGTGGTGGCGTCGAGGACGAGCAGCACCTCGTCCAGCGGCGCCTGCTTCTCCACGACCCTCTTGACCTTGCCCAGCTCGTCCATGAGGCCGGTCTTGGTGTGCAGGCGGCCGGCGGTGTCGATGAGGACGACGTCGACCCCCATCTCCTTGCCCTCCTTGACCGCGTCGAAGGCGACGGAGGCGGGGTCGCCGGCTTCGGGGCCGCGCACGGTGTAGGCGCCGACGCGCTCGCCCCAGGTCTGGAGCTGGTCCGCGGCGGCGGCGCGGAAGGTGTCGGCGGCGCCCAGGACGACCGTGCGGCCGTCGGCCACCAGGACGCGGGCGAGCTTGCCGGTGGTGGTGGTCTTGCCGGTGCCGTTGACGCCGACGACCATCACGATGCCGGGCTTGCGGTCCTCGGGCTCGGTGCGGACCGTGCGGTCCACGTCGGTGCCGACCAGCTTGAGCAGCTCTTCGCGGAGCAGGCCGCGCAGCTCGTCCGGGGTCCGGGTGCCGAGCACCTTGACGCGCTCGCGCAGCCCCTCGACCAGCTCCTGGGTGGGCTGCACGCCGACGTCGGCGGTGAGGAGCGTGTCCTCGATCTCCTCCCAGGTGTCGTCGTCGAGGTGCTCGCGGGACAGCAGGGTGAGCAGTCCCTTGCCGAGCGCGTTCTGCGAGCGGGACAGGCGGGTGCGCAGGCGGACCAGCCGGCCGGCGGTGGGCTCCGGGATCTCGATCTCCGGGGCCTCGACGGCGGACGGAGGCTCCTCCACGACCACCGGGGCGGGGCCACCCGGGAGATCCACCTCCTCGATCGTCCGGCGCGGTTCGTCGCGCGGCGTCTCGGCCTCGTCGCCGACGTGCGGCTCGGCCGGGGGCGCGGTGATGTCGGGCGCGGCGGGCGGCGGCGGGGGCAGCGGCTTCCGGCGCCGGCTGCCGATGACGAGCCCGCCGAGCGCACCGAGCACGACCACGGCGATGACTACAGCAAGGATGATGGTTTCCATAACGGCTCCAGTATCGGCCATGGGTTCCGTGCGGCCCCGCTTGCCGCTCGTTGTCGTTTCCTCCGAGCGACAAAGGCCACCTAAGGTGTGGAGTCGGATCAAAGTACAATGGCAGGGACTCCGTCAACGCGCGTAGAGTCCCGTCGTCCCCTTCCCCCCACTTCCGAGGTCCCTCTTCCATGAGCAAGACCGCCCAGTCCGAAGGCGCACTGGAGACCCGCGGCATCGAGCAGGTGCCCGACCACGAGCGCACCGCCCGGACCCGCGAGCTGTTCCCGACCTGGGTCGGCGCGAACATCAGCGTGCTGCTGCTGACGATGGGCGCGAGCCTCGTCGTGGCGTACCACCTGGACATCTGGCAGGCGCTCGTCGTGGCGGCCGTCGCGCCCGTCGTGTCGTACGGCCTGGTCGGGCTGATCGGGATCGCGGGCAAGCGGGGCGGGGCGCCGGGCATGGCGCTGTCCCGGGCGGTGTTCGGGCAGCGCGGCAACCTGCTGCCCGGTTCGCTGATCTGGGTCGCCCGCTGGGGCTGGGAGACGATCAACGCGGTGACCGGCGCCTACGCGGTGCTCACCATCCTGGACATCGTGTTCGGCATCCACGGCAACAGCGTGCTCGACATGGTGACGCTGCTGGCGTTCGTCGTCGCGACCTTCGCGATCTCCGGGCTCGGCATCGGGGCCGTGCAGAAGTGCAACAAGTACGCGACGTACGTCTTCGGCGTGTTCTCGGTCCTGGTGCTGGCGTACCTGGCCGTGCACACCGACTGGTCGAAGGTACTGGACCACGGCGCCGGCTCGACGGCCGCGGTGATCACCGGGATCGGCATGATCGCGGCGGGCGGCGTCAGCTGGATCCCGACCGCCCCGGACTTCACCCGCTACCTGCCGCGCACGGCGTCCTCGAAGGCGATCGTGGGCACGTCGGTGGGCGGCGCGGGCATCGTCGTCCTGCCGATGGTCCTCATGGGTGCGGTGATGGCGGTCTCCACGCCCGACCTGGCCTCGGCGACCGACCCGGTCTCCTTCCTCGGCGAGATCCTGCCCACCTGGATCGCGGTGCCGTACCTGCTGATCGCGCTGATCGGCATGCTGCTGATCAACTCGATGTCGATGTACTCGGCGGGCTTCACGGCGCAGACCCTCGGCTTCAAGGTGCCCCGGCACTGGGCGGTGTCGGTCAACGCCGTGATCTCGCTGGTCTTCGGCGGCGTGCTGATGCTGGTGGCGACGAGCTTCATGGGCTCGTTCATCGCCTTCCTGTCCCTGCTGGCGGTCGCCTTCTCCGCCTGGGTGGGCGTCTTCGGCGCGGACATGCTGCGCCGGACCGAGTACGACGGCGCGGCCATGGCGGACACCACGCGCAGCAGCGCCTACTGGTACCGGGGCGGCTTCTCCCCCGCCGCGGTGGCCTCCTGGGCGATCGGCCTGGTGGGCGGCCTGCTGTTCACCACCTCGGACTGGTTCACCGGCCCGCTGGCGAAGAACAACGTGATCGGCGAGTACGGCCTCGGCTGGGTCGCGACGATCGTGATCTCGGGCCTGCTGTACCTGGCCCTGCCGAAGCCGGCGGTGGTGCGCCCCGCGCGGCGGGACACCGAGTCGGCCGAGGGGTCCGCGGAGCCCGGGACCACCGCCGTATCATCCATGGCCATCTGACACCACGTCAGCTAACGTTCCCCTCCACCGACCCGTACCGGAGGGGGACGTCTCATGCCCGTCACGGTCGTACGCTTCAACCTCGTCGAACCCGGCGCCACTCCCGCCTCCCTCGCCGCCCGTTACCGCGCCGCGCTGGAGATGGCCGCGTACGCCGACGAGCACGGCGTCAGCACGGTGCAGACCGAGGAGCACCACGGTGTCGCCGACAACTGGCTCCCGTCGCCGTTCGCCTTCGCGGGCGCGGTGTTCGGGGCGACCCGCCGGATCGCCGTGACGGTGTCGGCGGTGATCGGCCCGCTGCACGACCCGCTGCGGCTGGCCGAGGAGATCGCCGTACTGGACCTGCTCAGCGGCGGGCGGCTGGTGACGGTGGCCGGGATCGGCTACCGGCCCGAGGAGTACGCCCTCTTCGACGTGGACTGGAAGCGGCGCGGCCGGCTGCAGGACGAGCTGCTGGAGACGCTGCTGACGGCGTGGACCGGCGAGGAGTTCACCTACCGGGGCCGTACGGTACGGCTCACCCCCCGCCCGTACACCGATCCGCACCCGCTGCTGCTGGTCGGCGGTTCGTCCAGGGCCGCCGCCCGCCGGGCCGCGCGGCTCGGCCTGCCCTTCTTTCCCAGCGCGCACCTGCCGGAGCTTGAGGCGTACTACAAGGAGCAGCTCACCGCGTACGGCACCGAGGGCTGGACCATGATGCCCGCCGCCGAGACCCCGCTGCTGCACCTCTGCGAGGACCCGGACCGGACGTGGGCCGAGTACGGCCGGCACTTCCTGCACGAGGCACGGACATACGCGTCCTGGCAGTCCGGCGACATCCGCTCGGCCGTGCGGTCGGCGGCCACGACCGTGGACGAGCTGCGCGCCGAGGGCGTCTACCGCGTCCTCACGCCGGGCCAGTGCGTGGAGCTGGGCCTGGACAGCCTGGTCCTGCACCCACTGGCGGGCGGGATGCCCCTGGAGGAGGGCTGGCGCAGCCTGCGGCTGTTCGCCGAGAAGGTGCTGCCGGCGCTGGAGGGGTGACCTCCCGGACGGCCCGCGGGATGCACCGGGAAGGACGGAGACGCACCGCCGCCCCCGGTCCGGGCAGTGGCCGGAGCGGGGGCGGCGGCGGGGTACGAGGAGAGGGGCAGCGGGGACTTGGCCCTTCTCCTCGGGTCCGGGGGCCGGGCCCGGGACGCGGTGTCCAGGACGCCGGGCCCGAGGCGGGTCAGCCCATTTCTTCCAGGGCCTTGCCCTTCGTCTCCCTGACGAACCTCAGGACGAACGGGATGGAGAGCGCCGCGAAGACGGCGTAGATCACGTAGGTCACGGAGAGGTTCCAGTCGGCCAGCGACGGGAAGCTCGCGGTGATGGCCCAGTTGGCGATCCACTGCGCGGAGGCGGCCACGCCCAGCGCGGCGGCGCGGATCTTGTTCGGGAACATCTCGCCGAGCATGACCCAGACGACCACGCCCCAGGAGAGGGCGAAGAAGAGGACGAAGACGTGGGCGGCGATCAGGGCGGTCCAGCCCTGAGCGGCGGGCAGCTTGCCGTCGACCAGGTGGTGGCTGAACGCCCACGCCTCCAGGGCGAGGCCGACGGCCATGCCGACGGAGCCGATGAGGGCGAGCGGCCGGCGGCCGATGCGGTCCACGAAGATCATCGCGATCACGGTGCCGACGATGTTGATGATCGACGTCGTGAAGGAGTAGAAGAACGAGTCCGACGGGTTCACGCCGACGGACTGCCACAGCGTCGAGGAGTAGTAGAAGGCGACGTTGATGCCGACGAACTGCTGGAAGACGGACAGGCCGATGCCGACCCAGACGATCGGCTTGAAGAAGAAGGAGCCGCCGAGCAGGTCCCGGAAGCTGGACTTCTCCTCGCGCTTCATGGCGTGCTCGATCTCGTTGATCCGGGCGTCGAAGTCGATGTCACCCTCGACCTCGGCGAGGATCTCGCGGGCCCGGTCGCGCCGGCCGACGGAGATCAGGAAGCGCGGGGACTCGGGGATCGCGAAGGACAGCAGGCCGTAGAGGACGGCCGGGACGACCATGACGCCGAGCATGACCTGCCAGGCCTCCAGGCCCATCAGGTGACCGCGCTGCTTGCCGTCGGCGGCGTTGAGGATGCCCCAGTTGACCAGCTGGGAGATGGCGATGCCGACGACGATCGCGGCCTGCTGGAAGGAGCCGAGGCGGCCGCGGTAGGCGGGCGGGGCGACCTCGGCGATGTAGGCGGGGCCGATGACGGAGGCCATGCCGATGGCGAAGCCGCCGACGATCCGCCAGAAGGCGAGGTCCCACAGGGCGAACGGCAGGGCGGAGCCGACGGCGCTGATCGTGAACAGGACGGCGGCGATCTGCATGCAGCGGATGCGGCCGATCCGGTCGGCTATGCGGCCGGCGGTGGCGGCGCCGATGGCGCAGCCGATCAGGGCGACGGCGATGACCTGGGCCAGCGCCGCGGAGCCGATGCCGTAGCGGTCCCGGATGGCCTCGACGGCGCCGTTGATGACGGAGCTGTCGTAACCGAACAGGAAGCCGCCCATGGCGGCCGCCGCCGCGATGAAGATGACGTGCCCGAGATGTTCGGGGTGAGCCGTCCTGGCTCCTGGCTGGGGTGCCTGCGCTGTGCTGGTCACGAATAACTCCTCGGGCCACGGCAACGCTGCCGGGTGGGGGTGAGCCCTGTCAGATCCATACCTGAAGGTAAAAGCAACGTTGCAGAGACTATTCCTTCAAGTCTCGAAGTCAATAGGTCCGCTGCTGTGAATTTAGTCAGATGACACATGCCTCTGTGTTCAGAAAGTGAACACAGAGTGTTTCTTGTACGGGCTTCGATCTTGTAGGGAGGGGCGCCCTAGCGGAGGCGCTGCGAGATGACCTTCGAGACACCGTCGCCTTGCATGGAGACGCCGTAGAGCGCGTCGGCGACCTCCATCGTGCGCTTCTGGTGCGTGATCACGATCAGCTGCGAGGCCTCCTGCAGCTCCTGCATGATCCGGATCAGCCGCTGGAGGTTGGTGTCGTCCAGGGCCGCCTCGACCTCGTCCATGACGTAGAACGGGCTGGGGCGTGCCTTGAAGATCGACACCAGCAGGGCCACGGCCGTCAGCGAGCGCTCGCCGCCGGAGAGCAGGGAGAGCCGCTTGACCTTCTTCCCCGGCGGGCGGGCCTCCACGTCCACGCCCGAGGTCAGCATGTTGCCGGGGTCGGTCAGCACGAGCCGTCCCTCGCCGCCCGGGAACAGCCGGCCGAAGACTCCCTCGAACTCGCGTGCGGTGTCGTGGTAGGCCTCGGTGAAGACCTGCTCGACGCGCTCGTCGACCTCCTTGACCACCTGGAGCAGGTCGGCGCGGGTCTTCTTCAGGTCCTCCAGCTGCTCACTGAGGAACTTGTGCCGCTCCTCCAGGGCCGCGAACTCCTCCAGGGCGAGCGGGTTGACCTTGCCGAGCTGCTGGTAGGCGCGCTCGGCGGCCTTGAGCCGCTTCTCCTGCTCCGCCCGGACGAAGGGCCTCGGCCGGTTGCGGGGGTGATCCGGCTCTTCAGGAAGCTGTTCTCCCTCGGCGGGGAGCGAGGGCGGCACAGGCTGGTGCGGCCCGTACTCCGCCTCCAGCCCGGCCGGTTCGACACCCAGCTCCTCCAGTGCCCTGGTCTCCAGCTGCTCGATGCGCAGCCGCTTCTCGGCGCCGAGTACCTCGCCGCGGTGCACTGAATCCGTCAACTTGTCCAGCTCGGCCTTCAGGTCGCGGCCGGCGGTGCGCGCGGTGACCAGGTCCCGCTCGCGCAGGGCCTTCGCCTCCTCGGCCGCGGCACGCTCCCGCTCGGCGCGGCCGAGGGAGACCTCGACGTGCGCGAGGAGCTGCCGGGCGCCGGACGCGACGGCCTCGGCGACGGCGGCCTCGTGGCGCAGCCGGGCGCGGCGCTGCTCGGCACGCGCGCGTGCCTCGCGTTCGGCGCGGGCGGCCCGGTCGAGGGAGTCGGCCCTGCCGGCCAGGCCCTTCACGCGCTCCTCGTGCGTACGGGCCTGGAGGCGGGCCTCCATCTCCGTCTGCCGGGCGTTGGCCCCGTCGGCGGCGAGACGGTCCCGTACGGCGGTGTCGGGCTCCTCCTCGACGGGCATCTCCTCGGCCACGGCCAGGCGCTCGGCCAGCTCCTCGGCCTCCTGTACGGCCCGTTCCAGGGCATCCTGGGCGCGGGAGGCCGCGGCGGCGGAGCGTTCCGCCTCGCCGGCGGCTCCGCGGGCCTGGCCTGCGAGACGGCCGAGCTGCTGGGCTACGGCGGACTTCTCGCGGTCCGCTGCGCGGCGCCGTTCGCCGAGGTCCTCTACGAGGGTGGCGGCGGTGCTCCTCCGGGTCTGCGCGGTGCGCTGGGCCTCGGCCAGTTGTTCGCAGCGGACCTGCAGTTCTTGCAGCTGCGCTGCGGCCTCGTCCACCGAGGCCTGGATCTCCAGGAGGCTGGGGGCGCCTGCGGAGCCGCCGTGGGCGTAGTGGGCGGCGAGGATGTCGCCTTCGGCGGTCACTGCGGTGAGGTGGGGGTGGGTGCGGACTGTTTCTTCGGCGGCTTCGAGGGTGTCGACGATGACGGTGTCGTGGAGGAGGCGGTGGATGGTGGGGGTGAGGTCCGGGGGGGCTTGGACGAGGGTGGCTGCGGGGAGGGGGGTTCGGGGGTCGTTGTCGGGTGCGGGTGCGTGGTGGCTTGTCGCGCAGTTCCCCGCGCCCCTTTGGGGTGGTGCGGTCTGGTTGTGGGGTGCGGGTTCGACGTGGTTGCTCGCGCAGTTCCCCGCGCCCCCTTCGGGGACTTCGGCCGGGTGGTTCGGTGCGGGTGTGTGGGGGCTTGTCGCGCAGTTCCCCGCGCCCCTTTGGGGTGCCTGCGCTGGGGGGGTTTCAAAGGGGGTCGTCAGGAGGAGGGTGGCTCGGCCTGCCTCTTCCTTGTGGAGGAGGCGGAGGGCGTTGGCGGCTGCTGTGGGGGTGGTCATGGCGAGGGCGTCGGCTGCTGGGCCGAAGGCGGCGGCCAGGGCCACCTCGTAGCCGGGGGTGATGGTCAGGAGTTCGGCGGCCGGGCCGAGGATGCCGGTGAGGCGGTCCTGGGCGGCGAGCAGGAGGCCGGTGCCGTCCTTGCGGCGCAGGCCGAGAGCGAGGGCCTCGTGGCGGGCCCGGGTGGCGGCGCGGGAGCGTTCGGCGGTCGTGGCCGCCTCGCGGGCCTCGGTGAGGACCGCTTCCGCTTCGGCGAGCTGCCGCTTGGCGGCCTCGTGGCGTTCGGCGAGCTCGGCGTCGTCGGCGTCCAGGCCGTCGACCTCGGCCTTGAGGCTCTCGTACTCCTGCTGGGCGCGCACCGCACGTTCCTCGGCCTCGTCGCGGGCCGCGGCCAGGCGGTCGATCTCGGCCTGGGCGGAGGCGGCGCGGGAGCGGGCCGCGTTGACCTGGCCGGAGAGTCGGGCCAGGCCCTCTCTGCGGTCAGCGATGGCGCGGGCCAGGTCCTTGAGCCGTCGTTCCTCTACGGCCAGCTCCCGCTCCAGTTCCGCCCGGTGCGCGACCGTGTCGTCCAGGGCGTGCTGAGCCGCCTCCAGGGCCGCCTCCAGCTCGGCCTCCTGCTCCCGCACCCGGGCCGCCTCGCGCTCCAGGTCCTCGGGGTCGCGGCCGCGCCGCTCCTCGGCGGGTGCGGAGGTGGCGCTCTTGACCCGGGCGTCGGCCAGGGAGATCGTGCCACGGACGCGTTCGGCCAGCTGGGACAGCTCGTACCAGGTCTGCTGGGCGCGCTGCAGGCGCGGCGTGAGCTGCCGTACCTCCTCCTCCAGCCGGGTCTCCCGCTGGACGGCCTTGCGCAGCTCCTGCTCGGCGGCCTCCTTGCGCTCCTTCAGGGCCGCCTCGTCGGCGATCTCCCCGTGCAATGCCTCCCGGAGCCGTACGAGGTCGTCGGCGAGCAGGCGCAGGCGGGTGTCGCGGAGGTCGGCCTGGATGACGGCGGCCCGGCGGGCGACGGCGGCCTGGCGGCCCAGCGGCTTGAGCTGGCGGCGCAGTTCGTCGGTGAGGTCCTGGACGCGGGCGAGGTTGGCCTGCATCGCGTCCAGTTTGCGCAGCGCCTTCTCCTTGCGCTTGCGGTGCTTCAGGACGCCGGCCGCCTCCTCGATGAAGGCGCGCCGGCCCATGGGGTCGGCGTGCAGCACGGAGTCGAGCTGCCCCTGGCCGACGATGACGTGCATCTCGCGGCCGATGCCGGAATCGGAGAGGAGGTCCTGGATGTCGAGCAGCCGGCAGGTGTCGCCGTTGATCTGGTACTCGCTGCCGCCGTTGCGGAACATGATCCGCGTGATGGTGACCTCGGCGTACTCGATGGGCAGCGCCCCGTCGGAGTTGTCGATGGTCAGGGACACCTCGGCGCGGCCCAGCGGCGGGCGGCCGGTGGTGCCGGCGAAGATGACGTCCTCCATCTTGCCGCCGCGCAGCGACTTGGCGCCCTGTTCGCCCATGACCCAGCTGAGCGCGTCCACCACGTTGGACTTGCCCGAGCCGTTCGGGCCGACGACGCACGTGATGCCCGGCTCGAACCGGAGCGTGGTGGCCGAGGCGAACGACTTGAACCCGCGGAGGGTCAGGGCCTTGAGGTGCACGCCGCCGGACTCTACCGGTCGCCGCTATCTCACTCCACGAACGCTCGCAACCGCGCGGTTTCGCCATTGAACATGCAGGGCACATCAGACGTTGAAGAGGGTGAAAGGATGCGCGGGGGGAAAGAAGGAAGGGACGCCGAAGCGTCCCTTGCAACTCGACAACTGTGCGGTTGATACGGGCAGCCCAGCCGCTGCGACTGCTGTCGTGGAGCGATGCAGCGATTCAGGTGAGCGCAGGCTCCGCCTGGTGTGCGTCGATGCTCTCCATGATCCTGTCCTGAGAGGCGGCAGCCGCGAGCGCGTCGTTCTCGGCCTGGATTCGTACCAGCTCCGACTCCAGGTCCTGGACACGCTGCTGAAGCCGTCGCATCTCGGCGAGGAGTCGAGGGTCGGAGCCGCCGACGTAACCGAGAAGCGCCTTTGCCATGATGGATGGTCCTCCACAATGAGTGACCGACCGATGCGGTGTGGGTCGTGAGGGATTCGCACCCGTGGTGCTTGACACATCCGAGTGTTGCTCTGGTGTTGCCACATGCCAAACAGCTAAGGTGCGCGGGGCTTTCAGCGTCTCACCAAAAAGTTTGACGGTCAACACGATCACGCCCTGTATTGGCGGGCGAACCCGGCGCGCGCGGCCGAAGAGCGGCGGCGCTGCGACCCGGGCGAGGGCCCGCGGAGCGTGTGGATCACTTGTATCTGCGGAGCCTGCCACGCCACGCCGTTCTTGGCAACCACCAGGTCGTTCCTGCTCCGCGCACATGCCGGGGGCAGCTCGCCCCGCTGTGGCCTGCGGAGCTTTACAGAAACGACTCAGCGGATGGCGAAGCCGTCGTAGCCCCCGCGCGGTGTGTCCCAGATCTCGGTGACGCCGTCCACGTGTCCGGGCGTGTCGCCGCCCTCGAGCCAGTCGAGCAGTCGGTCGCAGCCCTCGCGCGCGCCCTCGGCGACGACCTGGACGCGGCCGTCGCCCAAATTGAGAGCAAAACCACTCAGGCCGCCGATCTCCAGCGCCTTGGCCCGCGTGAACCAGCGGAAACCCACACCCTGGACGCGTCCCCGCACCCAGGCGACCAGCCGTACATCCTCGCTCATGGGTGCAACCTAACCGGCCGATGTCGCTCAGGACACTTCCTCCCCGAGTGGCATGCGGTACCGTCCCCACCCAATGCATCTCATATGAAACTCACTCGATCGAGTGAGTTCGGTCGGCCAGGGGGAGTGACGCACCCCAGGGGGCCCGGTCGACCGCGAGCACGAGGAAGAGGGCAGGGACATGGGCCGCCACCGACGCCCGGCCGCCGGGCGCGCCTCCACCGGCCGCGCCGCGGGGAGTACGCACACACAGGGTTCCGCCGCGGGCGGCGCCGAGCCGCACGGCCCCCGGGCCGGCGAGCGCGCGCCCCGGGGCATCGCGCCGTACCTGAACCCCGAGGCGTACGCCGAGACCAACGCCCGGAGCACGGCCTACCTGTTCGCCACGGACTCCAGCACGGGGCCGGGCTCGTCCGGGTTCACGCCGGCCGGCGGCCCCCCGCACGAGCACCGGCGCCGGAAGCGGCCCGGCCGGCCGGTGCGCGCGGGGTTGCTGGGCGTCTCCGCCGCCGTGGCCCTGGGCACGGCCGCGGTGGCCACGGGCGTGGTGCCCGGCCTGCAGCACTACCAGCTCGGCGGCGGTACGACCACCACCGGCGGCGACCGAATACAGGCGGCGGACTCCCCCAGCAACACGGCGTCCGAGCAGGGCGGCACCTCCGGCAGCGCACGCACCCCGGGCGGCACCCCCTCGGCCGGCGGCGAGAACCGGCACGCGGCGGCCTCCCCGACGACCACGGCGTCCCCGTCCGCGTCTCCTTCCCCCTCCGCGTCCCCGTCGAAGTCCGCGTCGAAGCACTCCGCTTCCCCGGCCCCCTCCAAGGCGCCCTCCCGGAAGACGGCTCCGAAGACGACCCCGAAGGCCACGCCGAGCGCCGGCCGGCCGAGCAGCACGCCGTCGCGTACGGCGCCCAGGCCGCCCGCGCGGACCACGGCGCCGGCGCCGGTGACCGTCTCGGCCCAGGCCGCCGCCGAGGCCGAGGTGCTGAAGCTGGTCAACGAGGAGCGGGCGAAGGTCGGCTGCAGCCCGCTGGCGGCGAACTCCTCGCTGACCGATCTGGCCGAGTCGTTCAGCAACGACATGGCCGCGCGGGGCTTCTTCGACCACACGGACCCGGACGGCGCCACGCCGTGGGACCGGGCGGCCAAGGCCGGGATCACCGACCTCGGCGGCGAGAACATAGCCCGCGGCCAGGCGGACGCGGCGGCGGTGATGCAGGCCTGGATGAACAGCCCGGACCACCGCGCCAACATCCTGAACTGCGACTACAAGACCCTCGGCGTCGGCGTCCACTTCGGCCCGGGCGGCCCCTGGTGGACACAGGACTTCGGGTACTGAGCGCTGCGCGGGCGGGCAGGGCTTCGGCGCGGGGGCACCGGCCTGTGCACTAACCCTTGGTTAGCGCTGCCCTCGCGTAGGCTGGAGGGATGAGCGACCAGGACACGCGGCCCACGGACGACCTCGCGTACGACGTGTTCGCCAAGGCCTGCCCCTCGCGCGGCACCCTGGAGCACGTCACCGGCCGCTGGGGCGGGCTGACGCTCGGCGCCCTGTACGAGGGGTCGCTGCGCTTCAACGAGTTGCGCCGCCGGGTCGACGGGGTGAGCGAGAAGATGCTCTCCCAGACACTGCAGGCGCTGGAGCGCGACGGCTTGGTGCACCGCGAGGCACAGCCGACCAACCCGCCCCGCGTGGACTACGAGCTGACTCCCCTGGGCCGTGAGGTCGCCGGCCGGCTGCTCTCGCTCATCCAGTGCGTGGAGGGCGCGATGGACGACGTGCTGGCCGCCCGCGAGCGTTACGACGACACGCGCGGAGCCCGCTGACACTTCGGGCAGAAGTAGCTGGACCGGTTCATCCAGGGCCGCCGGCGCATGGGTGTCCCGCAGCGCCCGCAGGGCAGGCCCTCACGCCCGTAGGCGTCCAGGGAACGGTCGAAGTAGCCCGACTCGCCGTTGACGTTGACGTACAGGCTGTCGAAACTGGTGCCGCCGACGGCGAGGGCCGCGTTCATCACGTCCCGGACGTGGCCGAGCAGCTCCGTCGTCACCGGACGGGTGAGGGTCGCGGTGGGCCGCTCGTAGTGGAGGCGGGCGCGCCACAGCGCCTCGTCCGCGTAGATGTTGCCGACGCCGCTGATCAGCGACTGGTCCAGCAGGGCCCGCTTGATGGTGGTCCGCTTGCGGCGCAGCGCCCGGTGGAAGGCGTCGTCGTCGAACAGCGGGTCGAGGGGGTCGCGGGCGATGTGCGCGATGACGTCGGGCAGGCCGTCGGGGGTGTTGTCGTGCAACGACAGTCCGCCGAAGGTGCGTTGGTCGACGAACCGGAGTTCCGTACCGAACGCGTCGGCGAACCGCACCCTCACGCGCAGGTGCTTCTCGTCCGCCGACTCGTGCGGCTGGACCAGCAGCTGGCCGCTCATGCCGAGGTGGGCAAGGACGGACTGGTTCGTCTCCTCCAGCGGCAGCCACAGGTACTTGCCGCGCCGGCTGGGCAGGCCGATGTGCCGGCCCTTCAGGCGGTGCGCGAAGTCGTCGGCGCCCGCGAGGTGCCGGCGCACGGCGCGCGGGTGCAGCACCTCGACGTCGGCGACGGTGCGCTGGGCGACCCACCGCTCCAGACCGCGTCGTACGACTTCGACCTCGGGCAACTCGGGCATCGGTACCCCCGTGGGACGTGCCGAGCGCCCGCCCCGGAGCCGGGGGCTCGGGACAGGCGCTCGGGCGCTGCTGTACTGCTCGGTACTGCTGGGGCGCCTGCGCGCCGGGTGCTCGCGTCAGGCGGTGGCGGACGACGCGTCGTCCGGGAAAACGTCCTTCGCGTCCTTCGCGTCCGTCGCCGTCTTCGATCGCTCGTCCGCCGCGGCCCGGATGGAGCGCCAGGCGGACTCGGCGGCCTGCTGCTCCGCCTCTTTCTTGCTGCGGCCGGTGCCGGTGCCGTACGAGACGCCCCCGACGCGGGCGGCAGCAGTGAAGGTCTTCTCGTGGTCGGGGCCGGTCTCCGTGACCAGGTACTCGGGCACGCCGAGCCCCTCGGTCGCGGTCAGCTCCTGGAGGGAGGTCTTCCAGTCCAGGCCGGCGCCCAGGTTGGAGGACTTCTCGATCAGCGGGTCGAAGAGCCGGTGCACCAGCTCGGACGCCGCGTCGAGACCCTGGTCGAGATAGACCGCGCCGATCACCGCTTCCAGGGTGTCGGCCAGAATGGACGCCTTGTCCCTGCCGCCCGTGCCCTCTTCACCGCGGCCGAGCCGGATGAAGGCGCCCAGGTCGAGCCCTCGGCCCACCTCCGCCAGCGCACGCGAGTTGACCACCGCGGCCCGCAGCTTGGCCAGCTGGCCCTCGGGCAGGTCGGGGTGGATACGGTACAGCGTGTCCGTGACGACGAGACCGAGGACGGAGTCACCTAGGAACTCCAGCCGCTCGTTCGTCGGCAGACCGCCGTTCTCGTACGCGTAGGAACGGTGGGTCAGCGCACGCACCAGAAGGGCGGACTCGAGCCGGTAGCCGAGCCGCCCTTCCAGAAGCGTGTGGGACGAGGCCTGGTTGTCCTTCTTCTTGGCGGACGAAGCCGCTTTGGCGTCTTCCGCCTTCTTGGGACTGGACACAGTGCCTCTCACCAGCCCGCTCAGACTTCGAGGACCTGGCGCTTGTTGTAGGTGCCGCAAGACGGGCACGCGATGTGCTGCTGCTTGGGCTCGTGGCAGCGCTCGCACGCAACCAGGGTGGGGACCGCAGCCTTCCACTGCGACCGGCGGTGGCGCGTGTTGCTGCGCGACATCTTCCGCTTCGGAACAGCCACGGCTACTTCTCCTGCTTCTCGTCGACGCCAGGTTCGGCGCCGCTCATCTCGTCCTTCTCGCCGTCCGACATGGTGCCGGCGAGTCCCTGCAAAGCCGCCCAACGGATGTCGACGGCGTCGTGGTGGTGGTCCGGGTCGTCCGCGAGCCGCGCTCCGCACTCGGAGCACAGACCCGGGCAGTCTTCCCGGCACACCGGCTGCATCGGCAGTGCGAGCACCACCGCATCGCGCAGCAGAGGTTCGAGGTCGATCAGACCGTCCTCGACAAAGAGCCTGTCCTCGTCGTCCTCGGCGTCGTCGCCCGGTTCCGCGATCACGCGGCCCCGGCCGTCGGCGTCAGGGTACGAGAACATCTCCTGGAAGTCCGCTTCGAGCTCCAGCCCGACCGGCTCCAGACACCTTACGCACTCCCCCTCGGCCCGTGCACGGGCGGTGCATGTGACGAGCACCCCTTCCATGACCGACTCGAGGCGGAGGTCGAGTTCCACCGGGGCGCCCTCCGGCACTCCGATGACTCCCTGGAGACCGAGATCCCGGGGGGCGTCGACCTCGCGGGTCAGGCGCTGCAGCGCACCAGGACGCCGGCCCAGCTCGTGCGTGTCGATCACGAGGGGGTTGCGGTGGTCGAGGCGGGCGTTGGTGGCCATTCCTGCTTTCAGTCTTCGAACTCGAAGGAGACACCGCCCGTCGGTGCTCCGGGCAGCGGCGAGTCGCGGACGTACGCGCGACCGAAGGGCCAGGATACTGGACCTTTCGCTCTCGGCCCAATCCGGCCCCCTCGGAGGCCGGCCCTCCTAGAGGCCGCGCCCCTGTTCGTAGGCCCGCAGCTGCTCCGCGCTGATCATGCCGGTGTCGAAGAGGCTGGTCTCGTCGAGGGCGTAGCCCTGCTGGGGCTGCTGGACGGGCTGCTGCACCGCGTTCGGGTCGTAGCCGGTCTGCTGCTGGTCGTAGCCCTGGTAGGCCACGGCGTAGGGATCGGCCTGCTGGTAGCCGTAGGGGTCCGTCTGCTGCCCGTAGCCGGGCTGCTGCGGAAAGGCCGCGTACGGGTCCTGCTGCTGCTCGTACGCGGCGTACGCCGGCTGCGGGTCGTACGACGGCTGCTGCGGCGGCTGCTGGGGCTGTGGGGGCTGCTGCGGCTGGTGCTGCGCCGGGGGCTCGGCCGGGGTGTCCGCGAGGGCGGCCAGGTCGGCGAGGTAGTCGGCGTCGCTGGAGTGCTGGAAGGTCGTGGTGTCGTCGGCGAGGGCGCCGAGGTCGTCGGTGGCGATCCGGCCGTGCAGCTTCTGCCGGCCGCGGCCGACCGCCTCCAGGGTCTTGGCGAGGACCGCCTCGAAGGCGCCGAGCTTGGTGTCGACGTATTGGTCGGCGTTCTGGCGCAGGGTCTGCGGGTCCAGGCTGCGCTCGGGCGCGTCCTCGTCCTCGTAGCCGTCCTCGTCCAGGCCGGGCCCGGTGCCGAGGAGCTTCTCGCGGCCGCGGCCGACCGAGCCGAGCGTCTTGGTGAGGACGACCTCGAAGTTGGCGAGCTTGGAGTCGACGTAGTCATCGGCCTCGGCGCGGACCTCCTCGGCCTCCTGGCGGGCCTCGGAGAGGATCCGGTCGGCCTCGGCCTGCGAGCGGCGGGCGATCTCGGTGTCGGAGATCAGCGAGCCCCGCTCGGCGTGCGCGGTCTCGATGATCCGGTCCGCCTCGGCGCGGGCCTGCTCGACCATCTGCTCCCGGCCGCCGATCAGCTCCTGTGCCTGGGCGAGGGAGCCGGGCAGTGCCTGGCGCACCTCTTCGAGCAGCGCGAGCAGCTCGGCGCGGTTGATCACGCACGAGGCCGACATGGGCATGGCCCGGGCGCTGGAGACCGCGGTGACGATCTCGTCGAGCTTCTTCTGCACGTCCACCTGTGCTCGCCACTCTCTACAGCCGGGTTGGAGACGGACGGGACGACTGTACGACCCCGGACCGGCCGCCGGACACCGGGTGACGGGCTGTCAGGACCTCAGTCCTTCTTCATCCGCTGGGACAGGGCCTCGAAGACGGCCGGGGGCACCAGGTGGGAGACGTCGCCGCCCCAGGCCGCGACCTCCTTCACCAGGGAGGAGGAGAGGAAGCTGTAGGTGGGGTTGGTGGGCACGAACAGCGTTTCGACACCGGTGAGCCCGTTGTTCATCTGCGCCATCTGCAGTTCGTAGTCGAAGTCGCTGACGGCGCGCAGGCCCTTGACGATGGCGGGGATGTCGCGCTGCTTGCAGAAGTCGACGAGGAGGCCGTGGAAGGCCTCGACGCGGACGTTGGCGCAGTCGGCGGTGACCTGGCGGATCAGGTCGATCCGCTCGTCGATCTCGAACAGGCCCTTCTTGGACTGGTTGATCATCACCGCGACGTAGACCTCGTCGTACAGCCGGGAGGCGCGGGCAATGATGTCGAGGTGTCCGTTGGTGATCGGGTCGAACGACCCGGGACATACGGCTCGGCGCACTAGTGATCCCTCGCTCTCCGGTCCGGTCATCGTGCGTCTTCGCACGTAGAGGCGGCGCGACCGTACCAAAACGTTCCCTCGCCGTAGCGACGGGACCGGATCGGCTCGAAGCCGTCCGGCCAGCGGAATTCCCCGCCTCTGGTGCTGCGCTCCACGGTGACGAGCGCTTGCTCAGTGAGCCAGCCTTCCGATCGGAGTGTGAGGAGGATCTCGCGAAGATCGTTGTCCGCGACGGCGTAGGGCGGGTCCAGGAAGACCAGGTCGTACGGGTCGCCGGGGGGCGGGGCCTTGATGACTTGTTCCGCTTTGCCCGTGCGTACTTCGGCGCCGGGGAGGCCGAGGCTCTTCACGTTGTCCCGCACGGTTTTCGCCGCCCGGGCGTCGGCTTCGACCAGCAGGGTGTGGCTCGCGCCGCGGGAGAGGGCTTCCAGGCCTACGGCGCCCGAGCCGGCGTAGAGGTCGAGGACGCAGGTCCCTTCCAGGGGGGCGCCCAGGAGGGACTGCCAGGTGGAGAAGAGGGCTTCGCGTGCGCGGTCTGAGGTGGGCCGGGTGCCCGTTCCTGGCGGGACTGCCAGGCGACGTCCGCCGGCCGCACCGGCGATCACGCGGGTCATGTGGGGTCCTTCTCCGTGGGTGGCTTTCCGTTCATTGTCGCTGGTCGCGCCCGCGCGGCGCAGCCGCATATGGACACGGCCCCGCGCCCCTGGGTTGACCACCTTCACCCCTTTTCCAAGTACTGCTCCCTCTCCTCGTCCAAGAGGGCGTCCAGGGCCGTTCGCAGGCCGGGCAGGCTGGTCAGCTCCGGGTCGGCGGTGACGACGGCCGTCGCCTCCTCCCTCGCCTCGGCGATGAGGTCCTCGTCCTCGATGACCGCCAGGACGCGGAGGCTGGTGCGGGCGCCGGACTGGGCCTGGCCCAGGACGTCGCCCTCGCGGCGTTGTTCGAGGTCGATGCGGGAGAGTTCGAAGCCGTCGAGGGTGGCGGCGACCGCGGTCAGGCGCTGCCGGGCGGGGGTGGCCTCGGGCATCTCGGTGACGAGGAGGCAGAGGCCGGGGGCCGAGCCCCGGCCCACGCGGCCGCGCAGCTGGTGGAGCTGGGAGACGCCGAAGCGGTCGGCGTCCATGATCACCATGACGGTGGCGTTGGGGACGTTGACGCCGACCTCGATGACCGTGGTGGCGACCAGGACGTCCGTCTCACCGGCGGCGAAGCGGCGCATGACCGCGTCCTTGTCGTCGGGGTGCATACGGCCGTGCAGAACCTCGACCTTCAGGCCCTTCAGGGGCCCGCCGGCCAGTTGGGCGGCCACGTCCAGGACGGCGAGCGGCGGACGCTTCTCGGCCTCGTCCTCGGGGGACTTGCCGGAGGGCTTCTTGGTGTCCTCCTCGTCGCCGATGCGGGGGCAGACGACGTACGCCTGGTGTCCGTTCTCCGCCTCCTCGCGGACCCGTTCCCACGCGCGGGCCAGGAAGTGGGGCTTGTCGGCGGCCGGGACGACGTGGCTGGCGATGGGTGAGCGGCCGGCCGGGAGCTGGTCCAGGACGGAGGTCTCCAGGTCGCCGAAGACCGTCATGGCGACCGTGCGCGGGATGGGCGTGGCCGTCATGACGAGGAGGTGCGGGGGCTGTTTGCCCTTGCCGCGCAGGGCGTCCCGCTGCTCGACACCGAAGCGGTGCTGCTCGTCCACCACGACCAGGCCGAGGTCGTGGAACTGCACCTTGTCCTCGATCAGGGCGTGGGTGCCGATGACGATGCCTGCCTCGCCGGTGACCAGGTCGAGCAGGGCCTGGCGGCGGGCGGCGGCACCCATGGAGCCGGTGAGCAGCACGACCTTGGTGGCGTGCTCGGTGCCGCCCAGCATGCCTCCCTCGGCGAGGTCGCCCATCATCTCGGTGATCGAGCGGTGGTGCTGCTGGGCGAGCACCTCGGTGGGCGCGAGCATGGCGGCCTGACCGCCCGCGTCGACCACGGCGAGCATGGCGCGCAGCGCCACCAGGGTCTTGCCGGAGCCGACCTCGCCCTGGAGCAGGCGGTGCATGGGGTGTTCGGTGGCCAGGTCGTCGAAGATCTCCGCGGAGACCTTGCGCTGGCCCTCGGTGAGGGTGAAGGGCAGGCGGTCGTCGAAGGCGGTGAGCAGGCCGTCCGGCCGGGGCCGGCGGGCCACCGCCGGGAGACCGGCGTCGGCGTGCCGGCGGCGGGCCAGGGCGACCTGGAGGACGAAGGCCTCGTCCCACTTCAGGCGGGCGCGGGCGTCGGCGATGTCGGCCTTGGTGTGCGGTCGGTGGATCTTGAGCAGGGCCTCGGGGAGGGAGACCAGGCCGCGGCCCTCCCGGAGGGAGGGCGGCAGGGGGTCGGTGGCCTCCTGGGCGCTGGGCAGCACCGTCTGGACGGCCTTGCCGATCTTCCAGGACTCCAGTTTGGCGGTCGCGGGGTAGAGCGGGATCAGCGCCCCGGCCCAGGTCTCGGCCGCCTCCGCTCCGTCACCTTCACCGCCCAGCAACTCATAGGCGGGGTGCGCGAGTTGGAGACGACGGTTGAAGACGGAGACCTTGCCGGCGAACATCGCGCGGGTGCCCGGCAGCAGTTCCTTGTGGGGCTTGTGAACACCGTGCCCGAAGAAGACCAGTTGGAGCCGGCCGCTGCCGTCCGTGATGGTGACCTCCAGCCGCTGCCCCTTGCCGCGCGGGGCCTTGGCCGAGGCGAAGCTGTGCAGGCGGGCGTCGGCGACCTGGGCGACCACCGTGACGTGCTCGTCCAGGGGGAGGTCGGCGAGGTGGGTGAGCTGCCCGCGCTCCTCGTATCTGCGCGGGTAGTGGTGCAGGAGGTCACCGAGGGTGTGCAGGCCGAGGTGCTCGGCCATCACCTTCGCGGTGGCGGGGCCGAGCACTGACTTCAGTGGCTGCTTCAGGGGTTCTTCCAGTGCGGGCACGAGATCCATTGCACACCACGGCACTGACAATGGCACGGACGCCCGGTGGCGCGGATGCCCGGTGGCGCGGACGCTCCTACTCGACGCCGATCAGGAGCAGGGCGCCCTGGCGGCCGCCCCGGTAGACCACGGTGTCCACGGCCAGGTACGACTCGCGGACGTGGGACTCCAGGCGGTCGGTGACGGCCGACGGGACCTCGTCCGCGGTGACCAGGGTGACCAGTTCGCCGCCCGCCCGGAGCATGCGGTCCAGGAGCGTCTCCGCGGTGGCCGTGACGTCGGAGCCGATGACGGCCACATCCCCGTCGATCAGTCCCAGGACGTCCCCGGCCTGGCAGATGCCGGCGGACGTCCAGGACTCGTGCTCGGCGACGGTGACCTCAGCGTGCCGGGTGGCGCCGGCCGCCGAGGTCATCTGGACGACGTCCTCGTCGAAGCGGCGCCCCGGCTCGTGCACGGCGAGCGCGGCGATGCCCTGCACCGCCGAGCGGGTCGGGATCAGCGCGACGCGGACACCTTCCCTGCGGGCCTGCTCGGCCGCCGCCGCGGCGGTGTGCCGCAACTCCGCGTCGTTGGGCAGCAGGACGACCTCGCGCGCGTGGGCCCGCCGTACCGCCTGCACCAGTTCCCCGCTGGCGGGCGGTTCCCCGGGGCGGGCCAGGACCGTCGTCGCGCCGGCCTCCGCGTACAGCCCGGCCAGCCCCTCCCCCGGCACCACCGCCACGACGGCCCGCTGGGCGGGCTCGCGCGGCGGGCGTTCGGCACCGGTGTGCAGGTCACCGAGCCCGAAGTGGGTGATCCGGATCCGGTAGGGCCGCCCGGCCTCCACGCCCGCCTCCACGGCCGCGCCGGCGTCGTCCACGTGGACGTGGACGTTCCACAGCCCGTCGCCGCCGACCACCACGAGGGAGTCGCCGAGCGTGTCGAGCCGCTGCCGCAACCGGGCCACGGCCTCGTCGCCGGCCTCCAGGAGGTAGATCACCTCGAAGGCGGGGCCGCCCTCCTCACGGCCGTCGGCACAGGGGGCGCCCTCGGACGGGGCCTGCGAGGACGGGGCCTCGGAGGACGGGGCCTCGGAGGACGGGGCCTGCGAGGACGGGGCATCGAAGGAGGGCTCTTGGGAGACTGCGTTCGCCTCCACGCGCGCGTGCGGAGCCGGGTCGGGGGGCGCCTCCCCCGTCACCGCCTCCACGAGGGCCCCCAGCACCGCCACCAGCCCCAGTCCCCCGGCGTCGACCACTCCGGCGCGTCGCAGCACCGAGAGCCGGGCCGGGGTCGCCGCCAGGGCCGCCCGCGCGCCGTCGTGCGCGGCCCGGGTGACCGTCCCGCAGTCGTCCTCGGCGCCGTCCAGGGCCGCGGCGTCGGCGGCGGCCGAGGCGACGGTCAGCACGGTGCCCTCCACGGGATGGGCCACGGCGTCCCGGGCGGAGTCGGCCGCCTGCCGCAGCGCCAGCCGCAGACCCGTACCGCCGGTGTGCGGTTCCTCACCCTCGGCGAGCACCTGCGCCATCCCGCGCAGCAGTTGCGCGAGGATCGTCCCGGAGTTGCCGCGGGCCCCGATGAGCGCGCCGTGGGCCATCGCGCGCATCGCGTCCGCCAGCGACGGCAGGGCGGGCCCGGTCTCGTACCCGGCGAACACGGCCTCCACGGCGGTCGCCGCGGACTCCACGGTCAGGTAGAGGTTCGTGCCGGTGTCGCCGTCCGCGACCGGGTAGACGTTGATCGCGTCGATCTCCTCGCGCGCCCGCCCCAGTGCCTTGAGGGCGAGACCGCACCAGGTGCGCACCGCCAGAGCATCGAAGAATGTGGGCGGCACCTGCGCCACCTGCGCCTCCCTGAGCCGGCCGGACGTGGACGCAGCGTAGACCCCGGGCGGGGGTCCGCCGGTGGAGGGCCGGGAGCGAGGCCCTGAGCTGCCATGGTAGTTTCGTTGCACTGGCGCAGTCGTTGTATGCTGCTCCGGTTGCCCGATCCCGATCGGGCCATTCCCCCTGGCAACGCCACTCAAGATCTCGGATCTCAGGATCTCGATCCCGGCCTGCCGGGATCAACCGTAAGTGCATCTGAAGTCTTTGGAGTGACCCGTGGCTGCCAACTGCGACGTCTGCGGCAAGGGGCCGGGCTTCGGCAACAACATCTCGTTTTCGCACCGCCGTACGTCTCGCCGCTGGAACCCCAACATCCAGCGTGTGCGTACCGTGGTCGGCGGGACGCCGAAGCGCGTGAACGCCTGCACCTCTTGCATCAAGGCCGGCAAGGTCTCGCGCTGACGCTCAGCTGAGCGCGCGGCCACTGCTGGTTCCGCTGCACAGAGCCGGTCCACCTCTGGTGGACCGGCTTTTTGCCGTACCCGCGCACGCCGCCTGCGTGCTCAAACAGCCGTCCCGCGAACGTCACGCCCGCCGGCGGCCCGGCTCACGTGTTCCGCCACCGCCAGCCGTGGTCCACCGGTCCGATGCCCGCGCCCAGCGCGAACCCGGCCGCGATCGCCCCGGTGACGTACGCCTTGGCCTCGATCACCGCCTCCGGGACGGAGAGCCCCTTCGCCAGCCCCGAGGCGATGGCGGAGGCGAGGGTGCAGCCTGTGCCGTGCGTGTGCCGGTTGTCGTGCCGGGGGGCGCGCAGCAGGTGCTCCTCGGTGCCGTCCGTGAGCAGGTCCACGGCCTCCCCGGGCAGGTGCCCGCCCTTGATCAACACCCAGCGCGGCCCGTACTCCAGCACGGCCGCCGCGGCCCGCCGCAGATCGTCCTCGGACTCGACCCGCACCCCGGTCAGCTGGGCCACCTCGTCGAGGTTCGGGGTGGCGACGGTGGCGGCGGGCAGCAGCCGGGACCGTACGGAGTCCAGCGCGGAGGCCGCCAGCAGCGGGTCGCCGTGCTTGGACACCCCCACCGGGTCCACGACCGCCGGCGCGTCCGTCCCGGAGATCAACTCGGCGACCGCCTCGACGAGTTCCGCCGACGCGAGCATCCCGGTCTTCACGGCCTGTACGCCGATGTCGTCGACGACGCTGCGGTACTGCGCCCGTACCGCCTCCACCGGCAGTTCCCAGGCGCCCCGGACGCCGAGGGAGTTCTGCGCGGTCACGGCGGTGATCACGCTCATGCCGTGCACGCCGAGCGCCAGCATCGTCTTCAGGTCGGCCTGGATGCCGGCGCCGCCACCGGAGTCCGAGCCGGCGACCGTGAGCACCCTGGCGAGGCTCATGACTCGATGTCCCCGAAGTGGTCCCAGCCGCCCTTGCTGGTCCAGGGCGCCCCGTCGACCGTCACCTGGGGCAGCGCCGAGGGGTTGAGGACCTCGCCGATGACCTTCCAGCGGGCCGGGAGCTTGGCGTCGGGCGGGAAGGTCGCCACGATCGCGTGGTCCTCTCCCCCGGTCAGCACCCACTGCAGCGCGTCCACGCCGACGGCCTGCCCGATGTCGTTCATCTGCGAGGGGATGTCGATCGCGGCCGAGCGGATGTCGATGCGGACCTTGCTGGCCTCGGCGATGTGTCCGAGGTCGGCGATCAGCCCGTCGCTCACGTCGCACATCGCGGTCGCGCCCAGCCCCGCCGCGGCCGGACCGGCGTGGTACGGCGGTTCGGGGCGCCGGTGGGCCTCGACGAAGGCGCGCGGGGAGCGGAACCCGCGGGAGAGCACCGCGTACCCGGCCGCGGACCAGCCCAGCCAGCCCGTGACGGCCACGACGTCGCCGGGCTGGGCGCCCGCCCGGGTCACCGGCTCCTGGTTGCGCAGGTCGCCGAGCGCGGTGATCGACACCGTGATCGTGTCGCCGCGTACGACGTCCCCGCCGACCACGGAGGCGCCGGCGACCTGGCACTCGTCGCGGATGCCGTCCATCAGCTCGCTCGGCCAGGCGACCGGGAGCTCGGCCGGGACGACCAGGCCGAGCAGCAGCGCGGTCGGTACGGCGCCCATCGCGGCGATGTCCGCGAGGTTCTGCGCCGCCGCCTTGCGCCCGACGTCGTACGCCGTCGACCAGTCGCGGCGGAAGTGCCGCCCCTCCAGCAGGATGTCGGTGCTGGCCACCACCCGGCGGTCGGGCGCGGCGACGACCGCCGCGTCGTCGCCGGGGCCGACCCGGACCGCCGGGGTGGTGGTGAGACGGGAGGTCAACTCCCGGATGAGCCCGAACTCACCCAGCTCACCCACAGTGCCCTTCATCGCCTCAAGCCCCTTCTGTGCCGGTCGGTGTCCGCTCGCGCCTCGTGCGCGGCCCCGCTACGGTCGTCGATGACCGTCAACTTCTGTCGTACCTGCACCCCGGCGCGCACGTCCCGGCTCCCGCGGGTCTCCCCGCGGGGAGCGGTGACGCGATACCGTGGCGTTCCTTCTCCCCACATGATCCTCGTGGCCGCCTTGGAGGTTCCGTGGTACAGGCGTACATCCTGATCCAGACTGAGGTCGGCAAGGCGTCGACCGTCGCCGAGACGATCAGCAAGATCCCTGGAGTGATCCAGGCCGAGGACGTGACGGGACCGTACGACGTCATCGTGCGCGCCCAGTCCGACACAGTCGACGACCTGGGTCGCATGGTGGTCGCCAAGGTCCAGCAGGTGGACGGCATCACCCGCACCCTGACCTGCCCGGTCGTCCATCTGTAGCCCCCGTCTACGCTTGGCCGGTGAACATCTTCCGTCACCGGCCCCTCGGCCTGCTCGCCCCGGCCCTGCTGATCGCTGTCGCGGGCTGCTCCTCAGCAGACGACAGCGCGGCGGTCGCGGTTCCCAGCCCTGACGCGAAGACCGCCGGTCCGTGCCGTGCCCTGCACCGGGTGCTGCCCGAGAAACTGGACGGACACGACCGTGCCGACCCCCGGCCCCGGTCCGCCTACACGGCGGGCTGGGGAAACCCGGCGATCATACTGCGCTGCGGTGTCGCACGGCCCCCGAAGATGATCGACCCCAAGGTGGCCCGCGACGCCGACCCGAACGCCCTGAGCGGGAGCGTCAACGGCGTCGACTGGCTGATGGAGAAGCAGGACGACGGCACCTGGCGGTTCACCACCGCGAGCCGCGTGGCCTACCTGCAGGTGACCCTCCCCAAGGGCATGTCCGGCCAGGACGACGGCGTCGGCGCCCTCACAGGCCTCGCCCCTGCCATCAAGAAGGCGATCCCCGAGGGAATCGCCTCCATGCGCTGAGGTCCCGCTTTCAACGAGACATGACGGCGGTGTTCAACGGAGGCCCGTGGAGCGGCGCAGCGCCGCCGAGACCAGCCGGTCGACCAGTTCCGCATAGCCGATCCCGGAGGCCTCCCACATCTGCGGGTACATCGAGATCGGCGTGAACCCCGGCATCGTGTTGATCTCGTTGATGACGAACTCGCCGTCCTCGGTGAGGAAGAAGTCCGCGCGGACCAGCCCCTCGCAGGAGGCCGCCTCGAAGGCCCGCACCGCCAACTCCTGCACGCCGGCCGTCTCCTCGGGCGTGAGCGGCGCCGGGACGATGCCGGGCGTGGAGTCGATGTACTTGGCCTCGAAGTCGTAGTACGCGTGCGCGTCCGGCGGCGGGATCTCCGCCGGGAGGGAGGCGCGCGGGCCGTCCTCGAACTCCAGGACGCCGCACTCGATCTCCCGGCCGGTCACGGCGGCCTCGATCAGGATCTTCGGGTCGTGCGCCTGGGCCTCGGCGATGGCCTCGTCCAGGCCGGACAGGTCGTCGACCTTGGTGATGCCGATCGACGATCCCGCGCGCGCGGGCTTCACGAACAGCGGCCAGCCGTGCTCAGCGGCGAAGTCGACGATCTTCTTGCGGGCGGCGGACTCGTCCCGCTCCCACTCGCGGGGGCGGATCACCACGTACGGGCCGACGGTGAGCCCAAAGGAGGTGAACACCCGCTTCATGTACTCCTTGTCCTGGCCGACGGCCGAGGCGAGCACGCCCGAGCCGACGTACGGCACCCCGGACAGCTCCAGGAGGCCCTGCAGGGTGCCGTCCTCGCCGTACGGGCCGTGCAGCACGGGAAAGACGACGTCGACCTCGCCGAGCGCCTTCGGCACGGAGCCGGGCTCGCTGTAGACGACCTCGCGGTTGGCGGGGTCGACGGGGAGCACCACGCCGCCCTCGCTGGACTCGGCCAGCTCCGCCACGTTCGGGGTGCGGCGGTCGGTGATGGCCATGCGCTCCGGATCGTCGGCGGTCAGCGCCCAGCGGCCGTCGGCGGTGATGCCGATCGGGAGGACGTCGTACTTCGTCCGGTCGATGGCCTTGAGGACGGCGCCGGCGGTGACCACGGAGATCCCGTGTTCGGAGCTGCGCCCGCCGAACACGACGGCCACGCGCGGCTTGCGGGACGGCTGCTCAGGGCTCTGGGGGAGGTTCTCGGTGCTCATATCGGGTTGAGAGTACCCGGTGGTATCCCCCGAGTCAGCGTCCACTTGGCCGCCGTCGCTGAGCGTCGCACGGACGGTCGCTCAGCGTCGCGCGGGAGGCCCGCCGGGCCGGCGGCGGCGCGGTGTTCAGCGCCGTTCGGACTTGGCGCTGCGGGACATCAGCTCCTTGAGGGCGACGACGGGCGGCTTGCCCTCGTGGACGATGCCGACGACCGTCTCGGTCAGCGGCATGTCGACGCCGTGCCGGCGGGCCAGATCCAGCACGGACTCGCAGGACTTGACGCCCTCGGCGGTCTGCTTGGTGACCGCGATGGTCTCCTGGAGGGTCATGCCCTTGCCGAGGTTGGTGCCGAAGGTGTGGTTGCGGGACAGCGGCGAGGAGCAGGTGGCCACCAGGTCGCCGAGGCCCGCGAGTCCGGCGAAGGTCAGCGCCTCGGCGCCGAGGGCCATCCCGAGCCGGGTGGTCTCGGCGAGGCCGCGCGTGATGAGCGAGCCCTTGGCGTTGTCGCCAAGCCCCATGCCGTCCGCGATGCCGACGGCCAGCCCGATGACGTTCTTGACGGCGCCGCCGAGTTCGCAGCCGACCACGTCGGTGTTGGTGTACGGCCTGAAGTACGGGGTGTGGCAGGCGGCCTGGAGCCGCTGGGCGACCGCCTCGTCGGTGCAGGCCACGACCGCCGCGGCGGGCATGCGGGCGGCGATCTCCCGGGCCAGGTTGGGGCCGGTGACCACGGCGACGCGTTCGGCGCCGACCTTGGCGACGTCCTCGATCACCTCGCTCATCCGCATCGCCGAACCCAGCTCGACGCCCTTCATCAGGGAGACGAGGACGGTGCCGGGCGCGAGCAGCGGGGTCCAGTCGGCGAGGTTGGCGCGCAGCGTCTGGGAGGGAACGGCGAGGACGGTGAAGTCGGCGTCCCGCAGGGCGGCGGCCGGGTCGGCGGTGGCGCGCAGCCGCTCGGGCAGCTCGACCCCGGGCAGGTAGTCGGGGTTGGTCCGGGTGGAGTTGACGGCCTCGGCCAGCTCGGACCGGCGGGCCCACAGGGTGACGTCGCAGCCGGCGTCAGCGAGCACCATGCCGAAGGCGGTGCCCCAGGAGCCGGTGCCCATGACGGCCACCCGCACAGGCTTGCTCACGTGCCGCTCTCCTTGTCCGTGCCGCCGGCCTGTGCGTTTCCGGGGACCGGCCGGGCGCTCTCCCGGCCGGCCTCCACCTGGGCGGACCGACCTGCCTGACCGGACTGGACGGCCTGGGCTGCCTGGGCTGCCTGGGCTCGGGTCTTGCGGCGCTGTTCGATGCGCTCGCGGCGGGGGTCGTAGGGCTGCTCGGGGGCCTTCTCGCCGCGGATCTCCTCCAGGTGGCGAGTGATGGCCGCCATGATGACCTCGGTGGCCTCCTTCAGGAGGTCGCTGGTCATCTCCTTGTCGTAGAACCGGGAGAGGTCCACCGGCGGGCCCGCGAGGACCTGGTGGGTCTTGCGCGGGAAGAGGCGGGGCTTCGTCGAGTAGGGCGGCAGCAGTTCGTTGCAGCCCCACTGAGCGACGGGAATCACCGGGCACTTGGTCTGCAGGGCAACGCGGGCGGCACCGGTCTTGGCCGTCATGGGCCAGCCGTCGGGGTCGCGGGTAAGGGTGCCCTCGGGGTAGAAGGCGACGCACTCGCCGCGCTCCACGGCGTCGATCGCGGCGCGGAACGCGCTCAGCGCGTCGGTGCTCTCGCGGTAGACGGGAATCTGCCCGGTGCCCCGCATCGCGGCGCCGACCAATCCCTTCTTGAAAAGGCCGCTCTTCGCGAGGAAACGCGGAACCCGGCCGGTGTTGTACTGATAGTGGGCGTACGCGAAGGGGTCCACGTGGGAATTGTGGTTCACCGCGGTGATAAATCCGCCCTCGGCCGGAATGTGCTCCATTCCACGCCAGTCCCGCTTGATCAGAACCACCAGCGGCGGTTTGCAGATCACCGCGGCGAAGCGGTACCAGAAGCCGATTCTGCGGCGGGGCACACCGACACCTTCCTCTAGGGCTGCCTCCCGGGCGGGGGGCCGCACAAGTGTCGCCCCGGGCCGCCGGTCTGTCGAGAACACCGTACGCCCCGCCACCGCCGCTGCCAGCGGGTCCGGGTGACAATGAGCGCGACAAGAGAGGGACGGTACGCCGGTGCAGTGGACCTTGGTCATACCGCTCAAGCCGCTGGCGCGGGCGAAGAGCAGGCTGGCGGACACCGCCGGTGCCGGGGTGCGGCCGGGGCTGGCCCTCGCGTTCGCACAGGACACGGTGGCGGCGGCGGTGGCGTGTGCCGAGGTGCGGGATGTGGCGGTCGTCACGGACGACGCCCTGGCCGGGCGTGAGCTGGCGGCGCTGGGTGCGCGAATCGTCCCGGACACGCCGGGAAACGGCCTGAACGCCGCGCTGGGGCACGGGGCGGCGGTCGTACGGTCGCTGCGGCCCCGGGCTCCGGTGGCCGCGTTGAACGCCGATCTGCCGGCGCTGCGTGCGGGGGAATTGGCCCGGGTTCTCGTCGCCGCCGCGGAATTCCCGAGGGCGTTTCTCGCGGATGCGGCGGGGGTGGGTACGACCTTGCTGGCGGCCGGTGCGGACATTCTTTTGCGCCCGCTCTTCGGCCCCGGCTCACGCGCCCGGCACCGCGAGTCCGGCGCCCAGGAACTCCGCCTCACGGGAGTGGACTCGGTACGCCAGGACGTCGACACCGGCGCGGATCTGCGCGCTGCGCTGGCACTGGGCGTAGGCCCCCGCACCGCAGCGGCGTCCACGGCACTCCTGCCCCGGGGTTCCTGAGCGCCCTGCGCTCATGCGGGCCGGGGGTGGGTCCGCTCACCGGCGCTTGCCGGGTGCCGCTGCGCCCACCCGTGCCGCCCCTAGCGGCACGCCTGCCCGCAGCTACGCACGAACGTGCCCCGTAAGGGGGCGCGGGGCTGTATCGATATGCGGCTCCGCCGCGTGGGCGCGACAAGCCATGACGCACCCGCGGCCTGCGAGGCACCGGACCCCCGCGGCGGGCCGCAGGGACACCGCAGACATTAGGCTGGCCGTCATGCAGGCCACCGCGTACACGTACGACGCAGACACCCGCTCAGGCCAAGTCCTGCTGGACGACGGCACCCCCCTCCCCTTCGACGCGGCGGCGTTCGACGCGGGCGGCCTGCGCCTGCTGCGCCCGGGCCAGCGGGTCCGGATCGAGACGGACGGCGAAGCCGAAGGAGAAGGCGAAGGCGGCGCCCGGCCGCGCATCACCCTCGTGACACTCCAGACCCTGTAGCCACAAGCACCACACACGCCGCGGGCCGGGCTCCCCCAGGGAGTCCGGCCCGGCGCGTGAAGTGCTGCCCTGCTGACCTACGCCTTGCGGGCGGTGGCCTTCTTGGCGGTCGTCTTGCGAGCCGTCGACTTCTTGGCCGGGGCCTTCTTCGCGGTGACCTTCTTCGCCGGGGCCTTCTTGGCGGTGGTCTTCTTCGCCGCCGCCTTCGTGGTCTTCTTGGCCGCCGCGGTGGTCTTCGCGGTCGACTTCTTCGCCGTGGTCTTCTTCGCCGTGGCCTTCGTCGTCGTCTTCTTCGCCGGCGTCGCCTTCTTGGCGGTGGTCTTCTTCGCCGCCGCCTTCGTGGTCTTCTTCGCGGCGGCCTTCTTGACCGTCGCGGAAGCCCCACCGGTCAGGCTGCCCTTGGGCGCCTTCTTGACGGAGACCTCGCCGCCCCGCGGCAGCTTCTTCGAGCCGCTCACCAGGTCCTTGAAGCCCTGGCCCGCGCGGAAGCGCGGCACGGAGGTCTTCTTGACCCGAACCCGTTCGCCCGTCTGGGGGTTGCGGGCGTAGCGGGCGGGGCGGTCCACCTTCTCGAAGGACCCGAAGCCAGTGACCGAGACCCGGTCACCCGCGACGACCGCGCGGACCACGGCGTCCAGGACCGCGTCGACAGCATCGGCGGCCTGCTGGCGGCCGCCCATCTTGTCGGCAATCGCTTCTACGAGCTGCGCCTTGTTCACGTCTTCCCCTTCGGAGACATCGCCAGAACGAATGTGTTCAAGCTTTTTCGCACGTTAGGCAGATATATACCGCAAATCAAACACGAAACGGGCTAATCACCCTTGTGCCGCAACGGACTCGGCGTCTCGTAGTTGTTCAGCGGTCCCCTTCGGGGATCCGACCCTCGTCGAGGTCCGCCATGAACCGTTCGAGCCGCCTTGCCGCGCCGGGCAGATCGTGCTTGGCCGCGGCCGTAATGACCAGCAGCTTCCGGGTCAGCGCCATCCGTACGCCCTCCGGGACTTGCAGTGCGCGCACTCTTGCGTGCGCTTCCTTGAGTTGGTTCGCGACCGCCGTATAGAGCTGGAGTTGGCCGTCGTGTCCCATGCACAGATTGTGCCATCTGGGGCGAGTTGTCGCCTGCGCAGGGGGCAACTGCCGTACCGAACGGCCCCTTCGGCCCCCTCTCAGGTCGCGGGGCCACTGCTCGCGTACCCCGGCAACCACCCCTCTAACGTGGGAAGTTGACCGGCAAGGGGGCTCCGTCACGAGGCCGTTCGGGTGCAGACATGGCTGTACCCCCAATCGTGGCGATCGGGGGTACAGAGGGGGTGTTGGGTGGCCGAAACCCGACCCGTCCCGGGCGCGCGCGGGACGGGTGGGACAGGAGGGTCAGCCCTGGAGCGTCCGCGGCTTGTACGCGGGACGCTTGGCCTCGTAGGCGGCGATGTCCGCCTCGTTCTGCAGCGTGATGGAGATGTCGTCCAGGCCGTTCAGCAGCCGCCAGCGGGAGTTCTCGTCCAGCTCGAAGGAGGCGGTGACGCCCTCGGCGCGCACCTCACGCGCCTGGAGGTCCACCGTGATCTCGGCGGTCGGGTCCTTCTCGGTCAGCTCCCACAGGGCGTCCACGGTCTGCTGGTCGAGGACCACGGTGAGCAGGCCGTTCTTCAGCGAGTTGCCCCGGAAGATGTCGGCGAAGCGGGAGGAGATCACGGCTTTGAAGCCGTAGTTCTGCAGCGCCCAGACGGCGTGCTCGCGGGAGGAGCCGGTGCCGAAGTCGGGGCCGGCGACCAGGACGGTCGCACCCTCCCGCTCGGGCCGGTTGAGCACGAACTCGGCGTCCTTGCGCCAGGCCTCGAACAGCCCGTCCTCGAACCCGTCCCGGGTCACCTTCTTGAGCCAGTGGGCGGGGATGATCTGGTCGGTGTCGACGTTGCTGCGGCGCAGCGGGACGGCCCGGCCGGTGTGCGTGGTGAAGGCTTCCATGGCTGATCAGACTCCAGCGGGCGTGGCGGTGGCGGCGTCGGACAGGTCGGCGGGCGAGGCCAGGTGGCCGAGGACGGCCGTGGCGGCCGCGACCTGGGGCGACACCAGGTGGGTACGGCCGCCCTTGCCCTGCCGGCCCTCGAAGTTGCGGTTGGAGGTGGACGCCGAGCGCTCGCCGGGGGCCAGCTGGTCGGGGTTCATGCCGAGGCACATCGAGCAGCCCGCGTGCCGCCATTCGGCGCCGGCCTCCTTGAACACCACGTCCAGGCCCTCGGAGACGGCCTGCAGGCCCACCCGGGCGGAGCCGGGGACGACCAGCATCCGTACGCCGTCGGCGACTTTACGGCCGCGCAGCAGGTCGGCGGCGGCGCGCAGGTCCTCGATGCGGCCGTTGGTGCAGGAGCCTACGAAGACGGTGTCCACGGTGATGGAGCGCAGCGGCTGTCCGGCCGACAACCCCATGTACTCCAGGGCCTTTTCGGCGGCGAACCGCTCCGAGGCGTCTTCGTACGAAGCCGGGTCGGGGACGTCCGCCGAAAGGGGCGCGCCCTGGCCCGGGTTGGTGCCCCAGGTGACGAACGGGGAGAGGGAGGCCGCGTCGATGTGCACCTCGGCGTCGAAGACGGCGTCCTCGTCGGTGCGCAGGGTCTTCCAGTACGCGACGGCGGCGTCCCAGTCGGCGCCCTCGGGGGCGTGCGCACGGCCCTGGAGGTAGGCGAACGTGGTCTCGTCGGGGGCGATCATGCCCGCACGGGCACCGGCCTCGATCGACATGTTGCAGATGGTCATCCGGGCCTCCATCGAGAGCTTCTCGATGGCGGAGCCGCGGTATTCCAGGACGTAGCCCTGGCCGCCGCCGGTGCCGATCTTGGCGATGATCGCCAGGATCAGGTCCTTGGCGGTGACGCCCTCGGGCAGTTCGCCGTCGACCGTGATGGCCATGGTCTTCGGGCGGGCCATCGGCAGCGTCTGGGTGGCCAGCACGTGCTCCACCTGGGAGGTGCCGATGCCGAACGCCAGCGCGCCGAAGGCGCCGTGGGTGGAGGTGTGGGAGTCGCCGCAGACCACGGTGGTGCCGGGCTGGGTCAGGCCGAGCTGCGGGCCGACGACGTGCACGACGCCCTGCTCGACGTCGCCCAGCGGGTGCAGCCGTACGCCGAACTCGGCGCAGTTCTTGCGCAGGGTCTCCAGCTGGGCGCGGGAGACCGGGTCGGCGATGGGCTTGTCGATGTCGAGGGTGGGGGTGTTGTGGTCCTCGGTCGCGATGGTGAGGTCGAGGCGGCGCACCTGGCGGCCGCTCTGGCGCAGCCCGTCGAAGGCCTGCGGGCTGGTCACCTCGTGCAGCAGGTGCAGATCGATGAAGAGGAGGTCGGGCTCGCCCTCGGCGCGCCGGACGACGTGGTCGTCCCAGACCTTCTCCGCGAGTGTCCTACCCATCGCTGTTCCCTCCGGCCGGCATGCGTCCACCGACCCAACTCGAGATCTTGAGGAGGCGGGGCCCCCTTGGTGCGGGGCGGGGCCGTCCGGGTCCGGGCGTCCGCCACCAGGCCCTTTGGTCCACGGGCCGCTGTGTGATTCCAGGGTGGCGCGTTCCACGGAAAATTGAACTTGCGTTTCACAGAGTGAGACGTGAGTATCGTTGCATGGACAACAGTAGCGGCGTCGGCGTTCTGGACAAGGCGGCCCTCGTCCTGAGCGCTCTGGAGTCCGGTCCGGCCACCCTCGCGGGTCTGGTCGGGGCCACCGGACTGGCACGACCCACGGCCCACCGCCTGGCCGTGGCATTGGAACACCACCGCATGGTGGCACGCGACATGCAGGGCCGTTTCATTCTCGGTCCCCGGCTGTCGGAACTGGCCGCGGCCGCCGGCGAGGACCGCCTCCTCGCGACGGCGGGGCCGGTGCTGACCCACCTCCGTGACGTGACCGGCGAGAGCGCGCAGCTCTACCGCCGCCAGGGCGACATGCGCATCTGCGTCGCCGCGGCGGAGCGCCTGTCCGGTCTGCGGGACACGGTCCCGGTGGGCTCCACGCTCACGATGAAGGCCGGTTCCTCGGCGCAGATCCTCATGGCCTGGGAGGAGCCTGAGCGGCTGCACCGGGGCCTGCAGGGCGCCCGCTTCACGGCGACGGCGCTGTCGGGCGTGCGGCGCCGCGGCTGGGCCCAGTCGATCGGCGAGCGCGAGCCGGGCGTGGCGTCCGTCTCGGCGCCCGTGCGCGGCCCCTCCAACCGCGTCGTGGCCGCCGTGTCGGTCTCCGGCCCGATCGAGCGCCTGAGCCGCCATCCGGGCCGTATGCACGCGCAGGCCGTCATCGACGCGGCGTCCCGCCTGTCGGAGGCCCTGCGCCGCTCGGGCTGACGGCCCCGCTCAGCAGGACGGGCAGTCCTGCCGGGAAACGGACGCCTCAACGCCGCGGCGCCGTTTCCCGGCGGGACCGCCCGCATCCCCCCTCCCCCGGTTCAGCAGGTCGGGACCATGCTCGGGGCGACTTCGCCCTTCTTGCTGAGGATCGACGTGTCCGCGTCGATGTACCCGGAGCCGCCGTCGTAGGAGACCTTGAACCATCCGTCGTCGTAGCAGGCGATGGTCAGCGGTGCCTGGGTGGTGAGTTCACCGGTCGGCCGCGCCCCCTGGCCGGGGCCCGACCAGACGGTCACGGTGTCGAAGTCCTCGATGGTTCCCTTGAGGCCGTCGTCCCCGCACGCGGTGAGCGCGAGCCCGCAGAGCAGCGCGCAGCACAGGGCCGGTGCGATCCGGCGTGGCGCCCTCACTTCACGGCCTGCCCGGAGCGGTGGGCGAACCGGTCCCTGGCGTAGCGGCCGCGGGCGGCCAGCGGCATCTGGCCGTGGGCGCCGGCCAGGCCGAACGCCGGCATGTCGAAGTAGATGGACTCGTACGCCCCCTCGGGCGCCACGTAGGTCTCGTGCCACAGGCCCACGTGGCCGCGCACCTTGCCCGCGCGCTCCTTGCGGTTGATGATCGCCCACACCCGGTGGTGGAACATGTCGGGCGAGGTGGCGTAGGCGTACAGCTTCTCCCTGGACTCCCAGTACTGGACGACGTAGTACGTCCGCGGCGACGCCGTCAGGAGCACGTGGCCCAGCAGCCCCCGGTCCGGGTCCCGCTTCAGCTCCCTCAGCATGCGGAGCATGGACAGCTGGACCGGGAGCCACTGGTGCACCGCCCAGAAGTGGTTGATCCGCATTCCGATCAGCAGGACCACCGCATCACCCTCGACGTCGGCGGTCGTACGGCCACGCACCGGCTTGGCGAACATGACAGCTCCCCCGTCCCTTGATCGGATAGCGCCACTATCCTTCTGTCGGTGCTTGGATAGTGGCACTTCCCATGGAGAGGTGCAAGAGATGCGGCTGGCCGAACTCAGCGAGCGCAGCGGGGTGTCCACCGCGACGATCAAGTACTACCTGCGGGAGGGCCTGCTGCCGCCGGGCCGCCAGATCAACGCGCGGACCGCCGAGTACGACGAGGAGCACCTGCGGCGGCTGCGGCTGGTGCGGGCGATGATCCAGGTCGCCGGGGTGCCGGTGGGGAAGGTGCGCGAGGTCCTCGGACACGTGGACGACGAGTCCCTGGGCCGGACGATCCGCCTGGGCGCGGCGCTGTGGGCGCTGCCGCAGGTGCCCGAGCCGGACGAGGACGACGAGTACGTCCGGGCCGCGCACCAGGAGGTCGACACGCTCCTGGACCGGCTCGGCTGGGGGAACGCCAGGCAGCTCACGACCATCTCGCCGGCGTACCGCTCGCTGGTGGTGGCGGTGGCCGCGTTCCGCCGGCTCGGTTACGACTGGGGGGCCGAACAGCTCGCGCCGTACGCCGAGTTGATGCACCGGACGGCCGTCCTGGACATGGACAACATGGAGACGTACGCCTCGGAGGCGGAGCGGGTCGAGTTCGCGGTCCTGGGGGCGATCCTCAACGAGCCGCTGCTGCAGTCGCTGCACCGGCTGGCCCAGGAGGAGGAGTCGGCGCGGCGGTACGGGTTCGAGTGACGCTCGCGCGGCCTTCACTCGGCCGGACACGCGAGAAGGCCCCCACCGAAGTGGAGGCCTTCTCGTTCTGTACCCCCGACCGGATTCGAACCGGCGCTACCGCCTTGAGAGGGCGGCGTGCTAGGCCGCTACACAACGGGGGCGTGGACCCTGCTGGCGTTCAGTACTGCACGCCGCAGGCCCGAGCTGGTCTACCTGGACTCGAACCAAGACTAACTGAACCAGAATCAGTCGTGCTGCCAATTACACCATAGACCAATGATGGTTTAGACCAGTCAGTACCCCCGACCGGATTCGAACCGGCGCTACCGCCTTGAGAGGGCGGCGTGCTAGGCCGCTACACAACGGGGGCCCTAGCGATCCCGAACTGATCAGGATCCGTACCCCCGACCGGATTCGAACCGGCGCTACCGCCTTGAGAGGGCGGCGTGCTAGGCCGCTACACAACGGGGGCGTTGCGGATATGATCCGCGGTCGCAGACTGAAGCGTCTGCAAGCTGGCCTACCTGGACTCGAACCAAGACTAACTGAACCAGAATCAGTCGTGCTGCCAATTACACCATAGGCCACTGGAACGCAAGCCCCTGAAGGGTTCTCGTTCTAGTTTGCTCCTCCGGTTCCGGCCTTTCGGCCCGCTCCCCGGCGGCGCAGGAAGAACATTACCCGAAGGTGGACGGGGCTCCAAAACGGGTATCGGCGCGGACGAGCGCGGGGAGTTCGGCGAGGCCGGTGATCCGCAGCGCCGGGAGGTCACCACCGTCCCGCGTGGTCGCCCCACCCCGGTCGATCCACACCGACAGCAGCCCGGCCTCGGCGGCGCCCCGCCCGTCGATCTCCGGATGATCACCGACGTACGCCACCTCGTGCGGCGGCAGCCCCAGCGCCTCGCAGGCCGCCAGGAAGGCCCCGGCCAACGGCTTGGACACACCCAGCTCGGCGGCGCACAGCACGACCTCGAAGCGGTCCCTGACGCCGAGGGTGCGCAGCTTGTGCTCCTGGACGTGCAGGCTGGAGTTGGACAACACGGCGTGCCGGTGACTGCCGGCGAGGGCGTCCAGGGCGGGCAGCACGTCCGGGAAGAGGCTCCAGGCGCCCTGGTAGTGCCCCATGTACCGCTGGAACCACGCGTCGGCCCGCGTGTCGCTCATGTCCTCCCCGAGGAAGACCCGCACCCGGTCCCGCCGCTGCCCCTCGAAGCTGCTCTCCCCCGCCGCGTACCGCGCCCACTGCGCCTCGGTGACCTCCCGCCACCGCTCCAGCGCCGCCTCCACCCCGTCGTACACCCCGAGCAGCCCCTCGGCCGCGAGATGCGCCCGCATCCCGTGCCGGTCGGCACTCGTGTAGTCGAAAAGGGTGTCGTCGACGTCCCAGACGACGGCTCGGATACTCATACCCCCGACGCTATCCCGCCCCGGCACACCGCAGACCATGACCGAGTACGGAACCCAGTTCACCACCGAGGCCCACGCGGCGTAGGACGGCCTCCCCGCCGAACGTCGAGCCCAGCTGGACAAGGCTGTACGGGCGTTGGCCCGGGGCCCGTTTCACACGACTGCGACGGGCTCAGCTCGGCCCTGACGAGCACCGGCGGAGGACGTACGTGACCCCGGGCATGGCGCTGCGGTACAGGGTCGCCGGTGCGGTCGTCGTCATCACCGAGCTGGAGGTTTCCAACGAGTTCGCGTACCTGGTCGAAGAGGCCGACGCGAGCTGAGTGGAAAGAACGAGGGGCGGCGCCCGAGTCTCCGGGTGCCGCCCCTGTGCTGTGCGTCGGTCAGGCGGTGAGCTTCGCCAGGGCCGCGTCGATTCGGGTCAGGGTTTTGTCCTTGCCCAGGACTTCGAGGGACTCGAAGAGGGGGAGGCCGACCGTGCGGCCGGTGACGGCCACGCGGACGGGGGCCTGGGCCTTGCCGAGCTTGAGGCCGTGGGTCTCGCCGGCGGCCAGGACGGCCTGCTTGAGGGACTCCGGGGAGGTCCAGTCGGCCGACTCGAGGTTCTCGCGGGCCGTGCGGAGCAGGGCGTCGCTGCCTTCCTTCATCGCCTTCGTCCACGACGCCTCGTCGGAGACGGGCTCGGGCAGGAACAGGAAGTCGACGTTGTCCGTGATCTCGGAGAGGACCTTCAGGCGGGTCTGCGCGTGCGGCGCGACGGCCTGCCACTTGGCCTCGTCGAAGTCCTCCGGCGCCCAGGGGGCGAAGGGGGCCGCCAGCCACGGCGCGCAGCGGTCGGTGAAGTCCTTCACCGGCAGCATGCGGATGTGGTCGGCGTTGATCGCCTCGCACTTCTTCAGGTCGAAGCGCGCCGGGTTGGGGTTCACGTCCGCGATGTCGAAGGCCGCGACCATCTCCTCGACCGTGAAGATGTCCTGGTCGGCGGAGAGGGACCAGCCGAGGAGCGAGAGGTAGTTGAGCAGGCCCTCGGGCAGGAAGCCGCGCTCTCGGTAGAGGTTGAGGGACGCCTGCGGATCGCGCTTGGAGAGCTTCTTGTTGCCCTCGCCCATGACGTAGGGGAGGTGGCCGAACTCCGGGGTCGTCTTCGCGATGCCCAGCCCGGTCAGCGCCTTGTAGAGGGCGATCTGACGGGGGGTGGAGGAGAGCAGGTCCTCGCCGCGCAGGACGTGGGTGATCTCCATCAGGGCGTCGTCGACCGGGTTCACCAGGGTGTAGAGGGGCGCCCCGTTGGCGCGGACGATGCCGTAGTCCGGGACGTTCTCCGGGAGGTAGGTGATGTCGCCGCGGACCAGGTCCGTGAAAGTGATCGCCTCGTCGGGCATCCGGAAGCGGACGATCGGGGCGCGGCCCTGTGCCGTGTACTCCTCGGCCTGCGCCTCGGTGAGGTCGCGGCAGTGGCCGTCGTAGCCGGACGGCTTGCCGGCGGCGCGGGCGGCCTCGCGGCGGGTGTCCAGCTCCTCCTGGGAGCAGTAGCAGTGATAGGCGTGGCCGGCCGCGAGGAGCTTCTGGGCGACGTCCTTGTAGAGGTCCATGCGCTGCGACTGGCGGTACGGCGCGTGCGGGCCGCCGACCTCGGGGCCCTCGTCCCAGTCGAAGCCCAGCCAGCGCATCGAGTCGAGCAGCTGGTCGTAGGACTCCTCGGAGTCGCGGGCCGCGTCGGTGTCCTCGATGCGGAAGACCAGGGTGCCCTGGTGGTGCCGGGCGAACGCCCAGTTGAACAGGGCGGTGCGGACCAGGCCCACATGGGGGTTACCGGTGGGCGAGGGGCAGAAACGGACGCGTACGGGAGTGCCGGGTGCGCTAGCCACGCTTGACAACCTTGTTGGTGAGAGTGCCGATGCCTTCGATGGTGACGGCGACCTCGTCGCCGACGTGCAGGGGGCCGACTCCGGCCGGGGTGCCCGTGAGGATCACGTCGCCGGGGAGCAGCGTCATGGCCTCGGAGATGTTGACGATCAGGTCCTCGATCGGGTGGAGCATGTCGCTCGTGCGGCCGAGTTGGCGCTGTTCGCCGTTGACGGTGAGCTGGAGGGTCGCGTCGTTCGCCGCGGCGAGGTCGAGGCCCGTCTCCACCCAGGGGCCCAGCGGGCAGGAGGTGTCGAAGCCCTTGGCCCGCGCCCACTGCTTCTCGCGCCGCTGCACGTCGCGGGCGGTGACGTCGTTGGCGCAGGTGTAGCCGAAGATCACGTCCTTGACGCGGTCGCGCGGGACCTCGCGGCACATGCGACCGATGACCACGGCCAGCTCGGCCTCGTGGTGCAGTTCCTCGGAGAAGGAGGGGTACTGGATGTGGTCGCCGGGGCCGATGACCGAGGTGGACGGCTTGAAGAAGGCGAACGGTGCGTCGGGCACCTCGTTCCCCAGCTCGCGCGCGTGTTCGGCGTAGTTGCGGCCGAACGCCACGACCTTGTTGGGGAGCACCGGCGGCAGCAGCCGTACCTTGCTCAGCGGGACCTTCGTGCCGGAGAGCTCGAAGTCCGCGAACGGGATGCCCTTGATGATGTTCAGGACGAGCTCGTCCGGCTTGTCACCCTCGACCGCGCCGAAGGCGACGTTCCCGTCGATGGAGAACCTGGCGATGCGCACGGGATCCTTGCGCCCCTTAACTGAGCTGGCTGGAGTCTGACGCTCCAGGCTAACGCGGCGGCGGGGCCGGGCCGTGCGCGTTTACGGCCGGTCGGGGCCTGCGCCCCGGCTGGTGCGGCCCGCCGGCCGGGGCGGGCCGGGCGCGCGCGACGCGCCCCGGGCGGCCGGCCCGGGGCGCGTTGAGTGATCCGCCGCGGCGGTGCGTACTACGGGGCGACGGGGGCCGTGGCGGGGGCGTCCACCAGGATGGTGCGACGGGGGTTGGCCGTCTGGGCCGGCAGGTCGACGGAGTGCTCCGGCAGTTCCGGCGCCGACAGTTCCTCGGCGTCCGCGAGGTGCGCGAGGGTGGTGCGACGGGGGTTGGCTATGTTGCGGAACATCATCGTCGTCTTCACGGTTGTCGTAAGTCCTGTCCTGGGTCGCTGTCCTGGTTCGCGGTGGGCAGATGCGCCGCCCATGTAAAGCGTCAGGCTAGACATCGCCATTCCCCGCCCTGACGGGGACCCCCCTTGATCAGCGTGTGAGTTTCCTCACTTACTCAGGGGCAAAACGGTCAATCCCGGCTCGCAATTCACCCCAACGAAACGGACATTGGGCGACTGAAGCCCGCATTCCGCTCCTGATCATGGCGACTGGGACACCAGAGCCGGAACGACCGCGCGCAGGGATACGTCCGTTATGCCCCGGATCAGCCTCCACGCCCGGTGATTTCCCCCTCACAGCCCGTCACACAGGTCACAGCTCGGGGCACGGGCCTTGTTGGAGATCGGGCACTGTGCTGGAATTCCACGGACCGCCGCAGGATCGAGCCGGCACGCAGGGGCGCAACGCAGCGCCGAGTGGCGGCGAGATGGGGGGAAGTCTGCGCCGGTCACTCCAGACCACCCGGGGGGCGTTTTCAGGGCGCCCACCACAACGCCGACACCGTGTTCCTCCGTTCTCGCGGAGGAGCGCCTGGTCCAGAGGTTGCGACGCTAGTGCAGGGACGTTTCAAGAGGGATGGCAGCGCTTCGGCGGAGCCGGAGCCGCATGGCGGGACTGGCCAAGGCAGCTCCACGCCCCAGCACGCCCAGAACCCGGGCCCGGCCCCTTCCGTAGAGGGCGGTGACCGCTCCGGGCGCCCCGGCGCGTCCGCTTCCCCGGGGTCCTCGGGCCCCGCGGGCACGTCCGGGACCTCGGCCCCCACGCCCGACGTGAAGCCCGTGCCGAGCGCCGGCTCGCGCCTGGCGCTGCGCAACTGGCGCATCTCCACGCGCCTGGTGTCGCTGCTCGCCCTCCCCGTGGTCGCGGCGACCTCGCTCGGCGCGCTGCGCATCAGCGACTCCATGGACGAGATCCGGCAGCTCGACAACATGAAGCTGCTGACGGACATGACCAAGCAGGCCACCGAGCTGGCCCAGGCGCTCCAGGACGAGCGCGACGAGTCCGCCGGTCCCCTCTCCCACGGCCTGACGACGACCGACTACACGGTCAAGGGCGCCCAGGAGAAGACCGACCGGACCGCGAAGAACTTCATCGACGCCTCCGAGGAGATCGACGCCGCCAGCAAGGACGGCAACCTCACGGGCGTCCGCGACAGCCTCGTAGGCGTGGTCGGCCAGATCAACCAGCTGCAGAAGATCCGCCACGACGCCTACCAGTCCAAGGGCAACTCGACCCAGACCATCGAGTCGTACCACCGGCTGATCACCCAGCTGATCGACCTCTCCCAGGACATGGCCGAGGCGTCCAGCAACCCTGAGATGATCCAGCGCACGCGCGCCCTGGCGGCGTTCTCCACCGCCAAGGAGTACGCGTCGGTCCAGCGCGCGGTCCTCGCCGCCGCGCTGCCGACCACCAACACCACGGCCGGCAAGCTCTCCCCGAACGACCGCCTCTACGGCGAAGCGGCGTACGAGAGCGAGAACTCCGAGCTGAAGATCTTCCGGCAGATCTACGCCAAGCAGGACCCCGACAGCCTGCTGAAGCCGATCGACGACAGCAACTCGACGATCAAGCCGGCCGACGAGTACGCCAAGCGTGCCCTCGGCGCCACGGACGGCCTCGACAGCCTGCCGAAGCGGTCGTACCGCGACTGGATGGACGACAGTTCCACCAAGATCGACCAGATGAAGAAGATCGAGCACTCGCTGCTCGAGGAGATGGAACAGAAGGCCCGCGAGCTGAAGAGCGCCTCGCAGCGCGAGGCGATCATCTCCGGTGCGCTGATCCTGCTCGTGCTCGGCGTCTCGCTCGTCGGCGCCTTCATCGTGGCCCGGTCCATGATCCGCTCGCTGCGCCGGCTCCAGGAGACCGCGACCAAGGTCGCCCAGGACCGCCTGCCCGAGCTGGTCAAGCAGCTGTCCGAGTCCGACCCGCAGGACGTCGACACCTCCGTCGAGTCCGTCGGTGTGCACTCCCGGGACGAGATCGGCCAGGTGGCCGCGGCCTTCGACGACGTGCACCGCGAGGCGGTCCGCCTCGCCGCCGAGCAGGCCCTGCTGCGGGGCAACGTCAACGCGATGTTCACGAACCTCTCGCGCCGCTCCCAGGGTCTGATCCAGCGCCAGCTCTCGCTGATCTCCGAACTGGAGTCCCGCGAGGCCGACCCGGACCAGCTGTCCTCCCTGTTCAAGCTCGACCACCTGGCCACCCGCATGCGCCGTAACGGTGAGAACCTCCTCGTCCTCGCGGGCGAGGAGCCCGGCCGCCGGTGGACCCGCCCGGTCCCGCTGGTCGACGTGCTCCGCGCCGCCGCGTCCGAGGTGGAGCAGTACGAGCGCATCGAGCTGGCCTCCGTGCCCACCACCGAGGTCGCCGGCCGCGTCGTCAACGACCTCGTGCACCTGCTCGCCGAGCTGCTGGAGAACGCCACCTCGTTCTCCTCGCCGCAGACCAAGGTCAAGGTCACCGGTCACGCGCTGCCCGACGGCCGCGTGCTGATCGAGATCCACGACACCGGTATCGGCCTGTCTCCCGAGGACCTCGCCGCGATCAACGAGCGGCTCGCCTCGCCGCCCACCGTGGACGTGTCGGTCTCCCGCCGCATGGGTCTGTTCGTGGTCGGCCGGCTGTCCCAGCGGCACGGCATCCGCATCCAGTTGCGCCCGTCCGACTCCGGTGGTACGACCGCGCTGGTCATGCTGCCGGTGGACGTCGCCCAGGGCGGCAAGAAGCCCACTCCGGGCAAGCCCGGCGCGCCGTCGACCGGTGGTCCCGCCGCCGCGCAGGCCGCGGCCGGCGCCGCCGCCGCGCGGCGGAGCAGCGGCGGCAACGGCGGTGCCCTCGGGGGCGCCCCGTCCACCGGACGGCTCGCCGCCGGACCCGGCCCCCGCGGCCAGGTCGGCCCCGCCCAAGGGCCCCGGGCCGCGCTGCCCGGCGCGGGCCAGGGCGGCCGCCCCGGCGGTCCCGGTGGAGCACGCGGCCCGCAGGGTCCGGGCGCGGGCCAGCAGGGTCCGGGCGCGGGCCAGCAGGGCCGGCCGGCGCCCGCCGGCGCGGGTCTCTTCGGCGGCCAGCCGGGTGCCCAGCAGGGCACGCAGTCGGCGGGCCCCTCCGGGGCGGACCTGTTCGGCGGCCGTACCCCGCAGCGCGGCACCAACGGCGCCGACCAGGGCCGTCAGCCCCAGCTGCCGCCGCGCGGCGGACCGCGCGCCGAACTGCCGGGCGGCAACCAGCAGGACTGGAGCGACAGCGCCCAGCTGTCCCGCGCCTCGCTGGACGCCCCGCGCGGCCACGACGAGCGCGACCCGCAGCACACAGCACCCATGCCGCGCATCGACGACCGGCAGGGCCCCGGCCAGACCGCCGAGATACCCCGCATCGACGCGCAGGGCCCGGCAGCCACCGGCGAGTTCCCCCGCCCGGACCTGACCGGCGCCGACGGCTCCCACCACACGGGCCAGTTCGCGGCCCCCGGGACCGACGGCATGAGCGGCACGGGCCAGTTCGAGCGTCCGGGCGCCCCGCAGGGCCCGGCCGACTTCCAGCTGCCGGGCGGCCCGAGCACCACGGGTGAGTTCCAGCGCCCCGGCAACCCCAACCACACCGGCGAGTTCCAGCGCCCCGCCGCTCCGCAGCGGCCCGGCGGGCAGCAGGACAACGGCTCGTTCGTCCGCTCCGACGTGTTCGGCACACCGACCCCCGGCCGCCAGGACGGCGGGCAGCACACCGGCCAGTTCGCGGCCCCCGCCGCCCCGCAGGGCTACGACGGCGGCTACGACAGCGGTTCCACCGGCCAGCACGCGCTGCCCGGCAGCCACGGGCCGGGGAACACCGGCCAGTTCGAGCAGCCGCAGGCAGGCGGCCCCGCGGACTTCGGCGCCCGGCAGCCCGGCGGCCCGGCCGACTTCGGCGCACCGCGCCCGCCGGCCCCGCAAGCGCAGCGTCCCGTGCGCCGTGAGCCGGAGGCCCTGCCCCCGGCCTCGGGTCCCGGTGACGGCCGTACCCCGCTGTACGACACGCTGGAGACGAACTGGTTCCACGGCGGCCAGGGCGGCCAGCCGGAGCGGCAGCAGGAGAGCACTCCCGCGCCGGCCCCGCAGGCGCCGCAGGCCCCCGCTCCCAGCGCCGCTCCGGCGGCCCCCCAGCGTCCCGCGACCAGCTCCTGGCGCTCCTCCCCGAACGACGACCTCGTCCGGCAGGCGGAACGCGTACGGCAGCCCGCCGCGGGCGGTGTCACCACCTCCGGTCTGCCGCGCCGGGTACCCCGGGCGAACCTGGTCCCGGGCACGGCACAGCAGCAACAGCACCAAGCAGGTCCGCAGGTCTCGCGTGCGCCCGACGACGTACGCGGCCGGCTGACCAATCTCCGTCGGGGCATCGCTCAGGGCCGGCAGGCCGGCGGCGGCCAGACCGGCAGCTACCCGAGCCCCACTCACCAGCAGGAGCGTTAGTTGAGTCCGATGAGCCAGGCGGCACAGAACCTGAACTGGTTGATCACCAACTTCGTGGACAACACCCCCGGGGTGTCCCACACCGTCGTCGTGTCCGCCGACGGTCTTCTGCTGGCGATGTCCGAAGGATTCCCGCGGGACCGTGCCGACCAGCTGGCGGCCGTCGCGTCCGGGCTCACCTCGCTGACGGCCGGGGCGTCCCGGATCTTCGAGGGCGGCAACGTGGCGCAGACGGTCGTCGAGATGGAGCGCGGGTTCCTCTTCCTGATGTCCGTCTCGGACGGGTCGTCCCTCGCGGTCCTGGCCCACCCGGAGTGCGACATCGGCCTCGTCGGCTACGAGATGGCACTGCTGGTCGACCGCGCGGGTGCGGTACTCACCCCGGACCTGCGCGCCGAACTCCAAGGCAGTCTGCTCCACTGATCGGCCCCGGCACCACCCACCTCACCAAACCACCGTCCGGCCGCCACAATCCCCCCACCGGCCCCCGTCAGACGGCACGACTGACCTAACTGCTGTCCCGCCCGGAGGATTCATGACCCCGCCGCCCACCGCCCATCATGATCCGTACGCGGAGCCGTACGGGGACGAGGGCGACCAGCCGCTGGTACGTCCCTACGCGATGACCGGCGGCCGGACGCGGCCCCGCTATCAGCTCGCCATCGAGGCGCTGATCAGCACCACGGCCGACCCGGCAGCGCTCATGGGCCTGCTCCCGGAGCACCAGCGCATCTGCCACCTGTGCCGGGAGGTCAAGTCGGTCGCGGAGGTCTCCGCGTTGCTGGCCATGCCGCTCGGTGTGGCCCGGATCCTGGTCGCCGACCTCGCCGAGGCCGGCCTGGTCGCCATCCACCAGCCGGGTGGCGACGAGAACAACGGCGGCGCTCCGGACGTGACGCTGCTCGAAAGGGTGCTCAGTGGACTTCGCAAGCTCTGACGCGGGCCGGGCCACCACCTCCGCGAAGATCGTGGTGGCGGGCGGCTTCGGCGTGGGCAAGACCACGTTCGTCGGCGCCGTCTCGGAGATCAACCCGCTGCGCACAGAGGCCGTCATGACGTCCGCGTCGGCCGGCATCGACGACCTCACCCACACCGGAGACAAGACGACCACCACGGTCGCCATGGACTTCGGCCGCATCACCCTCGACCAGGACCTCATCCTCTACCTGTTCGGCACCCCCGGACAGGACCGCTTCTGGTTCATGTGGGACGACCTCGTCCGCGGCGCCATCGGCGCCGTCGTCCTCGTCGACACCCGCCGCCTCGCCGACTGCTTCCCCGCCGTCGACTACTTCGAGAACAGCGGACTCCCCTTCGTGGTGGCGCTGAACGGCTTCGACGGACAGCAGCCGTACCAGCCGGAGGAGGTGCGCGAGGCCCTGCAGATCGGCCCCGACACCCCCATCATCACCACCGACGCCCGGCACCGCTCCGACGCCAAGAGTGCGCTGATCACCCTGGTCGAGCACGCCCTCATGGCGCGGCTGCGGTAGCACGCGGAAGCAAGACGCGCTACGGCAGTTGTCGTAACCGCAACGGAGCCGGCTGTGGGTTTTGACACGGTCGGCTCCGCTGTTCATAACGTTTCGGCAGAGGAATCGGGTGGGGTGGCCACCGATCGCGTCCGATCAGTGCCGCTGCGCTCACATCCGGCCCGCCTTTTGCCGGGGCTCGCTCTTTATGACCGTTTTATCTGGGGCCTACAAGAGCGTCGCCCCGGCTCTGCCACTGTTTGGAAGAGCGCTGGATGACGTGCTGGAATGCCTGAACTGCCCAGTAGTCAAAGACGTACTCCTCTGTGGTCTTGGACGAACCGGGCTCTGAGAGACTGCGGCACGACGTAGGTGCCGACCGCCGAGAGGTTGTTGGTCGAGTGAGGCGAAGCAAGAACGGTCCCGAGCCGTCGGCACGGGGCAACTTCACCCCGCCGCCGCGCGCTGCGGCGCCCTCCCCCGTGCCCCGTACGGAGTCCGCGGCCACTCCCCCGCCGAGCGGCGGCCGTTTCTCCCCACGCAACTGGCGGGTGCCGACCCGGCTGAACGCGATCCTGCTCATACCCGTGCTGGTCGGCCTCGTCATGGGCGGCTTCCAGGTGAAGGGCTCGATCGACACCTGGCAGGAGGCGCGGGACGCCGAGAGCACCGCCCGCCTGGTCCGCGCCGCCCTCACCTACGCCGACGCCCTCGACAACGAGCGTGACGTCAGCGCGGCCCCGCTGCTCCTGCACAAGGACAAGGCGACGGTCACGGCCGCCCGCAAGCAGACGGACGCGGCCGCCGACGCCTTCGACGCCGCCGCGGAGAACATGCCGCACAAGTCGGGCCTGGAGCGCCGGCTGGCGCTGTTCCGCAAGGTCGAGCCCAAGCTGCAGCAGCTCCGCCAGGTCGCGTACACCAGCAAGCTCACCGGTGTGCAGACCGAAGAGGGCTACGTCGACATCAACCACCCCCTGATGGAGTTCGCCAACGAACTCGGTCTGGGCACCGGCAACATCACCTCCTACGGCCGTACCGTCTACGCCATCTCGCTCACCAAGGCCGCGCTGTCCCTGGAACGCTCGATCGGCATGCACATCCTGGTCAAGCCCGGCCCTGACGCGCCGAACCTGGCGACCCAGCGGGTGTCGCTCTCCTCGTACGCGTACCTGGAGCGCATCGCCATCGAGGAGTACAAGGGCGGTGGCACCGCCGCCGACGCGGCCGTGCTGGCCCGGGCGCAGGCGAAGATGAAGAAGGACGGTGCCGCGATGGCGGCGCAGGCCAAGCAGCAGGACCCCAGCTACGTCCCGCCGCCGTCCGACCCCACGAAGATGGTCACCGCGCTGGCCACGCTGCCCGACACCAGCCCGCTCGCCCGGCAGGCGCTCGCCGCCAAGGGCATCACGGCGCAGAACTGGTGGGCGGTCAACACGCTGAAGTACAAGGGCTACCGCCAGATCGAGTCGGATCTCGCCGACAAGGCGGTGAACGAGGCCTCCGGCATCGCCGACGACGCCAAGACCTCCGCGATCACCACCGGCGCGGTCGTCGTCTTCGCCCTGCTGCTCGCGTTCATCCTGGCCGGCGCCGTGGCCCGGCAGATGAGCCGCTCCATGCGCCAGCTGCGCAACGCCGCCTTCGGCATCGCCGAGCAGCGCCTGCCGATGCTGGTCGACCAGCTCTCCCGCACCGACCCCGGCCGCGTGGACACCCGTGTCGAACCCATCCCCATCAACACCAGGGACGAGATCGGCGAGGTCGCCCGGGCCTTCGACCAGGTCCACCGCGAGGCCGTCCGGCTGGCCGCCGAGCAGGCCCTGCTACGGGGCAACATCAACGCGATCTTCACCAACCTCTCGCGCCGCAACCAGTCGCTCATCGAGGGCCAGCTGACCCTGATCACCGACCTGGAGAACAACGAGGCCGACCCGGACCAGCTGGAGAACCTCTTCCGCCTGGACCACCTGGCCACCCGTATGCGGCGCAACGGCGAGAACCTCCTCGTCCTCGCCGGTGAGGAGCCCGGCCGCCGCTGGGACCAGCCGGTCCCGCTGATCGACGTGGTCCGGGCCGCCTCCTCCGAGGTGGAGCAGTACGAGCGCATCGAGCTGTCCGGCGTCCCCGAGGCCGAGATCCACGGCCGCGCGGTCACCGACCTCGTGCACCTGCTCGCCGAGCTCCTGGAGAACGCCACCACGTTCTCCTCCCCGCAGACCAAGGTCCGGGTCACCGCGACCCGGCTGCCCGACGGCCGCGTCATGATCGAGATCCACGACAAGGGCATCGGCCTGACCGCCGAGGACTTCGCGGACATCAACCACAAGCTGGCCAACCCGCCGACCGTGGACGCCGCGATCTCCCAGCGCATGGGCCTGTTCGTGGTCGGCCGGCTGTCCGACCGGCACGGCATCCGGGTCCAGCTGCGCCCCTCGGGCGAGCAGGCCGGCACGACCTCCCTGGTCATGCTCCCGGACGCGATCACGCACGGTGGCGGCGGCGAGGTCCCGCTGGACCGCGAGGAGTTCACCGTCTCCCAGATCATCCCGGAGCAGCAGTTCCAGGGTGAGAACTTCGGCCGGCAGGAGCCCCTGCGCACCGCCGCCGAGCTGGGCTTCGACGACAGCCGGTACACCGAGGTCCCCGACGACATCCGTGAGCTCGACCCGGTCGGCCGCTCGCTGATGCGCGAGGAGCGCCGGGCCGCCCTGGAGGCGCAGTCCCAGGACCCGCAGTCCGCTCAGCAGCCGGCGGCCGACGAGCAGGCCGGCTACCCGGACCGGTTCGAGGCCCCGCAGGGCTACGACAACGGCTACGACGTCCCGACGGGATACCCGGAGCAGCCGCAGCAGCCGTACGAGGAGCAGCGGCAGGCCGCGTACCAGGAGTCGTACGAGGAACAGCCCTACGGCACCTCCTACGACAAGCCCTACGACGAGCAGTACTACGCGCCGAACGCCGGCTACCAGGGCCATGCGGAACCGGCCCAGGAGGAGTCCACGGCCGTCCACGCCGGGGCGTCCGACGGGTTCGGTGCCCAGGAGGAGCCGTCCTACCAGGACGACTGGCCCCAGCAGAACGGCTACCAGAACGGCTACCCGGCCCCGTACGCTCCGGAAGCGGAATCCTCGCAGGCCGCTGACGTGAGCGAGCCGGACCGCGTAGGCTTCGACCGTCCGGGACCGGCCTCTCCCGCCGCCCACGAGCTGACCGACGCCGGGCTGCCGCGCCGCGGCTCCGTCGCGAGCGGTTCCCACGGCGCGAACGGCACGAACGGCACGGCACGCGTGCAGCGGGAAACACCGGCTCCGGCCCCCGCCTCCGGGACCGACGGCGACAGCAGCTGGCGTTCGGCGAACGACGACCGCTGGCAGCAGGCCGCACAGCTCCGGAGGCCCAAGGCAGGCGGGGTCACCGCCTCCGGCCTGCCGCGACGGGTACCCAAGGCCAACCTGGTCGAGGGCACCGCCGAGAGCACCCCCCAGGGCGGCCCACAGGTCTCCCGCGCCCCGGAGGACGTCCGGGGCAGGCTGAGCAACCTGCGTCGGGGCGTCCAGCGCGGACGTAACGCAGGCAGTGAAACGAACGGCCAGGCCACTACGAATCAGCACAGTGGTCCTGACAGCACCTACAACCAGGAGCGTTAGTGTGAGCCCGATGAGCCAGGCGGCACAGAACCTGAACTGGTTGATCACCAACTTCGTGGACAACACCCCGGGGGTGTCCCACACGGTGGTGGTCTCCGCCGACGGACTCCTTCTCGCGATGTCCGACGGGTTCCCCCGGGACCGGGCGGACCAGCTCGCGGCCGTCGCCTCCGGCCTGACGTCGCTGACGGCAGGCGCCTCCCGTATCTTCGAGGGCGGCAGCGTGAACCAGACGGTCGTGGAGATGGAGAGGGGATTCCTCTTCCTCATGTCCATCTCCGACGGCTCGTCGCTGGCGGTGCTGGCCCATCCCGAGGCGGACATCGGCCTCATCGGGTACGAAATGGCCCTCCTGGTGGACCGTGCGGGCACCGTCCTCACCCCGGATCTGCGTGCGGAGCTCCAGGGGAGCCTTCTCAACTAACAGTCAGACGGTGCGGTTTCGCGTCCCGGGGCCGTAAGGTTTCGGGACGCGGCACCACAGGGACGGGCGCCCGGCGCAGTCGGAGGAGGAGAAAGTGGCAACACCCCCAGGCGGTTCGTCTTCGGGCAACTGGTCGTACGGCCCTGCCCAGGGCCAGGGCGACGGCTCGGCGAACTACGACTTTCCCTCCACCCCGCGCCACCGGCGGCCGTACATGCCCCAGGGTCCCGGGCCCTCGCCCTACGACCAGCCGCCGGCCCCCCGCATCCAGCCGGTGCAGCCGCAGCGCCGTCCCGAGCCGGCGCCCGCGGCGGCGAACAACCCCCTGGTGCGTCCGTACGCCATGACCGGCGGCCGGACCCGCCCGCGCTACCAGCTCGCCATCGAGGCGCTGGTGCACACCACCGCGCAGCCGCACCAGATGCAGGGCCAGCTGCCCGAGCATCAGCGGATCTGCAACCTCTGCCGGGAAATCAAATCGGTGGCCGAGATCTCGGCCCTGCTGACGATCCCCCTCGGCGTGGCCAGGATCCTCGTCGCCGACTTGGCGGAGGCGGGCCTGGTCGCCATCCATCAGCCCGGCGGAGACGAGAACGCCGGTGGCCAGCCAGACGTGACACTGCTCGAAAGGGTGCTCAGTGGACTTCGCAAGCTCTAGCGGAGGGCCGGTTTCTCAGAGTCGCTCCACCACCTCCGCGAAGATCGTGGTGGCGGGCGGCTTCGGCGTGGGCAAGACCACGTTCGTCGGCGCCGTCTCGGAGATCAACCCGCTGCGCACAGAGGCCGTCATGACGTCCGCGTCGGCCGGCATCGACGACCTCACCCACACCGGAGACAAGACGACCACCACGGTCGCCATGGACTTCGGCCGCATCACCCTCGACCAGGACCTCATCCTCTACCTGTTCGGCACCCCCGGACAGGACCGCTTCTGGTTCATGTGGGACGACCTCGTCCGCGGCGCCATCGGCGCCGTCGTCCTCGTCGACACCCGCCGCCTCGCCGACTGCTTCCCCGCCGTCGACTACTTCGAGAACAGCGGACTCCCCTTCGTCATCGCCCTGAACGGCTTCGACGGCAACCAGCCGTACCAGCCCGACGAGGTCCGCGAGGCGCTCCAGATCGGCCCCGACACCCCGATCATCACCACCGACGCCCGCCACAGGGCCGACGCCAAGTCCGCCCTGATCACCCTGGTGGAACACGCCCTGATGGCCCGCCTGCGGTAGTCGTCCGTCCGCGGACCGCAGTAGCTTCTCGCGCAGTTCCCCGGGTCGAGCAGGGCGACCGCGCGCAGTCCGGCGGCGCGCGCCTGCTCCCAGTC